>CAMDTB010000018.1 GCA_945907245.1 Rhizobium sp. Q54
CGAGTTCCAGCTGGTCGGCGCGATCCACGGCGACGCCAACTTCGTGGCGCAGATCCTCGATCATCCGGCCTGCCTGGTCGGCGCGTCGGACGCAGGCGCGCACATCGCCCAGTTCTGCGGCGCGGGCGACACCTGCTACATGCTGTCGCGCCATGTGCGCGAACGGGGTGACATGACGCTGGAGCGCGCCGTCCACCGCATGACCAGCGAAGTGGCGCAGGCCTGGGGCATTGCCGACCGGGGGCTGCTGAAGCCTGGCATGGCCGCCGACGTGGTGGTGTTCGATCCGACGACCATCGACCGGGGCGAGGAAATCTTCGTCCACGACGTGCCGGGGAACGCCAACCGCTATATCCGGCATCCGACGGGTATCGACACGGTAATCGTCAACGGCCAGGTGACGGTCAGCGGCGGCGCCTACACCGGCGCGCGGTCCGGCCTGATCGTCTGAGAGATCATCCAGCGCCGCTGGTCAGTTGTCAGAAAAAGTTCACTGGCAACACCGTGCCGGTTTCGAAACCATGCGCCGTGAACGGCGGCCGCTTTGGCGGCACGCTCGGTTATTGCCATGAGGAGGGATCATGCCCAAAGACGGTGTCTACGACGTGCTGTTCCTGTGCACCCGCAATTCGGTGCGCAGCATCATCGCCGAGGCGATCCTCAACACGCTCGGCAAGGGCAAGTTCAAGGGCTACAGCGCGGGCACGAAGCCAAAGGGCTCCATCGACCCGGCCGCCCTCAACCTGCTCCAGATGATGAAGCATCCGGTCGAGGGATTGCGCTCGAAGTCGGTCGACGAGTTCGGCGGCCCGGACGCACAGGCTTTCGACTTCATCATCACCCTGTCCGACCCCACCGATGGTGAGCCCGCGCCGCATCTTCCGGGTCACCCGGTGACCGCCCAGTGGACCTTTCCAGACCCGTCACGCTTCGATAATGGCGAGTACAACGAGGCCGAAATCGCCGCCGAGTTCGCCGAGACCTACAAGGACATTCACGCGCTACTGTCGACTTTCGTAAACCTGCCGCACGCGTCCCTGGACCGGCTGAGCCTGGAGGACAAGGTGGGCGAAATAACCGCCCGGCACGCGGCGCAAAAGGCCTAGTCCACGTCGGGCGGCCGCTTGTGCACCAGGCTGTCGCCGAGGAAGTGGAAGACGGCCTCGCCGGCATCGTTGCGCAGTTCGTGGCGGATGGTGACGCGGCCGATGTCGGTGCGCTTCTTCCACGGCCGCTTTTCCAGGATCTGGGCCCAGGCGCGGACCCGGTCGCCGGGCTTGAGCGGCTTGCGCCAGCGCACCTGGTCCCAGCCGATGCCGCAGACCCAGTTCACGTCGCCGAACACCTGGTGATCCAGCAGCCGCCAGATCGCCGCTGTGTAGATCCCGCTGGCGCTCAGCCCCTCGAATACCTTGTGGTCGGCTGCGGCCGCCTCGTCGTTGTGGAACCATTGCGGGTCATAGCGTGACGCGAAGGCGATCATCTCGTCCCGCTCCAGGGTAAACGGTTCGGACTCGACGGTCTCGCCCACCGCCAGATCCTCGAAATAACGCCATTCGGTCATGGCCTTCGCCTTTTCATCCCGCTAGCCTGTCCGGGTCTATGTAGACTGTTTGCTGCCGATGCCACAACGGCCGCGCCCGCGGGGAGGGGCGCCCGATGAATTATCTGGCCTTCATCCTGTCGAACCCGCGCTTCCTGGCCTACGGGTTCATGATGCTGTTCTTCTCCGGGTTCGGGCAGACCTACTATTTCGGTCCCTACACGGATTCGGTGCGCCAGTCGTTCGACCTGAGCCATGGCGAAATCGGCCTGCTGTTCTCGCTGGCCACCGGGCTTGCAGGCCTGCTGATGATGTGGGCTGGGCGCAAGATCGACGACGTTGACCTGCGCACCTTCACATTCCTGATCTGCGTGACCTTGATCGCCGGCTGCTTCTCCATGTCGACGGCCAATTCCATCCCGACCCTGATGCTGGCGTTCTTCCTGCTGCGCCTCTCGGGGCAGGGGTTGATGATGCATGCCTCGTTCACTTCGATGGCGCGCTATTTCGACAAGGACCGCGGCCGGGCGATCTCGGTCGCCTCGTTCGGCCTCGCCCTGGCCCAGGCGACCTTTCCGCTGATGGCGAAATCGCTGAACAGCGAGTTCGGCTGGCGCGACGCCTGGCATTACAGCGCATTGTTCCTGACGGTGACGCTGATCCCGATGATGCTGTGGCTGCTGATCGGCCACAAGGAGCGCCACGAGCAGTTCCTGCGCGACAACGAGGAAAGCCATCAGACGGCCAGCCAGAAAAGCGGCTGGACCCGCCGGGTGCTGCTGCGCGACGTCCGCTTCTACCTGATGTTCCCGTCGGCCATGACCATGCCATTCATCCTGACCGGCTTCATCTTCCACCAGCAGCATGTGGCGCGGCTGCAGGACTGGCCCATGGGCCTGCAGCCCAAGGCGTTCATTGCCTATGCGGGCGTCGCCTTCGTCTGCTCGATCATCGCCGGGCCGCTGGTCGACAAGGTCGGCGCGCGCAAGATGATCGCCTGGAACACTCTGCCCTTCATGGCCGGGATGGTGGCGCTGGCGGTGACCGACCACCAGATCGCCGCCTGGCTTTATCTGGGGCTGTCGGGCATCACCCTGGGCTTCGGCATTCCGGCGGGCACCGCGTTCTGGACCGAAATGTACGGTCCGCGCCACGTGGGATCGGTACGCGCCATCATGAGCAGCTTCGGCATGCTGGCCACGGCGCTGTCACCCTATGTGATGGGCGTCGCCTTCGACCTCGGCGCCTCGGTCAGCCTGCTGGCATGGATCAGCGCCGGCTATCTGGGATCGAGCGCGGTGCTGGTCTGGCTGGTGGTCTACAAATACTGGGATCAACCTCACCTGGAAAAGACCTGATGATCCGCTTCGAATTCTTCTTCGACTGCTCCAGCCCGTGGACCTATCTGGGCTTCGTCAACATCCAGCCGATCGCCGCCGAGTTCGGCGTCGACATCGAGTGGAAGCCGATCCTGGTGGGCGGCATCTTCAACGCCGTCAACGACAGCGTCTACCGCAACCGGGAAAACCCGGTGCCCGCGAAGGCAAAGTACTCGCGCAAGGACCTGTACGACTGGGCGCGCCTCGCCGGCATCGAGATCAACTGGCCGAGCATCTTCCCGATCAACAGCGTCAAGGCGATGCGCGGCTGCTTCATCGCCGCCGAAGAGGGCAAGCTGGTGCCGTTCGCGTCCCGCGTGTTCCACGCCTATTGGGGCGAGAACCGCGACATCAACGACGACGCGGTGCTCGCCGACATCGTCGCCGGAACCGGCCTGGACCGGGCCGGGTTCTTCGACGGCATCGCCCGGCAGGAGATCAAGGACCGGCTGAAGGCCAACACCCAGGACGTCATCGACCGCGGCGGCTTCGGCTCGCCCACCATGTTCGTGAACGGCGCCGACATGTATTTCGGCAACGACCGCCTGCCGCTGGTGCGGGCCGCTTTCGAACGGCTCCGCCGTTCATCCTGAGCTTGGCGAAGGGCGAACGGCTTACGCGATAACCAGCGCGTCGCCCTCGATCCGCTTCATGGCCTCGAGGAAGGACGGCATCACCGGCACGGGACGGTGGGTGGCCAGGTCGGCACAGACCATGACGGTTTCGCCGGACGCCAGCAGGTCGTCGGCGTCGGCGGCATGGATCTCGAAAAGGTTGGTGACGCTGGTGCGGCCGATGCGCGCGGCGCGCACGCAGACATCGACCTGCTGGTCGAACACCAGCGGCTGGCGGTACTCGACCACCGAACGGACCAGGTGGAAGTCCAGCCCGGTGCGTGCCACCTCGCCTTTGTAGTCGTACTGCATGGCCCGCATGTACTCGGTGTGGGCGACGTCGAAATAGGTCAGGTAATGGGCATTGAACACCACGCCCTGCGCGTCCACTTCGGCGTAGCGGGTGCGGATGCGGTGGAAGAACCTGAAGTCGGAGCGCGCCATACCGGCACTTTCGGACAGGACGCACGTTGACGCAATGCCTTCGCACGGTTGTGCGTTTGCATCGCTATCGCATCTGCTACTATCCGGTAATGAGTTCTCAACCAATCATGGCCCGGCCGCACGCCGCCGACGCTCCCGACGGAGAGATCGAAGCCGTCCTCGCGGCGCAGCGGCGGGCGTTCCTCGACAACGGACCGCCGCCGCTCAGCGAACGGCTCGCCCATCTCGACGCGCTCGACGACCTGATCCGCAAGAACCACGGCCGGATGGCCGACGCGCTGAGCGAGGATTTCGGTAACCGGAGCCGCCACGAGACCATGCTCGCCGAGGCGCTGGGTTCGCTGCTCGTGCTGCGTCATACCCGCAAACACCTGCCGAAGTGGGTCAAGCCCCGACGCGTGCCGCTCAACCGGCTGCAACAGCCCTTCGCCAAGGCCTACATCAACTACCAGCCGCTGGGAGTGGTGGGCGTGATGTCGCCCTGGAACTATCCCTACAAGCTGTGCCTGGTGCCGCTGGGCCAGGCGCTGGCCGCCGGCAACCGCGTCATGATCAAGCCGCCCGAGCAGACGCCCAACGCTTCGGCGCTGATCAAGGAGCTGCTGGCACAGGCTTTCGGACAGGACAGGGTGGCGGTGATCAATGGCGGGCCCGACGTGGCCGCCGCCTTCTCCCGCCGCCGGTTCGACCATCTGATGTTCACCGGCTCCACCGCGACCGGCCGGCTGGTGATGAAGGCCGCCGCCGAGAATCTGGTGCCGGTGACGCTGGAGCTGGGCGGCAAGTCGCCGGCGATCATCGGCGAGGGCCATGACCTGGCGAAAGCAGCGGGCGCCATCGCCTTCGGCAAGCTGATCAACGCCGGCCAGACCTGCATCGCCCCCGACTACGGTTTCGTGCCCGAAGGCCGTATGGATGCCTTCGCCAACGCCTTCGTCAGCCAGGTCACCGCGATGTATCCGTCGCTGGCCGCCAATCCGGACTACACCTCGATCGTGTCCGACCAGCATCATGCGCGCCTGCGGGCGCTGGTGGCCGACGCTCGGGACAAGGGCGCCGAGGTCATCGAGATCAACCCGTCGGGCGAGGCGCTGGGAAACGGGCGCAAGATCGCCCCGACGCTGATCCTGCAGGCGACCGACGACATGGCGGTGATGCAGGAGGAGGTGTTCGGCCCGGTGCTGCCGCTGAAGGCGTATCGCTCCATCGACGAGGTCATCGGCTACATCAACGCCCACGAACGGCCGCTGGCGCTGTACCACTTCACCAACGACGGCGACGAGAAACGCCGGGTGATGGACCGCACCCTGTCGGGCGGCGTCACCATCAACGACACCATGCTGCATGTGGCGATCGAGGACCTGCCGTTCGGCGGCGTCGGCGCCAGCGGCATCGGCGCATATCACGGCGAGGCCGGGTTCCGGACGTTCAGCCACGCCCGCTCGGTGCTGGAGCAGGGCCGCATCGCCTTCAACAAGGCGGCCTGGCCACCGTTCGGCACGCGAATCGAGCGCATATCAAGGTTCCTGATCGGCCGCTGATCCGTTCGCGGGTCAAATTCCAAACTGGGCCGGGCACGCCGCAAGCGGATGACAGGCTTGGGAAAACCGGTATTATCGGCGCCTCAACCCGTCGGATTCGGAGTTCTTCATGCTGCGGAAGACCGTTCTCATGGCCACCGCCGTCGCGCTGGTCTCTGCCCAGACCACGCCGGTGCTCGCGCAGGAATGGCGCAATCTCTATGCGATGCAGGAGAGCACCCTGGCCGGTGTGCTCGGCGAGGACGAGGTGGCCGGCATGGCCTATCTGCGGATTCCGTTCGGCGGTCCGGCACATCTGCGCAAGACCGACGTGAAATACGGCGTCAACCTGGCGGCCCGCATGCCCGACAGCGTGTCGACCAGCTATGTGGACACCAGGCGCAACCTGATGGCGCTGGCCGACCTGAAGTTCACGCCCGACGGCTTCGAGGACCTGCAGGTCAACGGCCTGAGCCTGCGCGAGACCGAGCAGCGCCTCGCCTATCGCAGCGAGGGCGAGCCGTCGGCATGGTGGACCTACGGCCTGATGGCGCTGGCGCTGGGCATCGGCGCGATCATCGTGGTCACCGCCTCCGACGACGGATTCAGCGAGGAAGAAGCGCCGCCTGCGGCCCAGTGAAAATCCCGCGCGAACCGGATTCTGGCGTGTTGACAACCTCATCCGCCGCCCATATGGTCCGCGCCTCAAATTCAGCCGCAACGCGGTCCGGAGCAGAACAATGAAGATCAAGAACTCTCTCAAGTCGCTGAAGGCGCGTCATCGCGACTGCCGCGTCATCCGCCGCAAGGGCCGCGTCTACGTGATCAACAAGACGCAGCGCCGCTACAAGGCGCGCCAGGGCTGATCCCAGCCCCAGGCGATGGAATTCGAGGGCCGCGTCCGGAAGACGCGGCCCTTTCCTTTTGGGATTGGGCTCAATCGCTCTCGAGCACCCTGGCGATGCGCAGCACGTTGGTGCGGCCGGGCGTGCCGAACGGCTCGCCGGCGGTCACGACGATGTAGTCGCCGGTGCTCGCGAAGCCCTGCTGCTTGGCGACCTTGCGGGCCTTGTCGACCATGTCGCTGAAATTGTGGGCGTCCTCGCCGATGACGCTGTGCAGCCCCCAGCCCAGCGTGAGCCGCCGCGCGGTGTCCTGGCGGGGCGTCAGCGCCAGGATCGGCACCGCCGGGCGCTCGCGCGCCGCGCGCAGGGCGGTGGAGCCGGAACTGGTGTAGGTGACGATGACCGCCGCCTTGATGGTCTGCGCCACCTGGCGCGCGGCGGTGGTGATGGCGTCGGCGCTGGTTGCCTCGGGCGTCGGGCGCACCGAATCGATATAGGTCCGGTAGTGCGGATCCTGCTCGACCTTGACGCCGACCCGGTTCATCAACTCGACCGCCGCGATCGGATGATCGCCCGCGGCGGATTCGGCCGAGAGCATCACCGCATCGGCGCCCTCGAACACCGCGTTGGCGACGTCCGACACCTCGGCGCGGGTCGGCACCGGCGACTTCACCATGGAATCGAGCATCTGGGTGGCGACCACCACCAGCTTGCCGCGCCGCCTTGCGGCGTCGATGATCGTCTTCTGCGCCCCGGGCACGTCCTCGAGCGGCATCTCCACGCCCAGGTCGCCGCGCGCCACCATCACCGCGTCGACGATGTCGGCAATGGCGGCGATGTCCTTCAGCGCCTGCGGCTTCTCGATCTTGGCCAGCAGGCCGGCACGGCCGGCGACAAGCTCGCGGGCGGCGGCCACGTCGGCCGCGGTCTGCACGAAGGACTGGGCGATCCAGTCCACGCCGAGGTCCAGAGCGAACTCCAGGTCGCACTTGTCCTTGTCGGTCAGCGGCGGCAGCGGCAGCACCGCCTCGGGCAGGTTGACGCCCTTGCGGTCGGATAGCACGCCCCCGACCTCGACCCTGGTGACCGCCTCGTCGCCATTGACCTCCAGGACAAGCAGCCGGATCCTGCCGTCGTCAAGCAGCAGCCGCTGCCCGGGCCGCAATGCGGCGAATATCTCTGGATGGGGCAGCTCGGCGCGGTCGTGGTCGCCATGCGTCGCCGTCCTGTCCAGCCGGAAGCGGGCGCCCTCGCGGAGCATGACCGGACCACCGGCAAACCCGCCAATGCGAAACTTGGGTCCCTGGAGGTCGGCCAGGATGCCGATCGGCCTGCCGACGGCCGCCTCGACCTCGCGAATCGCGGTGTAGAGGCCCGCGATCTGGCCGTGATCGCCATGGCTCATGTTCAGCCGGAAGACGTCGGCGCCCGCGGCGTGGAGCGCGCCGATCATCTCTGGCGTATTGCTGGCCGGGCCAAGCGTGGCGATGATGCGGATGCTGCGTGAGCGGCGCATTGCGGCGATTTCCTCGTATTCCAGCTGCGGGATTACGGATTAACATACCGGCGGCGACGGAACCATGAAGGAAAGCCTCGAGAGTCCCGCGCGCGCTGAGGCGAAGTTTCATGGGGGGCGGCACTGAGGATCGCATATTTCATCATGGCGCACCGGAACGCCGAGCAGCTCGACGCGCTGATCGGGCTGGTGTCCAATCCCACCGACACGATCCTCGTGCATGTGGACGCCAAGGCGGATACGTCGGTCCACGACGTCGTCCGCCGCCGCCTGGGCCAGCCCAATCTTCGCATCCTGCCGTCCCGCGGCATGTCCTGGGGCGGATGGAGCCTGGCGCAGGCCTTGCTCGACGCCTTCGCCGACCTGTGTACCGACCAGCTGGAGTGGGACTATCTGATCAACCTCAGCGGCCAGGACATGCCGTTGCGGTCCGCCGGCGAGTTGCGCGACTTCCTGTCGCGGCACAACGGCGCCAATTTCATCGACTGCCGGCTGATCGCGGAACTGCCCCAGCCGTTGCGGGGCGTGGTCAAGCGCCGCTACCAGTGGCTTCGGATCGAGCTGGCACGGGGGCCGCAGCGGCTGCCCGTGCCGATGGCGCCGATCCACCGCGGCCGCGTGAAATATTACGGCTCGCAATGGGGGATGCTGAGCCGGGCGTTTTGCGACTGGGCGGCCACGGCCTCGCCCCGCGAAGCCGGCTACGCCACGCTGCCGCTGACGTTCGCGCCCGACGAACTGGTGATGCAGCAGATGATCATGGCGAGCCCGTTCCGCGACACGCTGGTGAACGACAACAAGCGCTTCCTGAATTTTGGCGGCACCGCGCATCCGCGTGTGCTCAGGCTGGCCGACCTGGACGAGATGGACGATTCGGGCGCCCTGTTCGCCCGCAAGTTCGATCCCGCCGTCGATGCGGACGTCATTGCCGCGCTGAGCGCCCGGTACACGGGCTGAACCGGTCGCGCCTTGCAATCCGGGAAGCAGCCGCTAAGTTCCGGCAGGATCGGAACAGACAATAGCAGGGAGCGTTTCATGGCCGATGTCGGCGGTATCGCGGCGGGTCAACTCAAGTCGCTGATCGAGCGGATCGAGCGTCTGGAGGAAGAGAAGAAGGGCCTCGCCGATGATATTCGCGACGTCTATGCCGAAGCGAAGGGCAACGGTTTCGACCCCAAGGTCATGCGCCAGGTGATTCGCCTGCGCAAGATGGAGCGGGGCGACCGCCAGGAACTGGAAGCCCTGCTTGATCTCTATATGAGCGCTATCGAGGGGTGACCATGGCCGAGCCCGCATTCGCCAACTCAGCGCTGCCCGAGTGGGATCTCACGGACCTCTACCCCGGACCGGAGTCGCCTGAACTGAAGGCCGCGCTGGCCGAGCTGGAGAAGCGGGCGACGGCGTTCGAGACCGATTTCCAGGGCAAGATCGGCGGCCTGACCGGCGACGGCCTGGGCGAGGCGGTCGCCATCTACGAACAGATCGAGGAGCTGGCGGGGCGCATCGGCAGCTATGCGAGCCTTTACTACGTCACCCGGCTCGACGATCCCGAGACAGCGCGGTTCAGCCAGGGCATCCAGGAGCAGCTGACCGACATCAGCGCGCATCTGCTGTTCTTCACCCTGGAGATCAACCGGATCGAGGACGCGGCGTTCGATGCGCTGATGGCCAGCCCGGTGCTGGCCCATTACCGGCCCTGGCTGGACGAGGTTCGGCTGTTCCGCGACCATCAGCTGTCTGACGAGGCCGAGCACCTGCTGCACGACAAGTCGGTGGCAGGGCGGTCGTCCTGGGCGCGGCTGTTCGACGAGACCATCGCCGGCCTGCGTTTCACCGTCGACGGCGAGAGCCTGACCGAGGAGCAGACCCTGGGCCTGCTGTCCGACAAGGATCCGGGCAAGCGCCGCCGCGCCGCCGAGGCGCTGACCGAGGTGTTCGGAAAGAACATCCGGCTGTTCGCGCTGGTGATGAACACCCTCATCAAAGACAAGGAGGTGGAGGACCGCTGGCGGAAATATCCGACGCCGGCCGCCTCGCGCCATCTGGCCAACCAGGTGGAGCCGGAGGTCGTCGACGGGCTGGTGAGCGCGGCCCGCGACGCCTATCCGCGGCTGGCGCACCGGTATTATGCGCTCAAGGCCAAGTGGATGGGCATGGAGCGGCTGAATTTCTGGGACCGCAACGCGCCGCTGCCCGAGCATGACGACGCGCACATTCCGTGGGAGCAGGCCACCTCCACTGTGATCGAGGCCTACCGCGCGTTCTCGCCCCGGCTGGCGGACGTGGCGCAGCCGTTCTTCGCCAACGCCTGGATCGACGCGCTGGTGAAGCCGGGCAAGCAGGGTGGCGCCTTCGCCCATCCGACGGTGCCGTCGGCGCACCCGTACCTGCTGCTGAACTACCAGGGCAAGACCCGCGACGTGACCACGCTGGCCCACGAACTGGGCCACGGCGTGCACCAGGTGCTGGCCGGGCCGCGCGGCACGCTGATGTCGGGAACGCCGCTGACCCTGGCCGAAACCGCCAGCGTGTTCGGCGAGATGCTGACCTTCCAGGCCTTGCTCGGCCAGACCACCGATCCTGTGCGCCGCAAGGTGATGCTGGCGTCGAAGGTCGAGGACATGATCAACACGGTGGTGCGCCAGACCGCGTTCCACACCTTCGAGGAAAAGGTCCACGCCGAGCGCCGGACCGGCGAGCTGACGCCGCAGCGGCTGGGCGAAATCTGGCTGGGCGTGCAGGGCGACAGCCTGGGCCCGGCGATCGAGCTGACCGAGGCGTACCGCGACTACTGGTGCTACATCCCGCACTTCATCCACACCCCGTTCTATGTCTACGCCTACGCCTTCGGCGACTGCCTGGTGAACTCGCTTTACGCGGTCTACCAGCAGCAGCCCGCCGGCTTCGAGGACAAGTATCTCGACATGCTGCGCGCGGGCGGCACCAAGCGGCACAAGGAGCTGCTGGCGCCCTTCGGACTCGATGCGTCGGACCCCTCGTTCTGGCAGAAGGGTTTGTCGGTGATTTCTGGTATGATCGACGAACTGGAATCGCTGTAGGAGCGGATCGTGGCCCGGGTTTCCACGAAGCGGATCGGACGGACGCTGCGGACCTGGTGGATGCGTTTCCGCCAGTGCTACATGCCCGTTTCGGCCTCGAACGCGAAGACCTACCGGGAAGACTCCAAGGCGGAATTCGTGGCCATGAACCGGCTGACGCCGGTCCTGGCCGAAGCGGGCGCCGCCTATCTGGGACTGCTCGAACGCCAGGCCTCGGACAGCGCGGCCGACAACGCCCTGATAGAGGCGGCATCGACTGCGGGCGCCGCGTCGCGGGCGCTCAGGCTCATCCCCGAGCCGACGCTGCGCAACGCCCAGCGCCAGGAGTACCTGTCCGGCGTGTTCGCCTATGCCGAGACGCTGATCGCGGCCACCGAGCGCCAGGTCATCATATCGCGCCAGCTCCGCACGGCCCGGGCGAAGAAGGACCTGGCCGCCGAACTTCTGCTCGCCGCCGCCCAGGATCAGCTGCTGATCGACCTGCTGGCGCGCGAGAACGTGTTCCAGCACGCCGCGGCCGACGCGATCCGCACCGCCAACCCGCAATATTTCCTGACCCGGGCGCGGGCCGAGCTCAATACCGCCATGATCCATCTGCTGGAGCGGCCCGACACCGCCAGCCAGCCGCTGCCGCCGGCCCGTCTGGCCGCCGCGCGCCGGTCCATCGACAAGGCCGAGGGCCTGCTGCGCAAGGCGACGGCGTCGGCGCCGCGCTACTATGACTGGCTGCGCCGGCACGAGGATCCCAGCGGAATCGCCAACACCGCGCCCATGCGCACCGCCATGGGCGCGCTGAAGAAGGGGCTGGAGGAAAGCATCGCTACCGAGCGCGCGATCGCCTCGGGGGCGCGCGCCTTGGCCGACGCGGTGGATGGCGCCCCGTCGCTGGCGATGCGGCTGGGCCACGGCCCTCATCCCCATGCGACCATCGCCGGCCTGGTTGTCAGGCGGCTCGGGCCCGCGCAGTCCGTGCGGAAATCATAAAGTCACGTGCGCTTGTACGCTGCGTCGATTGTTGCGGTGCAGTGATCGTCTGCTATAGTCCGGCCCAACGATAAGCATCGCCAAAAAACGGCATAACGGGACGTTTTCATGAAAATCGCTGTACCCAAGGAACGGCGTCCGCACGAGCGCCGCGTCGCGGTCTCGCCGGACACCGTCAAGAAACTCAAGGGCCTGGGCTTCGACGTGGTCGTCGAATCCGGCGCCGGCGACGCCGCCGCCATGCCCGACAGACTGTTCTCCGACGCCGGCGCGACCATCGCGCCGGATGCGGCGTCCACCTATGCGGACGCGGATGTCATCTTCAAGATCCAGCGCCCGCTGCGCGCCGGCGAAGGCGACGTGGACGAGTTCAGCCTGATCAAGCGCGGCGCCTATCTGGTCGCCTCGCTGACGCCCTACCAGGACCTGGACGGCGTGAAGGCCTATGCGGCCGCCGGCATCAACGCCATGGCCATGGAGCTGATGCCGCGCATCACCCGCGCCCAGTCCATGGACATCCTGAGCTCGCAGAACAACCTGGCCGGCTACAAGGCCGTCGTCGAGGCGGCGGACCATTACAACCGCGCCATGCCGATGATGATGACCGCGGCCGGCACCGTGGCGCCCGCCAAGGTGATGATCTTCGGCGCCGGCGTCGCCGGCCTGCAGGCGGTCGCCACCGCCAAGCGCATGGGCGCCATCGTCAGCGCCACCGACGTGCGGCCCGCCACCAAGGAGCAGGTGGAATCGCTGGGCGGCAAGTTCCTGATGGTCGAGGACGAGGAGTCCAAGGCCGCGGAGACCGCCGCCGGCTACGCCAAGGAAATGAGCGACGCCTACAAGGCCAAGCAGGCCCAGCTGATCGCCGACACCATCGCCAAGCAGGACATCGCCATCACCACGGCGCTGATTCCCGGCCGTCCGGCGCCCAAGCTGATCGACGACGCCATGGTCGCGTCCATGAAGCCGGGCTCGGTGATCTACGACCTGGCGGCCGAAACCGGGGGAAACTGCACGCTGACCGTGCCGGGCGAGGTGGTGGTGCGCAACGACGTGACCATCATCGGCTACTTCAACGTGCCCAGCCGCATTCCGGTGGACGCGTCGAACCTGTTCGCCAAGAACCTGCTGAACTTCATCACGCCCCACATCAAGGACGGCGCCCTGTCGTTCGCCTGGGACGACGAGACGGTGGCCGGCATCCTGCTGACGCGCGACGGCCAGATCGTCCATCCGCAATTCACCGGAGCCTGATCATGGAACACGCTGTCGTTAGCCCCGTCGTCTTCGAGCTGGCCATCTTCGTGCTGGCGATCTTCGTCGGCTACTACGTGGTCTGGAGCGTCACGCCCGCCCTGCACACGCCGCTGATGGCGGTCACCAACGCCATCTCGTCGGTGATCGTGGTCGGCGCGCTGATCGCCGTGGGCGTGCAGGTGCCCGAGATGGCCGCCGACCTGGCCAAGATGACCTGGACGTCGAAGATCCTCGGCTTCCTCGCCCTGATCATGGCCTCGGTCAACATCTTCGGCGGCTTCCTCGTCACCCAGCGCATGCTGGCCATGTACAAGAAAAAAGAAAAGTAAGGGGCCGGGGAAATGTCCGCGAACATAACCGCTATCCTCTATCTCGTCGCCGGCGTGCTGTTCATCCTGGCGCTGCGCGGCTTGTCGTCGCCGGTCACCTCGCGCCGTGGCAACACCATGGGCATGGTCGGCATGGCGATCGCCATCGGCACGACCCTGGCCAATGTGGCGGCCCACGGCGTCGATCCGGCGACCATCGGCCTGATCATCGCCGGCCTCGCCATCGGCGGCGGCATCGGCGCGGTGATCGCCCGCAAGGTGGCGATGACCGCCATGCCGCAGCTGGTCGCCGCGTTCCACAGCCTGGTCGGCCTCGCGGCCGTGATGGTGGCCGCCAGCGCGTTCTACTCTCCCGAGGCCTTCGGCATCCTGGCCGACGACGGCATGATCAAGACCGCCAGTCTGGTCGAGATGTCGCTCGGCATCGCCATCGGCGCCGTGACCTTCACCGGCTCGGTGATCGCCTTCACCAAGCTGCAGGGCCTGGTTTCGGGCGCACCCGTGGTGTTCCCCGGCCAGCACCTGCTGAATGCGCTGCTGGGCATCATCCTGGTGCTGCTGATCATCTATTTCTGCGTCGCGCAGGAAGCCTGGGTGCTGTGGGCCATCGCCGGCCTGTCGCTGGTCATCGGCATCACCCTGATCATCCCGATCGGCGGCGCCGACATGCCGGTCGTCGTGTCCATGCTGAACTCCTATTCGGGCTGGGCGGCCGCGGGCATCGGCTTCACCCTGTCGAACACCGCGCTGATCATCACCGGCGCGCTGGTGGGCAGCTCGGGCGCGATCCTGAGCTACATCATGTGCAAGGCCATGAACCGCTCGTTCTTCAGCGTCATCCTCGGCGGCTTCGGCGGCGAGGCGGGCACCGGCGCGACCGGTGTGGTCGAGACCCGTCCGGTCAAGCGCGGCTCGGCCGAGGACGCGGCCTTCATCATGAAGAACGCCGGCTCGATCATCATCGTGCCCGGCTACGGCATGGCCGTCGCCCAGGCGCAGCACGCGCTGAAGGAGATGGCCGAGGAGCTGAAGAAGGAAGGCGTCGTCGTCAAATACGCCATCCATCCGGTCGCCGGCCGCATGCCCGGCCATATGAACGTGCTGCTGGCGGAAGCCAACGTGCCCTATGACGAGGTGTTCGAGCTCGAGGACATCAACTCGTCGTTCAGCCAGGCCGACGTGGCCTTCGTCATCGGCGCCAACGACGTCACCAACCCGGCGGCCAAGACCGACAAGACCAGCCCGATCTACGGCATGCCGGTGCTGGACGTGGAGAACGCGAAAACCGTGCTGTTCATCAAGCGCGGCATGGCGGCCGGTTACGCCGGCGTCGAGAACGAGCTGTTCTTCCGCGACAACACCATGATGCTGTTCGGCGACGCCAAGAAGATGGTCGAAGAGATCGTCAAGTCGCTGTAAGGCGCACCGCAAGCAGTTCGAAAAGGCCGCCTCTAGCGGCCTTTTCTTTTGGCACTGAGCGGTTGCAATCCGCTGCGCCGCCGTCTGCTACGGGTGGGAAGAGGTCATTGCTTTAAAACTGATAGGACCCATCCGATTAAAATTAGCACCGGAAAGAAAAGAAGAGGACCCGCCAGCCCGAACCAATAAAGCCAAAACCGAACTGGAGCCTCCGAACGAAAAGGTGGCCACCACTCGCCTGATCGACTTTTCCGCCTGGGCCAGAGTTTTCCAGTCCATATTGCTGTTACAAGCATTCCTGCGTTGCAAAGCAAACCGACCAAAAAGACGGCGGTCCAGAGGACACCGAGTGCGGTCCAGAGGTAGCTGAGCAATGCGGAGATTGAGGTCATTGGCGAATCTAAGTCGAAATCTTGATCGCAAGCAACCGAAGGGAGCGCGCTGTCTCAGTCTGAAACGGGTCGATGGCAGACACCTGCGGTGCAACGTTGTGTAAACCCAGAATGGCCATTTTCTTTTGTCTCGGCTTGCAATCGCATGCTACCAAACCGCCATGATGAAGCGCCCCAACACCATCCTGTGGATTATTCCCGGTCTCCGCGACCGGGGCGGTGCCTGATTCAGCATCCCGACCGGCCGCGCGAACGACGCGCCGCCGGTTTCCCGTGAACGCGATCGCTCCCATTGCAAGGAAAGATCGCATGACAAGCCAGACAGTCCCCCCATCCGCGCCGGCGCCGCGCCTGCTGATCGGCTATGCCCTGGGCGCGCTCGGCTCGGTCCTGTTCGCCACCAAGGGCGTCGCCATCAAGCTGGCCTATGCCGAGGGCGTCGATACCGAGACCCTGTTGGCGCTGCGCATGCTGCTGTCGCTGCCGTTCTACCTGGTGGTCGGCGCCGTATCTCTGCGCGGCCGGGCCGCGGGCGGGGCCGAGCCGCTCGGCCGGAGCCTGGTGGCAAAGGCCGGTTTGGTCGGCATCCTCAGCTACTGGTTCGCCAGCTACACCGACTTCCTCGGGCTGAACTACATCTCGGCCCAGCTCGAGCGGCTGATCCTGTTCACCTATCCGTTGTTCACGGTGCTGTTCGGCGCGCTGCTGTTCCGCCAGCATGTGCGGCCCCGGGCGCTGTTCGCCTTCGTGTTCTCCTATGCGGGGCTGGCGCTGATCTTCGCCGGCGCGCCGGCCGGCAGCGGTGATTCGCTGCTGATCGGCGCGAGCCTCGTCATCGCCTCGGCCATCGCCTTCGCGCTCTACCAGCTGCTGGCCAAGCCGCTGATCGGCCGCATCGGCCCCAGCCTGTTCACCTGCATCGCCATGAGCGCCGCGTCCATCGTGGTGGTCGCGCAGTTCCTGCTGACCCATCCGGTCGGCGCGCTGGCGGTGTCGCCCAATGCGTTCGCCTGCTCGCTGTTCCTCGCCATCGGCGCCACGGTGATCCCGTCATTCCTGATGAACGCGGCGCTGCACCGCATCTCGGCCCAGGCCAACGCGGTGATCGGCACGCTCAGCCCCATCGCCACGATCGCGCTGGCGGCCGCGATCCTGGGCGAGGTGATGACCGGCACCGAATGGATCGGCGCGGTGCTGATCATCGCTGGCGTCGGCTGGTTTACGCTTATGGAGCGGCGGTGAGAGCCGCCGTGAAAAATGAACTGAACCGCGAACGCCGCAAACGCGGAATGCCCGCGATCAAATAGCCCACAACCCCTAGAAACACGAAAGCCGCCCAGCGGGCGGCTTTTCGATCCGGTATCGGCGTGAAACTTATACGCCGCCGTCGCGTTCGGCGCGCTTGCGTTCCAGCTTGCGGGCCCGGCGGATCGCCGTGGCATGCTCGCGGGCGCGGCGCTCGGACGGCTTTTCGTAGAAACGGCGGAGCTTCATTTCCCGGTAGATACCCTCGCGCTGCATCTTCTTCTTCAGAGCGCGCAGCGCCTGATCGACGTTGTTGTCACGAACGGAAACCTGCACGTTCTCTCCTGTTGTTGATGTCACCGTACGGTAGACATATAGCTGTATCGCCAGCGTGTTCCAGCCAGCAAGTTGGCGCGTGTTTATCACTTCGTCTCCGGCTTGTGAAGCCCTTTGACCGCGCGGGACGCAGCACCCATATTGAAACCATGAGCGATACGCCCGAAGACGCCCTCGATCCGGTGCGCCGCGACCTGCTGGCCGCCGCGCTGACCCACATTCCGTTCGACGGCTGGAGCGATATCAGCCTGAACAAGGCGGCGAGGGACATCAAGGTCAATGCCGGCACCGCCGGCATGGCGTTTCCGGGCGGCGCGACCGATCTGCTCGACTTCTTCGCCCGCGACGCGGATTTGCGCATGCTCGACCGAGTCGCCGAACTGGGCATCGGCGAGATGCGCATGCGCGACCGCATCCGCACCGTCGTCAGGACCCGCATCGACGTGATCGCCGAGCACAAGGAGGCGGAACGCCGGGCGCTGAGCTTCGTTTCGCTGCCGCAAAATGCGGCGCTGGGCCTGAAGGCGCTGTCGCGCACCGTCGACCTGATGTGGCGCGCGGCGGGCGACACCTCGACCGATTTCGCGTTCTACACCAAGCGCGCCACGCTGGCGGCGGTTTACTCCGCCACCGTCCTCCACTGGATCGCCGACACCTCCGAGGACGACGCCGACACATGGGCGTTCCTCGACCGCCGAATCGAGAACGTCATGGCGTTCGAAAAGGCCAAGCTGCGGGTGAAGGACAAGATCGGGAGCGCGCCGTCGCTGGCCAGCGTCCTGTCGCGCCTGCGCTATCCGGGCGAGACCCGGATGAAGCCCTGAGGCGGAACGTGTTACGCCGGCACGCGGGTCGTCGCCGGGTCCCACACCAGCGGCAGCTCGCGAACGCACCCGACGATGCCGCCCATGCATTCGATCACCGCGTCGGGCGCCACGCTGAATTCAGGGATGCGCGACAGCCACTCCTCGAGAGTGACGCGTATTTCGACCCGCGCCAGCGGCGCCCCCACGCAATGATGCGGCCCTTTGCCAAAGCCTGAATGCTTGTAGGGCGGCCGGGCGAAATCGACCGTCATGGGGTCGGCGTTTTCCCGCTCGTCGAGACCGTGCAACTGGGTCGGCAGGACGATCATGTCGTCCTTCTTCAGGGCGGCGCCGTGAAAGTCGACGTCACGCGTGACCAGCCGGCCGATGGTGACCAGCCCATAGCGCCGCACCAGTTCCTCGACGGCCGCGGGGATCAGGGAATGGTCCGCGGCGAGCCGCCGCCGGTCCTGCGGGTTGCGCGCCAGGTACAGGAACAGGTAGCCCATGAAATTGACGACGGTGTCGAGGCCGGCGATCAGGATCTGGGTGATGAAATTGATGCATTCATCGAAGGTCAGCGCGCGGCCTCCGACCTTGGCATTGACGATTTCGCTGAAGAAGTCGTCGCCGGGGTTGGCCCGGCGCGCCTCGACATAGGGTCCGGCGTAGTCGCTGAACGCCTGCCGTATTTCCTCATAGGTCATCGACCCGTCCGGGCGCACGAGCTGGTCCGACAGGCGCTTCAGCTTTTTCGCATCGGTGAGGGGCAGGTCGACCATGGCGAGGAAAACGCGCACCGGGAACTGCTCGGCATAGGCGGTAATGAGATCGCATGAGCCGGACATGCGCACCGCCTCGATCAACTCGACCGAGATCGACCGTATCGTCGCTTCCAGGCTGCGCATCCGGCTTGGCACGAAGCCGGGGTTGATCACATTCCGGTAGGCACGGTGCTCGGGCGGATCGAGCGTGGTGGGCAGCATGTTGTGCAGCTCGCCGATCGAACGGGGCACCAGGATGATCCGGTTGGAAAATGTCTCGTAGTCGTTGAGCGCCGCGGTCAGGGAGTCGCCGCGCAGCGCGATCCAATGGCCGCCGTTGCGCAGGGTCCACATGACATTGTACCGGGCCTCGTCCTGGATGGTCTTCCACGCGACATGGAAGTCCGCCGAAACGTTCGCCGGGTTGTACATGTCGATGTCGACGACCCGGTCGTCGGGCACATAGGAGGGCTTGGGCGCGAGACCGTGATCTTGCAGGGCCATTCATCTCTCCACTCTGTCGGTAGGGTCCGTTGCCGGCGCCGATCCGACCCCAACGAGGCCGTTTGGTCGCATGTTAGAGCAAGGTGGATTTATGCGCCAACGGTCGAGCGTCCGGTGCCGTTGGCCTCGCGGCTCAGGAAACCTGGGCGTCAGTCGTCCAGCGGAAAGATCTGGGTGACGTGGCCCATCTTGCGCCCGGGGCGTGCTTCCGCCTTGCCGTAGAGGTGGACATGGGTGCTGGGCATCGCCTGCCACTCGGCCACCTTGTCGACGTCGTCGCCGATCAGGTTGGTCATCACCGCGCGGTGGGTCTGGGTGGTGGGACCCAGCGGCAGGCCGCAGATGGCGCGGATGTGGTTCTCGAACTGGGTGGTTTTCGCGCCTTCGATGGTCCAGTGGCCGGAATTGTGCACCCGCGGCGCCGTCTCGTTGACCAGCAGGCCGCCGTCGACGGTCTCGAACAGCTCCACGGTCAGCACGCCGATATAGTCCAGGCCCTCGGCGATCTTGGTGGCGATGGTCTGGGCGCGCTGCTCCAGCCGCTCGGAGATCAGCGCCGGCGCCGTGGTGCGATACAGGATGTGATTGCGGTGCTCGTTCTCGGCCACCGGGTAGAACTGGATGGCGCCGGACTGGCCGCGCACGCAGACGATGGACAACTCGCGGGTGAACTCGACGAACGCCTCGATGATGCACGACTGCCCGAGCATCTGGGCGTAGGCCTTGCCCATGTCCCGCCGCTCGCGGATCAGCACCTGGCCCTTGCCGTCATAGCCGCCGCGCTGGGTTTTCAGCACGCAGGGAAAACCCAGCAGCGGCGCTTCGCCGACCAGGTCGTCGAGCAGCTGGACGGCGGCGAACGGCGTGGTCGGCACGCCGATGCGGTTCAGGTAGGTCTTCTCGTCGAGCCGGTTCTGCGACGTCTTCAGGGCCAGCAGCGACGGCTGCACCGGCTTGTCCTTGCTGGCGAACAGCACGGTCTGCTGCGGGATGTTCTCGAACTCGTAGGTCATCACATCGACCTTGTCGGCGAACGCCTTCAGCGCCTCCTCGCGCTTGTAGGGCGCGATGATGGTCTCGTCGGCGACCTGCGAGGCGGGGCTGTCCTCCTCGGGCGTGAAGATGACGGTCCGGTAGCCGAGCTTCTTCGCCGCCTGCGCCAGCATGCGGCCCAGCTGACCACCCCCAAGGATGCCGATCGTCCCGCCTGGTGCGATGCGCATGGGGCTTGCTATGCCTCGTCGACGGGTTCGGCGGCGACGGAGTCGGTCAGGGCGCGGTGCCAGGCCTCGAGCCGGGCGGCGACCTTCTCGTCCATCAGCGCGACGACGCGGGCCGCGAGCAATCCGGCGTTCTTGGCGCCCGCTACGCCGATGGCGAGGGTGCCGACCGGTATGCCGCCGGGCATCTGGACGATCGACAGCAGGCTGTCCTGCCCCTTGAGCGCCTTCGATTCGACGGGCACGCCGAACACGGGAAGGATGGTCATCGACGCGGTCATGCCGGGAAGATGGGCGGCGCCGCCGGCGCCGGCAATGATCGCCTTCAGCCCGCGGACACGCGCCGTCTTGGCATATTCCATCATGCGGTCGGGCGTGCGGTGCGCCGAGACGATGCGGGCCTCGTAGGCGATGCCGAGTTCGTCCAGGATATCGGCGGCATGTTTCATGGTGGTCCAGTCGGACTGGCTCCCCATGATGATCCCGACCAGCGGCGTGTCCGCCATTACGTTGCCTTCCACCGGAAAAGCGCCCGATTATAGGCGGGAATCCGCCGGGAGCAAGCGCAGGGTTGGGGCATTGCCTTGTGGTGGCGGCGCACCGTCAGGCGATGATGTCGGGAGTGAGCTGGCTGCGCACCTGCGCGATCTGGTCCTTCAGGGCCAGTTTGCGCTTCTTCAGCCGCTGGACGCGAATCTGATCCACATGCGCCTGCGTCTGCAGGGCCAAGATCGAAGCGTCCAGATCGCTGTGTTCAATCTCCAACTGGGCCAGTTTGGCTTCCAGCGCCGCTCGATCGATCATCGTTCCGTGGAGTAAGAAAGGTTCCCGCGCGTATGATAACAGTGTACCGCGAAATCCGTGAGCCTTTCGGTCGCATATGTCCCCTGCCGGCGCATTCTGGAATTTTTCCCTGCGGATCTACGGCGCGCCCGGCGTCGAGTCAGCGTGCCTGGATTTGCAGGATCGTTTCGGCGCCGACGTGAACCTGGTACTCTATTGCCTGTGGATCGGCCGGGCGCTGACTCCGGAGGCGCTCGAGCAGGCGCTGGAGGCGGCCACGCCGGTCCAGTCCTATATCCGGCCGTTGCGCGAGATGCGCCGGACGCTGCCGAAAGACGCAGCGGTCCGCGACGCGGTCAAGAAAGCCGAACTGGCGGCGGAAAAGCTCGAGCAGGACACGCTCGAGGCACTGGGCAAGGCGGGGGCGGCCAACGCGTCTGCGGCCTTGGCCAATCTGGGGCTCTATGCGGCTTATCTTGATGCGGATGTTTCGGCGTTTCTGGAAGCGGCGATGCCGCTCGTCAATGCACTAAACCCCCACCCAGGCCCGCCATCCCCGCGCACTGGGGGACCCAGCTCTTCGTAGGGCGCCGGCCCGGTCCCGAGGTTGAAGTTATGTCGTTATCGAGGCGCACAAAAAGCCTCGTTCCTTTCCCCATCTGGGTGCCTGCGCGCGGGAATGACGAGGTTAGTTAAGGGTTTAGCTTTCCCGCCAGCGAAAGGCCAGTTCGTTGTCGATGCCGAAAAGATCGAGCAGCCGGCCGACCGAATGATCGACGATCTGCTGCACGGTTTCCGGGCGCGGGTAGAAGGCGGGCAGCGGCGGCGCGATGATGGCGCCCATCTCGGTCAGCGCCGCCATGGTGCGGAGATGGCCCAGATGCAGCGGCGACTCGCGCAGCATCAGCACCAGCCGGCGGCGCTCCTTGAGGGTGACGTCGGCGGCGCGGGTGAGCAGCGTGGTGGTGACGCCGGTCGCGATCTCCGACATGGAGCGCACCGAGCAGGGCGCGATGGCCATGCCGAGGCCCCGGAACGAGCCGGATGCGATGGCCGCGCCAACGTCGGCGGCCGGATAATAATGGTCGGCCAGCGCCCTGACCTCGGCCGGCTTCATGTCGGTCTCGTAGCCCAGCGTCAACTCGGCGGCCTTCGAAACCACCAGGTGACTTTCGATGCCGGACGCCTTCAGGGCCCGCAACAGGGTGACGCCATAGATCACGCCCGACGCGCCGGAGATGCCGACGATCAGCCTGTTTCGACTGGATTTTTCCGCAGGGATGGAGATACCGGCCTCCGCTTTGCAACCTAGATTAGAGTCGTTCTTCCGTGACTCGGCCGCCGTAGCCGTGATGTAATATACGGGTTAAGTCTGAAGAAGGAGATATTGATGACCAGTGAGGCGCATCTCTCGGCACTCGAAACCAAGCATCATCGTCTCGAAGACGAAATCAGCGGCGAAATGCATCGCCCCTCGCCGGATCAAGTCCGGCTCACCTCCCTCAAACGGGAAAAGCTCCGAATAAAGGAAGAGATCACGCGGCTGCAGGACTAGCGCCCGCGGCGCGCCCCGGCGGTCCGAGGGCCGCCGGGCGTCGCGCGTGGACGGTATAGGCCGCAGCCGCTCCCTTTCGCTCAGTCGAACGTGATATCGGGCTGGGGCATCTTGCCCAGGTCGATGTAGGGCTGCTCGCCCATATCGGCGGGGGCGTCGGTCTGGGGCGGCCGCAGCTTCTCCATCCGCGCGGTGGCGATGCGGAGCGCGTCGTCCAGTTCCACCTGGCTGCACAGGCCCAGGGTCACCGGGTCGGTGGGCTTCAGGTTGGTCATGTTCCAGTGGCTGCGGTTTCGGATCGAGGCGATCGTCGGCTTGGTGGTGCCGATCAGCTTGCCGACCTGCGCGTCGGTCAGTTCCGGATGATAGCGCACCAGCCAGGCGATGGCGTCGGGCCGATCCTGCCGCTTCGACACGGGCGTGTAGCGCGGACCCTTGCGCTTCTTGGCTTCCGGAATCACCGGCTGGTTCAGCTTCAGGCGTTCGGCCGGATCGCCCTCGCAGCGGAGGATCTCCTCGCGGGTCAGCTGGCTGTTGCTGACGGGATCGAGGCCGACGATGTTCTGCGCCACCTCGCCATCGGCGATCCCCTGCACTTCCAGTTCATGCAGACCGCAGAAATCGCCGATCTGACGGAAGGTCAGCTTGGTGTTGTCGACGAGCCAGACAGCGGTTGCCTTGGGCATCAACGGTAGGTTCATCAATAGTCTCCTGTGCGCCGCATCGGCGCCGACGGGAAGTCAATGCTCGGATGTTCGCCCCTATATAGGCTGAGGCCCGAGCGAAAGAAAGATTTTGTCTGGATCATCCCGCATTCCGGCGCACTCGCCGGATAGTGGAAAGTCGATCGAGACCACACTGATGCAGCCTGTCCCATTGGAGAGACCGCACGCTGCTCTAGTCGACCCTGAGGATGATCTTGCCGATGTGCACACTGGATTCGATCCGGCGCTGGGCATCCGCCGCCTGGGCCAGCGGCAGCACCGAATCGATCACGGGGGCGATCCGCCCGCTCTCGAACAGCGGCCAGACGGTCTGGTGGACGCCGCGGACCACGGCGCCCTTCTGCTCGGGCGTGCGGGCGCGAAGCGTCGAGCCGGTGATCGTCAGCCGCTTCAGCATCATGGTGAAGATCGGGATCTGGGCCGTGTTGCCGCCCAGGGTGGCGATGCTGACATGCCTGCCCTCGAGCCGCATGATAGACAGGTCGCGGGTCAGGTAGTCGCCGCCCACCATGTCCAGCACCACATCGACGCCGTCACCGGTCTCGGCCTTGATCACCTCGACGTAGTCTTCGGTCTTGTAGTTGATGGCGCGTTTCGCGCCCAGGTCGACGCAGGCTTGGCACTTCTCGGGGGTGCCGGCGGTGGCGTAGACCTCGGCGCCCAGCGCCGCGGCCAACGCCACGGCGGCGGTGCCGATGCCCGACGAACCGCCATGCACCAGCAGGCGCTCGCCCTTCTGCAGGCGGCCGCGCTCGAACACGTTGGTCCAGACGGTGCAGAACGTCTCCATGATGGCCGCGCCCTGCTCGAAGCTGAAACCCTTCGGCAGCGGCAGCGCCTGGACGGCGGGCACCGCGCAATAGGTGGCGTAGCCGCCGCCGGCCAGCAGCGCGCACACCCTGTCGCCGACCTTGAAGCCGGTGACGCCGTCACCCAGGGCCGCCACCTCGCCCGCGCATTCCAGGCCCATGATCTCGGACGAGCCCTTGGGCGGCGGATAGAGCCCTTCGCGCTGGGCGGCGTCGGCGCGGTTGATCCCGGCGGCGCGCACCCGGATGAGGATCTCGCCCGGCTGGGGCGCGGGCACCGGCACATCCTGCAGCGCCATGTTCTCCGGGCCGCCGAACTTGGTGACGACGATGGCGGGCGCGATCGTGGGCAGGTCGGACATTCTGGTAGTCCCCGTTTTCGAGTAAGCTTGCGGCACCTTACCAATGACCAACAGGAGGACAAGGTGGATTTGGATGACCTGCCCCGCCCGCGGCCGGCCGGCGCCGCCGATCTCGCCCGGGAAGTGCTCGACAATCTGTCGCTTTATGAACTGAAGGAGCGCGTCGCGCTGCTGGAGGCCGAGATCGTGCGCACCAGAAAACTGATGGATTCCAAGGAATCCAGCCAGTCCGCGGCGGCCAAGCTGTTCAAGTAGGAAACCGAAATCTGAACGCCGTTAATCCGAGGTTAAGATTCCCTGCGGTATAGTCCGCATTGTCAGACTGGCATTATCCCTCCCTTGGCCGGTCTGATGACTCCCCCAGACTTGGCCGCTCAGGCATTGCTGAGCGGCTTTTTTTTAGAACGTCGTCCCGTGCTTCAGTCCGATCTCTGCACGGGCATGTCCAGCTTCACGGCATGGGTCTTGATCGGCACGCACAACAGACCCGCGAGACAGAGGGCGCCGAACGCCACCATAAAATAGCTCCGCCTGCGCCAGTCCCGGATGATCTGCCAGACGATGTAGATCGGCAGAGCCGCAAAGACGATCGCCCAAGACAAAGCGATCACAATATCCCTCAACGCATTCATTCGCTTGCCACCCCCCGGTAGCGTCCCGGCCTAAAGTGCCTCGCCCTTCAGCAGGCGCGGCAGGGTGCCGACGGTACCTCGGGCGTGCTGCATGAAGAAGCGCTTCAGCGGATCGATCCGGTTGACCACGGCCAGGCCCGCGTCGCGGAGCAGCCGCACCGGCGCGACATCGTTGGTAAACAACGTGTTGAGGCTATCGGTTGCGGCGGTCAGCGTCAGGGTGTCGATGCGGCGCCAGCGATCATAGCGCTCCAGCACCAGCGGCGAGCCCATGTCGAGGCCCAGTCGCGCGGTGTCCACCAGCAGCTCTGCCAGCGCCGCCACGTCGCGCCAGCCAAGATTGAGGCCCTGGCCCGCGATGGGATGCATGCCATGGGCCGCGTCGCCCACCAGCGCCAGCCGGTCGGCGCTGAATCGCTGGGCCACATGCACCGCATAGGGATAGGAGAAGCGCGGGCCGACGGCGCGCACCGTGCCCAGGAAACCCTCGATGCGCTTCGATATCTCCGCGTTGAACGAGTCGTCGTCGAGCGCCAGCATGGCCCTGGCCACGTGGTGCTTCTCGCTCCAGACCAGCGACGAGCGCTTGCCGGTGATCGGCAGCACGGCGAAGGGACCGGCGGGCAGGAAGCGCTCATGGGCGATGCCCTGATGATCCTTCTCATGCTCGATGGTGGTGACGATGCCGGTTTCCGGATAGCCGTGCCCCAAGACCCGGATGCCCGCCGCGTCGCGTAGCGGCGATTTGCGGCCGTCGGCCGCCACCACCAGCGATCCGCGCAACGCGCCGTGACCGCCGACCCGGGCGGTGACGCCGCCGGGGTGCGCCTCCATGCCATCGACCGTCGCCGGATATTGCAGACGTACGCTGCCCAGGTCCTGTATTGACCGCAGGAGCCCGAGCCTGATGTGCCGGTTCTCCACCATGTAGCCGAACGGCTCGTTGCCGAGCGCCCGATGGTCGAAGTTGAGGAACACCGGCGCTGCCCCGTCGGTCACCCTGATGTCGAGGATTGGCTGCGCATGAGCCTCCATGTGCCGCCAGGCGCCGATCGCCTCGAGCAGGCGCCACGACGCGTAGGCGATGGCGGTCACCCGGCCGTCGAAGCCCGGATCGACCGTGCTGTCCATGCTGGCGCGCTCGGCCACGGTGACGTCGATGCCGGCGCGGCCGAGCGCGACGGCGAGGCTGAGGCCCGCGAGGCCGCCGCCGACGATCAGCACGTCGGTGCGCGGACATGTGGGCATGGACGCGGGGTTCGAGGTCATGGGGCAAACCATGGACGGCGAGGCAATACGTTGTCCACCCCATATGACCGGAGCGATTTTGATCAAATTATAGCCATACTGTCTCAATTGCACATTTAATGTTCATTGCAAATGTTCTGCATGCTGCACCGCGTTATCCGCTCGTTGGCGGCAAATGCATGAAAGGTCAATGGCTTACCGATAAATTTCAAGTTTGGCACGGTTCTTGACTCTACGGAGTTAGAAGGGAGACGAGCGCTCCGGCGTCACGGCACTCCTTTCCCAAGAAAATTGGATCCACGAGGCAAAGGACGATCCCATGAAATTGATCATTGCGATCATCAAACCGTCGAAGCTGCAGGAGGTGCGCGAGGCACTCACTGAACTCGACGTGGCGGGGATGACCGTCAGCGAGGTCAAGGGGTTCGGTCGGCAGAAGGGCCACACCGAAATCTACCGCGGCGCCGAGTACGACGTCAGCTTCCTGCCGAAGCTGAAGCTCGAACTCGTCGTTCCCGCGGAAAAAACCGAAGCGGTGATCGAGGCCATCATGGCCGCCGCCAAGACCGGAAATATCGGTGACGGCAAACTGTTCGTCGTCCCGGTCGAATACGCCGCCCGCATCCGGACCGGCGAAACCGGCGAAACCGCTGTCTAACAAGATTAGGGAGAACTAATCCTATGAAGATGAAACAAACCCTTCTGGCCGCGGGTTCGGCGATCGCCGCCCTTGGCCTGGCCGCCGCGCCGGCCTTCGCCCAGGACGCCCCGCCGCCGACCCTGAATTCCGGCGACACGGCCTGGATGCTGACCTCGACTGCCCTGGTCCTGTTGATGACGATCCCCGGCCTGGCGCTGTTCTACGCGGGCATGGTGCGCAAGAAGAACATCCTCGCCACAGCCATGCAGAGCTTCGCCCTCTGCTGCGTTATGTCGATCGTCTGGATGGTCGCCGGCTACTCCATCGCCTTCGGCGACGGCGGCGGCCTCAATGCCTATTGGGGCGGCCTCGGCAAGGCATTCCTCGGTCACCTGACCCTGGACTCGCTGTCCTACGCCGTTCCAGAGAGCGTGTTCATCACCTTCCAGATGACCTTCGCCATCATCACCCCGGCGCTGATTGTCGGTGCGTTCGCCGACCGCATGAAGTTCTCGTCGATGCTGGTCTTCATGGTGCTGTGGAGCCTGCTGGTCTACGCGCCGGTCTGTCATTGGGTCTGGGGCGGCGGCTTCCTGGCCGGTGAGGGCGTCCTCGACTACGCGGGCGGCACCGTCGTTCATATCAACGCGGGCATCGCCGGCCTCGTGGCCTGTATCGTCCTCGGCAGGCGTCACGGCTACCGCCAGGAGAACATGGCGCCCTACAACCTGACCTTCGCCCTGATCGGCGCGGCCATGCTGTGGGTCGGCTGGTTCGGGTTCAACGCGGGTTCGGCCGTCGCCGCCGATTTCCGCGCCGGCATGGCCATGCTCGTCACCCAGATCGCCGCGGCCGCCGCAGCGATCAGCTGGATGGTGGTCGAGTGGATCGTCCACAAGAAGCCGAGCGTGCTTGGCATCATCTCCGGCGCGGTCGGTGGCCTCGTCGCCATCACCCCGGCTGCCGGCTTCGTCGACCCGATGGGCGCCCTGTGCATCGGCATCGCCGCCGGCGTCATCTGCTTCTTCGCCGCCACCTCCCTGAAGAAGGCGCTGGGCTACGACGACAGCCTGGACGTCTGGGGTGTCCACGGCGTTGGCGGCATCGTCGGCGCGGTGCTGACCGGTGTGTTCGCCGTCGAGGCAATCGGTGGCACCGCTGGCAGCATGGGCCAGGTGATCAAGCAGATCGAAGGTATCGGCGCCACGGTCGTGTGGTGCGGGGTGGTTACCTTCATTCTCCTCAAGGTCATCGACATGGTCATGGGTCTGCGCGTCACCAAGGAGCAGGAGGTCGAAGGTCTCGACATCAGCCTCCACGGCGAGTCGATCCAGTAAGACTGCGGGCGGGCGGCGGCCTACCGTCACCCGCCCAAACCCTCTCTCCCCCGGCTTCTCCCAAGCCGGTCTCTCCACCGGGCCTGCCCAGAACTTCATCGTTCTGGGCGGGCCCGGCCCGTTTTTTAAGCAGGCCGCCGGCCTGCGTCGCGGCACGGTCCCCGCTGTAAAACCGCAACCCATTGGGAAACATGTAGTTTCACCTGAACCGTCCGGCTTGGCACGGTTCTTGGTTCTATGTTGCCGTCAATGCGGTCGCCATGCCTACGGATTGACCGCCGGGAGTGGGAAAAGGGAGAGAGTTAAATGGAAGCGTCCGATCGGACCGCTGACGTCTTCTTCGTGCTCATGGGGGCGATCCTGGTGTTCGCCATGCATGCGGGCTTCGCGTTCCTCGAAGTCGGCACGGTGCGGAAGAAAAATCAGGTCAACGCCCTGATGAAGATCCTGGTCGATTTCGCGGTATCGACCATTGCCTATTTTTTCGTCGGCTACGGCATCGCCTACGGCGTGCATTTCCTGCAGGGCGCCGACATCATCACCGGCGCGGCCGAGGGCAGTCCGTTCGCAGGCAGCGGCTTCGACCTGGTGAAGTTCTTCTTCCTGCTGACCTTCGCCGCCGCCATCCCCGCCATCATCTCGGGCGGCATCGCAGAGCGCGCCCGGTTCACGCCCCAGCTCATCGCCACCGCGGTCATCGTCGGCCTGGCCTATCCGTTCTTCGAGGGCATGGCGTGGAACAACAATTACGGCTTCCAGGACTTCCTGGCCGCCCAGTTCGGCGCGAAGTTCAACGACTTCGCCGGCTCCATCGTGGTTCATGCCTTCGGCGGCTGGCTGGCGCTGGGCGCCGTGCTGATGCTGGGCGCGCGGCTCAACCGCTACCGCAAGGACGGCGCCGTCGTCGGCATTCCGCCCTCCAACATCCCGTTCCTGGCGCTCGGCTCGTGGCTGCTGTGCATCGGCTGGTTCGGCTTCAACGTCATGAGCGCCCAGAGCGTCGCCGCTATCAACGGCCTGGTCGCCATCAACTCGCTGATGGCCATGGCCGGCGGTATTATCGCCGCGTGGGTGGCGGGGCGGAACGATCCGGGGTTCACCCACAACGGCGCGCTGGCCGGCCTTGTCGCGGTCTGCGCCGGCTCGAACGTCATGCATCCGATCGGCTCGCTGGCGGTGGGCGCGGTGGCGGGCGGCCTGTTCGTCTATGCCTTCACCTGGTGCCAGAACAAGTGGAAGATCGACGACGTGCTGGGCGTCTGGCCGCTGCACGGCCTGTGCGGCCTGTGGGGCGGCATCGCCTGCGGCATCTTCGGCCAGGCGTCGCTGGGCGGCCTGGGCGGCGTGACCTTCATGAGCCAGCTGGTCGGCAGCCTGATCGGCGCGGGCCTCGCCTTCGCCGGCGGCTTGGCGATCTACGGCGTGTTGCGGGTCACGCTGGGCATCCGGCTGACCCAGGAGCAGGAATATCGCGGCGCCGACCTGTCGCTCCACAGCATCGGCGCGACCCCGGAAGAGGACGTCAGCGGGCGGTAAGGGTTCAGCCGGCGGCCGCCGACTTGCGCGGCCGGCCGCCGCGCTTCCCGTTCTCGCGAGAGGCAGCCGCCTTGGCGGCGCTGCGGACACGGCCGCCGAGGGCGCCCAGCCGCGACGCCATCCAGCGCCGGGAACCGAATACGCCGACCAGCAGGCCGG
The DNA here is from genome assembly GCA_945907245.1 of Rhizobium sp. Q54. GTDB lineage: Bacteria > Pseudomonadota > Alphaproteobacteria > SMXS01 > SMXS01 > RI-34. The sequence continues at coordinate 29,963 of CAMDTB010000018.1, forward strand.
GTACGTAGAGGTCGGCGTCAAGCGCAGGCCAGTGCAGGCCAAGACCCGACGGCGTGATCTCAATGTGGGCCAGCGCCGACGGGGTGGCGCCCTCCAGCCCTTCGGCCATATGAGGCGGGAACGCCAGCTCCAGCCCCGTATTCAAGCCGACGATGATGCGGCCGCGCCCCCGATCGTAGCGGGCGGTCACCGCAATGGGACCATCAGCCGCGCGGCGCGCCCCACGCGTTGTTGCTTCATCAAACTCGTCCTGATCAGCCATGTATCCTGCTCCACTCCTCGCAGAGCCGGCCGACATGCGGCAGCAGCTCCGCGGCGATCCATGCCACTTCCGCCCGGCTGAAGCCGTAGTTCTCGCGCAGCACGGGCGGGCCATCGGGACAGTGCAAGTTGAACAACGCCTCGCCGCCGCCTCCGATCACGTGGACATGCTCAGGCATGTGATCGTTGGGATAGATCACGACGCGAAGACCATCGACCCGCAAAATCGTCGGCATGGATGCTCTCATAAACCTAAGCGGTTAGATTAGACCAATATCAGCTTCCTGTCGAGTTTGACGCGCGTCAATTCCCGCCCGCCGGACGCGATTTTTCCGGGCGACTCTTGTCGGGATTCCCGGCGACCGGTACAGTACGTCGCGTTTTGCTTTTGTTCCGGTGCGCCGCTTGCTCAACCCTGTCTTCGCCAATCTGCCCGCCCACACCTGGACGCAGCTCCGCGCGCTGCTGAACGGCGTGCCGGCCGGGCGCAACGATCCGCTCGATTTGACAATCGGCGAACCGCGCCATCCGATGCCCCCATTTATCAACGAGGTGCTGGAGGCCAACAGCGCCGACTATGCCAAATACCCGCCGATCCAGGGCACGCCCGCGTGGCAGCAGGCGGTGGCGGGCTGGCTGGAGCGGCGCTACAGCCTGACCGGAATCGATCCTGACCTGCATGTGCTGCCGGTGGCCGGTACCCGCGAGGGCCTGTTCTCGATCGCTTTCGTCGCCGTGCCGCCGCGCAAGGCCGGCCGGCAGCCGACGGTGCTGATGCCCAACCCGTTCTACCAGTGCTACGCCGCCGCGGCGCTGTCGGCGGGCGCCGAGCCGGTCTACCTGCCGGCCACCGCCGAGACCGGCTTCCTGCCCGACTTCGCCTCGCTGGGCGAGGACGAGCTCGCCCGCGCCGCGCTGGTCTATCTGTGCACGCCGGCCAATCCGCAGGGCACCGTCGCCAGCCAGGACTATTTCGACACGCTGATCGGCCTGTGCCGGCGCCACGACATCACCCTGGTGGTCGACGAGTGCTACGGCGAAATCTACACCGATCAGCCGCCCGTCGGCGCGCTGGAGGCGTGCCGCGACATGGCGCGGCGGGGCTTGGGCGATCCGGCCGATCCCTATGCCAACGTCCTCAGCTTCCAGTCGCTTTCGAAGCGCTCGAACGTGCCGGGCCTGCGGTCCGGCTTCGTCGCCGGCGATCCGCATCTGATCGCCGCCTACCGCGAGCTGCGCTCCTATGGCGGCGCGCCGTCTCCGCTGCCGGTCTATGCGGCCGCGGCCGCCGCCTGGAACGACGAAGCCCATGTGGACGGGAACCGGGTGCTCTACCGCGCCAAGTTCGACGCCGCAGACACCATTTTGCAGGGGCGCTTCGGCGCCTACCGGCCGGGCGGCGGCTTCTATCTCTGGCTCGACGTGGGCGACGGCGAGTCGGCGGCGAAGACCCTGTGGAGCAGAGCCGGCGTACGCGTGCTGCCCGGAGCGTATTTGGCGCGGCCCGACGGTTCAGGCTATAATCCCGGAGCGGCCTATATCAGGGTCGCGCTGGTGAACTCGCTGGAGGTTACGGAACTGGCCTTGCACAGCATCCGCGACACGCTTGAGACGGTGGACGCACGCTGATGGCGTCGACCAGCACAGCGACGGCAAAGCGATCCTTCCTGCCCGCCGGATTTGTCACGTTTATCCGGCGCCGGCTGATCGAACTGGGCGGCCTGCTGGTGATCGCATTGGCCATCGCCTTCGCCGCCGCCCTGTTCAGCTACGACATCGCCGACCCCAGCTCCGACACCAGCATCCCCGCCCAGGCGGTGATGACCACCAATTGGCTGGGCACACCTGGCGCGTGGATCGCCAACATCCTGTTCCAGTGGGTCGGCATCGCCGGCTACGTGTTCCCACTCGCCATGCTGGGCTGGGGCTGGCGGATCATGACCCACCAGGGGCTGCGTTCCATCTGGTTCTACCTGGCGCTGCTGCCGTTGTGCGTGGCGCTGGCCGCGTTCGCCGCCAAGGCGATCGCGCCGGACCTGGAATGGCCTGTCCAGGGTGGCGCCGGGCCTGGCGGCATCCTGGGCCTGCTGCTGTACGACAAGGCGCTGCATCCCTATCTGTCCCCGTTGCTGCCGGCCCAGCTTCCCGGTCTGGTACTGGGTGCGGCGGCGATGATGCTGCTGCTGCCCGCCATGGGTTTCAGCATCCGCCACTGGCGCACGGTGGGCCGCGTGCTGTACTGGCCGATCGGCTATCTCATGGGCCTGCGCGGCGCGCGGGAGGAAGACGATCCACTGGTGCTGCGCCGGCCGATCGAGCCGCGCGAGAAGCGCGAGAAGCGCGAGCGGATCGCCCCGGTGCTGGGCGGCCCCGCCGCGCGCTCGTCGGAGCCCGCGCTGGAGACGCCGCCCAAGGAAAAGAAGTCGCTGATCTCCCGTGAACCGAAAAAGGTCAAGGAAGGCAAGCGCGCCGCCGACGAAAAACAGCAGGCGCTGGAATTCGAAGCCGATCCGTCGGCATTCGCCCTGCCGCACCTGTCGCTGCTGGAGGAGCCCGAGCCCTCGCAGAAGACCAGCCGGATCAACGAGGAAGGGCTGGAGCAGAACGCCCGGCTGCTCGAATCCGTGCTCGACGATTTCGGCGTGCAGGGCCGCATTACCCAGGTCCGTCCCGGTCCGGTGGTGACGCTCTACGAGCTGGAGCCGGCGCCGGGCACCAAGTCATCGCGCGTCATCGGCCTCGCAGACGACATCGCCCGCTCGATGAGCGCCGTCTCGGCCCGCGTGGCGGTGGTGCCCGGCCGAAACGCCATCGGCATCGAGCTGCCGAATGTAGGCCGCGAGACCGTGCTGCTGCGCGAGCTGCTGGGCGACGTCTCCTACGAGAAGACCAAGACCAGGCTGCCGCTGGCACTGGGCAAGGACATCGGCGGCACGCCGGTCGTCGCGGATCTCGCCGCCATGCCGCACCTGCTGATCGCCGGCACCACAGGCTCGGGAAAGTCGGTCGCCATCAACACCATGATCCTGTCACTGCTGTACAAGCTGCCGCCGCAGGACTGCCGCTTCATCATGATCGACCCCAAGATGCTGGAGCTGTCTGTCTATGACGACATCCCGCATCTGCTGACGCCGGTGGTGACCGATCCGCGCAAGGCGGTGGTCGCGCTGAAATGGGCGGTCCGCGAGATGGAGGACCGCTACAAGCTGATGTCCAAGCTGGGCGTGCGCAACCTGGCCGCCTACAACGAGCGCATCGCCGAGGCGGAGAAGAAGGGCGAGATGCTCAAGCGCACCGTGCAGACCGGGTTCGACCCGGCGAGCGGCCGCCCGATCTACGAGGAGCAGCCGTTGGACATGAAGCCGCTGCCGCTGATCGTCATCATCGTCGACGAGATGGCCGACCTGATGATGGTGGCCGGCAAGGACGTGGAAGGCTCGATCCAGCGCCTGGCGCAGATGGCCCGCGCCGCCGGCCTGCATCTGATCATGGCCACCCAGCGCCCGTCGGTCGACGTCATCACCGGCACCATCAAGGCGAACTTCCCGACCCGCATCTCCTTCCAGGTCACCTCGAAGATCGACAGCCGCACTATCCTGGGCGAGCAGGGCGCCGAGCAGCTGCTGGGACGCGGCGACATGCTCTACATGGCGGCGGGCGGCAAGGTCACCCGCGTGCATGGCCCGTTCGTCACCGACAGCGAGGTCGAGGACGTCGTGCGCTTTCTGAAGGCGCAGGCCGCGCCCGAATACATGTCCAGCGTCACCGAGGAGCCGGAAGGCGGCTTCGACACCATCCTCGACATGGCTGGCGGCGATGGCGAGGGCGGCAGCGAGGAACAGCTCTACGACCAGGCCGTGGCGCTGGTAGCGCGCGAGGGCAAGGCATCGACCAGCTTCGTCCAGCGCCACCTGCAGATCGGCTACAACCGCGCCGCGCGCATCATCGAGCGCATGGAAAAAGAGGGCGTCATCAGCGCCGCCAACCATGTCGGCAAGCGCGAGGTGCTGGTGGGCGACCACAGCGCCTGAGCGACGGCGCTCAGCAAATATACATCCCTGACCATCGGGTGGAACTTTGCCGCCCCCGACTCTTTATCGCTGTTTCCAACGCAGAGGTGAGAGAATGCTACTCCGGGTGCGCGCAGAGTTCGACTACGGCTTCCAGTCGGCGACCCGGGTGCTTGCGTCCATCGGGGGCATCGTCCGGTTGCGGGCGGGACGCCGCCGACATCGCGTTCATGACCACCTCGAGCAACTGCGAATGCCGCAAGGTGGCGGTGTCCGTCGAGCAGACTGCGCCTTGATCTCCTTTGGGAGTACTCCGGCTGCGCGTTTGCGGTCGCGGCGCGGCAGGTGTTCAATAATTTCCAGTCGCCGGACACCGAACCGACTCGGCCAGCGACGTGGAGCGCGTCTCGGTCGGGCCCCCTCTATCGAGACGCGCCCCGATCTTCCTGCCCCGGCGCATCATTCATGGTCTACCACGCTTCATTCATGGAAAAGTCAGGTTCCAGCGGCTAGGGTGCGCCCATGAACCGCATTCTCGCATCCGCATTTGCCGCCGCCTTGCTGGTATCCGCCGCTCCGGCGGGCGCCGTTCCGAAGCAAGGCGTCGAGACGCTCGCCACCACCGAGGCGCAGGATCTGGCGGCGGTCCAGTCCTACCTGAAGAGCATCACCTCGCTCCGCGCCCAGTTCCAGCAGATCGCGCCCAACCGGCAGGTGAGCGCCGGCACCATGTCGCTGCAGAAGCCCGGGAAACTGCGCTTCGAATACACGCCGCCGACGCCGATCCTGGTGGTGAGTGACGGAACGGTCATCACCCTGATCGACTACGACCTGAAGCAGGTCACCCGCTGGCCGATCAACGACACGCCGTTGCGGCCGCTGGTGCGCAGCGACTTCATGTTCGGCGAGGACGTAGAGGTGGTGGGCATCAAGCGTAACGCCCAATGGATCAATGTGGCGATCACCGACCCCAAGAAGCGTGACGAAGGTCGCATGCTGCTGACGTTCTCGCGCAACCCGCTGAAGCTGACCGAATGGCAGGTGCTCGACGAACGGGGGCAAACAACCATCGTCACCCTCGACGACCTGCAGACCAACCTCACCCTCGACAAGTCGCTCTGGACCTGGAAGGACCCGCGTCCCAAACGCGGGGGACCCCCGACGAAAAACTAGCCGGCGAAAAATAGCCCGCTGAAAAAACCGGTTTTTATTCACTGATTCGCGTCATCCGTGACTGTACGTCGTTTTGCGCCCGGTTTATGTGCAGACCCCGTCCATTTGATGGGCAACAGCTAAGGCCTTGATCATAAAATGCGAAATGAAACGCATATCTGTGATGCAAAAATAGGCAAAATCAGTGTTGAAATTTTGTGACGGCACAACCAAATACATGCCCAGCGACGTCCTTTGCGGTGCAGTATCACATCCCCTCCCTTGGTGTTCTGCATCTGACGTTGCCGGTACCGGACCCCCCTCCTGGTACCATGCGTAACAGCGCAGAGCCCGGTCAGGAATTTTATCTTGGCCGGGCTTACGCTTTTTCGGGGCATCAGCATCCGGGCTCGACCTGATCGTCCCGGCCCCCTAAAACAGGGCGCGGAGGAACTCCCATGGACGACGAAGACGACGACTATGATGGCCTGGACGACGACCAGCTCGCCGCGCTGACCGCGATCCGCCGGCTGGGCGAGGTGGTCACCAGGATTCCCTGGTTCAGCCGCATCGGCCAGCCGTTCAGCGCCGAGGAACTCGACCTGGCGCAGCGCTACCTGGATATGCTGGGCTTTCCCGATGCCTCGCCGGCACCGTTGGAAGACTGGACCGAGGCGGGCGACGCCGCCGACAGCACCGACCTCAACAGCGAGGGCTGGGAGGTCGAGGAGCAGCTGCGCGCCGACCTGAGCCGCGAGGCGCTGGCGTTCTTCGACGAGGAAACGCTGTCGGACACCCTGACCTACGTCACCGAAACAGCCGGTCCGGTCGCCGTCGAGGCGATCGCCAGCGCCGCGTCGCTGTGGCCGGTCGAGGACGACGCGGTGATCGAGGCCGCCACCGGCGCCGCCGTGCAGGCCTGCTACCAGGCGGCGCTGGTGCTGGCCGCCCAGGCGGTGGAGGAGCATCCTTTCGCGCTCAAGTTCCGGCTGTTCGAGCTGGGCCGCTGGCCCATCGGGCTGAGCGGCCGATCGTTCAATATTTTCTAGAGGGCGATAATGAGTTTGCGGCTGTCGACCTGGAACATCAATTCGGTGCGCCTGCGGATCGACCTGGTGACCGCGTTTCTCGAGCGCATGCAGCCGGATGTGATCTGCCTGCAGGAGACCAAGACGCCCGACCCGTTCTTTCCGTTGAAGGCGTTCGAGAAACTGGGATACGTCCACCACGTCATCGCCGGGCAGAAGGGCTATCACGGCGTCGCGATCCTGTCCCGCCGGCCGTTCGAGGCCCGCGACCGGCGCAACTGGTGCGGCAAGGACGACGCCCGCCACGTCCACGCCACGCTCGAGGGCGGCATCGAGGTGCACAATTTCTACATCCCGTCGGGCGGCGACGTCCCCGACCCGGCCGTGAACGAGAAGTTCGCCCACAAGCTGATGTTCCTCGATGAAGCCGCCGAATGGTTCACCGGCCGCTGCCGGCCCGACGGCAAGATGATCCTGGTCGGCGACCTTAACGTGGCACCGTCGGAGTTCGACGTGTGGTCGCACAAGCAGCTGCTCGACGTCGTCTCGCACACGCCCGTCGAAGTCGAGAAGCTGACGCGGCTGTTCGACACCGGCTGGCTGGACGCGATCCGCGAATTCCATCCCGAGCCGGAGAAGCTCTATTCCTGGTGGAGCTACCGGGCGCAGGACTGGCGGGCGTCCAACCGCGGCCGGCGGCTCGACCATATCTGGGTGACGCCGCCGCTGAAGCCGCACCTGCGCGCGGTCCACATCACGGACGAGGCCCGCGGCTGGGAAAGGCCGTCGGACCACGTGCCGGTGACCGTCGACCTGGAGGTTTGACGATGGAACTCGGTGCGCCCGTGTTGGAGAACGCCTTCGTCCGGCTGGAGCCGCTGGGCGAGGCCCACAGGGAACCGCTTCGCGCGGCATGCGAGGCCGACCGGGAAATCTGGGAAATCTATCCCTATTCCATGATTGGCATCCATTTCGACCCGTTCTGGATTCGCATTCGCGCCGAGCAGCAGACCGGGCGCTGCGTTCCGTTCGCGGCAATGGCGGACGGCGCGTGTGTCGGTATCACCCGTTATCTGGGCATCGACCCTGTGAATCGCTCGGTCGAGATCGGTGGCACCTACTACCGCCCGGACCAGCGCGGCGGCACCGTCAACCCCGCCGCCAAGTACCTGCTGTTGGATCATGCCTTTGCCCAAGGCGCCCGCCGGGTGCGGTTCAGCGTCGACGCCATCAACGCCCGCTCGCGCGCCGCCATGCTGAAGCTGGGCGCCGTGCAGGAAGGCATCCTGCGCCAGGACCGGGTGTGCTGGACCGGCCGCGTCCGCGACACCGTGGTGTTCTCGGTGCTGGCCGGCGAATGGCCGAGGGTGCGTGACGGGCTACTGAAGCGGCTGTCTAAATAGCGCGCGAAATGTGATTTATCTAGTCTTCGCAATATCAAGTGCGCTCAATTGAAAAAATCATAAAGTTCTTCCGATACAAGAACTTGTCAGTCGCTCTTCCACTATCCTGACTTCGCAAGCAACGGGGAGGCAGCCCCAATCGCTCAGAGGGCCAGCTCCATCCCGTCCCGCGACACCACCGTCCCCGGCCGCGCGGCCTGCGCCTCGGCGGCGACGCCGTCCATGAACGTGTCGTCATGGCCGGGGTCGTGATGGAAGATCACAAAGGTCTTTACCCCGGCGGCATCGGCGAGCCGCATGCCTTCCTGCCAGGTAGAATGGCTCCAGCCCTTGTAGGTCGGGTACTCGGCGTCGGTGTAGGTGCAATCGTAAATGAACATGTCGGCGCCGTCGATCAGCCCGAGGATGTTGGGGTCGAGCCTTCCTTCGACCTGTTCGGTATCGGTGACATAGCAAACCGCGCGTCCGCCATACTCGACGCGGTAGCCGGTTGCCCCGTTCTCGTGGTTGAGCGGTGCGGTAAGCATCCGGATACCGTCGCCCAGGTCGAGCGTCTCGCCGGGGTAGAAGTCCCGGAACGTCAGGGTGGCGCTGAAAAAGTCCAGCTTCAGGGGAAACAGCGGCGGGCACATGAAGTCGGACAGCACCTGCTGGACGCCCGCGTCGGTACCGGCCCGGCCCGCCCAGATCCGGCACACCGTCTGCGGATTGTAGAGTGGGCCACAGGTCGGCAGGCCGATGACGTGGTCGTAGTGGAAATGGCTGAACATCAGGTCGAAGTCCTGCGGCCCCTTCATGGTGGCGGCCAGTTGCCGGATGCCTGACCCGGCGTCGAACACCAGCCGCCGGTCGCCGCACCGCATTTCCACGCAGGACGAATTGCCGCCATAGCGCGCGGTGTCGGGGCCGGAGCAGGGGATCGAGCCGCGCACGCCCCAGAACTTGACGGAGAAACCTGCCGCCATCAGGGACGCAGCCGGTAGCCACCGGCCTCTGTGATCAGGATGGTGGCGTTGGCCGGATCGCGCTCGAGCTTCTGGCGCAGCCGGTAGATGTGGGTCTCCAGCGTATGGGTGCTGACACTGGCGTTGTAGCCCCATACCTGGTCGAGCAACACCTCGCGGCTGACCGAACCGGCGGCGCGGTAGAGATATTTCAGGATGTCGGTCTCCTTGCCGGTCAGGCGCACCTTCTGGCTGCCCCGTTCCTCGTCGACCAGCACCTTCTGGCTGGGCCGGAAAGTGTAGGGCCCGATGCGGAACACCGCATCCTCGGACTGCTCGAACTGGCGGATCTGCGCCCGCATCCGCGCCAGCAGCACGGCGAAGTTGAACGGTTTGATCACGTAGTCGTTGGCCCCGGAATCCAGGCCCAGGATGGTGTCGGCGTCGGTGGCGGCCGCGGTCAGCAGGATGACCGGCATCTTCAGGCCAGACTTGCGGATTTGCCGGCAGACCTCGCGGCCGTCCAGATCCGGCAGGCCGATGTCGAGAAGGATGAGATTGTAGTCTCCAGCGCGGGCGCGTTTAAGCCCTTCGATGCCGCTCGAGACCTCCTCGACGGTAAAATCGTCGATCAGTGTCAGCTGATCGGCGAGCGAGCGCCGCAGATCGACGTCATCGTCGATCAGCAGCACATGCTTGTGTACGGACATGGAGACCCCCTCCCAACCGCAGGAAACTGCTTTCCACTGTTATACGGCTTCTTGCCGCCGTATATAAGTCCGATGAACTGGACACCTTCATCCGCGCGCGATCCCGACGCAAGGCATGCCCTGCTGCGCCGCGTGGAGGAAGGATTCGCCGCCCTGCGGCGCGGCCGGCTGGTCGCGGTAACCGGCGATGGCGGCACCCTCCTCTGCCTGGCCGCGGAATCCGTGTCCCCCGAGACCATGGGCGACCTGAAGCGCCGGTCCGACGCGACGCCCATGGTGGCGCTGACCGCCAACCGCGCCGCCGTGCTGCGCATCAACCCCACCGGCGCCGACATCGTCCGCATGCCGCTCGCCTCGCATTTCAATGCCCGGCTGATCCGCTCGCTGGCCGACCCGACCCACGACCTGGACAATCCCATGCGCGGCCCCTTCGCCCGTTCGTGGGATCCGGTGCCCGACACCGCCCGCGCCGCCATCAAGCTGTGCAAGCTGGGCCAGCTGCTGCCGGCGGTCGTCGGCGTGGACGTCGCCGGCGTGCCCAACGAATCCATCCCAGCCGTCGCCGTCGCCGACATCGAGGCCTATGACGAAGTCGCCGCGGTAAGCCTGCACCCGGTGTCGTCGGCGCGCGTGCCGCTGCGCGGCGCCGAAGCGTCGCGGGTGATCGCGTTCCGGCCCGAGGACGGCGGCGTCGAGCACCTGGCCATCATCATCGGCGACCCGGACCCGGACCAGCCGGTGCTGATCCGGCTGCATTCCGAGTGCTTCACCGGCGACCTGCTCGGCTCGCTGAAATGCGACTGCGGCCAGCAGCTGCAGGGCGCCATCGAGGCCATCGGCAAGGCCGGCAGCGGCATCCTCCTCTACCTGGCGCAGGAAGGCCGCGGCATCGGCCTGATCAACAAGCTGCGCGCGTATCATCTGCAGGACGACGGCTTCGACACGGTCGAGGCCAACGAGCGCCTGGGCTTCGACGCCGACGAGCGGCTGTTCCTGCCGGCGGCGGAAATGCTGCGCAGCCTGGGCTTCGACCGGGTACGGCTGATGACCAACAATCCGGACAAGGTCGCCGCGCTCGCCCGGTTCGGCATCGAGGTGGTGGAACGGGTGCCGCACGAGTTCCCGTCCAACGCCCATAACGAGCTGTACCTGGCCACCAAGGCACGGCGCAGCGGGCATTACCTGTCGGGGCCGGGCCTGAAAGCCCGGAGCAAGAGCTGAGCCTGCTGATCACCGTCGATCGGGACGGCTGGCTGTCATGGGACGGCCACAAGGTCCGTTGCGCGCTGGGCAAGGGCGGCGTCCGCGCCGACAAGACCGAAGGCGACGGTGCCACGCCGGTCGGCCGGTTCAAGCTGCGCCGCGTGTATTTCCGTCCTGACCGGCTGGAGTCGCCGACCACGCGGCTTCCGGTCATCCAGCTGTTTCCCGACGACGCCTGGTGCGACGACCCGGACTATCCGACCTACAACAGCAAGGTGATCACGCCCTATCCGGCCCGCACCGAGACGCTGTGGCGCGACGACCACCTCTACGACATCATCGTCGTGCTCGGGCACAACGACGCGCCGGTGGTTCCGGGCGCCGGCAGCGCCATCTTCCTGCATGTGGCCGCGCCCGGCTACAGCCCGACCGAAGGCTGTGTCGCCGTCGCCATCGACGACCTGCTCGCCATCCTGCGCGAGGCGCGCAAGGGCGACGAGATCGAGGTCCTGTAGCCCTCATTGCCGCGCATCCAGCGTTTCAGATTTTCTCCCTGTCCCTCCCGCAATGTCGCGAGCAACGCGGAGCGATCCAGCCACGCTGGTTGTGGTTGCAAGGCGGCGATCATGCCGCCGCCTCAGCCCCGGGCGCCGAAGATGGCCGAGCCGACCCGCACATGGGTCGCGCCCATCTCCGCGGCGCATTCATAGTCGCCGCTCATGCCCATGCTGAGGCCGGCGAGGCCGTTGCGCCGGGCGAACTTGCGCAGCAGCGCGAAATGCGGCGCCGGCGGATCCTCGACCGGCGGGATGCACATCAGCCCGGCCACATCCAGCAGGCCGCGGCACCGGGCGACGAACGCGTCGGTCTCCAGCGGCATCACGCCGCCCTTCTGCGCTTCCTCGCCGGTGTTGACCTGGATGAAGCAGGGCGGGCGCACCCCCATTTCGCCGCCCTGCCGGGAAATGGCCTCGGCCAGCCCGGCCCGGTCGACGGTGTGGATGACGTCGAACAGGGCGAGGGCGTCCCTGACCTTGTTGGTCTGCAGGCCACCGATCAGATGGAGCACCACGTCCGGATATTTCGCCTTCAGCGCCGGCCACTTGGCCTCGGCCTCCTGCACCCGGTTCTCGCCGAAATGACGCTGGCCGGCGGCGAGCGCCAGCTCGATGATTTCGGCCGGATGGGTCTTCGACACCGCAATCAGCGTCACGGCGTCACCGGTGCGGCCGCCTTTGCGCGCGGCCTTGTCGATCCGGGTGCGGACTTCGTCCAGATGGGCGGCGATCTGCGAGGCGGTCGGGGTCATGCTCGGGCCTGTCAATTCCGCCGCCTGTATATTAGCGTCCCCGTCTGATGGCCAGTCCCAAGCTCGACATCCTCTGGCGCCTGTCGAAGGCCGCGCAGAGCCGCGAGGCCCGCGCGCGCGGCCTGCCGCCGCTGTGGTTCATGACCGACCGAGCGCGCGTCGCCGATCCGGTAGCCGTGGCCGGCACGCTGCCGCGCGGCGCGGGCGTCATCCTGCGGGACTACGACGCGCCGGGCCGTGCGAGGCTCGCCGTCGCGCTCGCCGCGTTGTGCCGCCAACGCGGGCTGCTGTTCCTGGTGGCGGGCGACGAACGGCTCGCCGCCATGGCCGGCGCCGACGGTCTGCACCTGCCGGAATGGCAGGTAGGGCGTCTTCCGGCTGTCCGACGCCGTCATCCGATGTGGCTGGTCACCGCCGCCGCCCATGGCCGGACGGCGCTGCGCCGCGCGGCGCTGGCGGGCGCGGATGCCGCGTTCGTGTCGCCGGTGTTCGCGACGCGCAGTCATCCGGGTGCGCCGCATCTCGGCACCGTACGCTTCGCCGCGCTGGTGCGAACGACCGACATGCCGGTCTATGCGCTGGGCGGAGTGGATGAGAAGACCGTCAGCCGGCTGCGGCCCGCTGGTATCGCCGGGGTCGCGGCGATTGGCGCGGTCGCTGCTCATTAGCAGGGACGGGAGACGGGATCAGAACCCGAAGCTGGTGCCGACGTAGAAGCTGCCGCCCATGCCGTCGAGGGCGGTTTCGCGGAACACCGTGCGCGAGTCGAAGAACTTCAGGCGGCCAAGCAGGTGGATGCCGGGACGCAGCTCGTAGGCGGCGCCGATCTCGACGCTGTAGAGCTGGTCGATGTCGGACATCTGCAGCAGGCTGAGCGGGTTGCGGTCGGCGAAGTAGCCGCCGACGGCAACGCTGGTCACCCAGCTGCCGAAATTGTAGCTGACGCCCAGATCGTAGCTTTCGTAGCCAGGCGCGTCCTCGGCCGTGCCGCGCAGGTAGGACGCGGCCATGGTGAAGCCGCGGTACCCCATGTTGACGCCCACATTGTAGGCCGACTCGGGATGGGCGAAGCTCGGCACGCTGGTGTAGGCCAGGCTGGTGCTGTCGTAGCCGGTGCTCATGGCCGCCGAGCTGAGATAGACCTCGAAGCCGCGCTGCGACGGGTCGAAGCCCAGCGGGTCGTCGGCCGAATAGCCAGTCGCGTAGCCGATGCGCAGGCCGGCATAGTGCGGCACCATGACCTGCGGATCGCGCAGCATGGCGACGGTGAGCGGCTTGCTGAGATTGACCGACGCGGAGCGGGCGAACAGCGCGCGCTCGTCGAGTCCGGTGCGGGTCATGGCGCTGGTGGCCGGCGCGCCGAACGGACCCTGCACGGCGCTGCTCGAGAATGCCGGCATGGTGCCGATATCCGCCTGGAACGACAGGCGGCTGGCTTCTCGCAGCTCGATCTTGTCCGATTCGTCCAGCTTGATGTCGGCGCCGATACGCATGCCGTCGAGCTTTGGCTTGGACCGCAGGTGGAACAGCGGGCTGTCGGCGCCGGGTGTTGGCGTGGTGATCGTCGCCGCCGTGCCGGCCTTGTCCTTGGCCAGCGATTGCCAGGGCTGCGGTGCCGGGCGGGTGGGTTCGAGCAGCTGGAGGTCGCCGCCGTCGATGAACTGGATGGAATCCTGAGCGGTCGCCTGGTGCCCGAGGGCCAGCGCCATCACCGATACCAATGCACCTTTAACCAGCCGCCCCATCGTATTCGCGGCGCGATCCCTGTCGGGAAGGGCCGTGCTCCTTGTTCGTTTCCTCTGTGGTCGCGGGGTCTCTTAGACCAATTCCGCCCCACTCTCAACTTATCTGGTCTCAATCCTTATATATTCCACTCCAACCTTTCCGGCAAATCAAGAAGACTCACAGGGGACAGCCATGAAAACACGGATGATTTCCCGGTTATCCACAGGGAATCGGCCGGTCCGGCCCGCCGGCGCGGCGCGGCGGAACGCCCGGCATCCTTAAACCGGTTGTTCAATCGGCGGCCCCGCCTGTATAAAGTCCCGGCGGCGCGCCCCGCAACCCCTTCATCAGACTGAGGCGAACATATGCCGAGGATAGCGTTTCGAGTCATCATGCTGGCGAGCGTGGCCGCCCTGACCGCGTGCGGCGGCGGCAGCAAGGAAGTGGCCGACCGCTACCGGCCGGTCCAGCTCGAGCAGGCCGCCAGCATGCGGGTCAACGGCTATCTCTGGCAGGCGGCGATCGAAACCCTTCACTTCATGCCGATCGCCTCGACCGACGCCACCGGCGGCGTCATCGTCACCGACTGGTATACCGATCCGTCGGCGCCCAACGAGCGCATCAAGATGCGCATCGCGGTGATGGATTCGCGATTACGCGCCGACGCGCTGAAGGTGTCGATCAACCGCCAGGCCAAGGACCGCGGCGGCGAATGGGCCGAGCAGCCGGTGCAGCAGGCCACCGTCGCCGGCGTCGAGGACGCCATCCTGGTCCGCGCGCGGCAGATCCGCATCGGCACGGTCACCGAGAAAGACGACTGATCCCCCTAGAGCAGCTAAGCTGCTCTAGTTCTTTAGAATCGATCATCTTATCTGCATTCGGGATCCCGAATGCAGGATGATCTAACCAAGATTCAGGTTCATGAGCCGCTATAACGCCAAGGCCGCCGAGCGGAAGTGGCAGGACATCTGGGCGGAGCACGACAGCTTCGCCACCCGCGAGGACGCGGACAAGCCGCGCTACTACGTGCTGGAGATGTTCCCCTATCCGTCGGGCCGCATTCATATGGGCCACGTCCGCAACTACACCATGGGCGACGTGGTGGCCCGCTACAAGCGCGCCCGGGGCTTCAACGTGCTGCATCCGATGGGCTGGGACGCCTTCGGCATGCCCGCCGAGAACGCCGCCATGGAGCGCAAGGTGCATCCGGCGGCCTGGACCTACCAGAACATCGACACCATGCGCGGCCAGCTGAAAAGCCTGGGCCTGGCCATCGACTGGGGCCGCGAGTTCGCGACCTGCAGCCCGGACTACTACGCCCACGAGCAGGCGCTGTTCCTGTCGTTCCTCGAGCACGGCCTGGTCGAGCGCAAGGAAAGCTACGTCAACTGGGACCCGGTCGACCACACGGTGCTCGCCAACGAGCAGGTGATCGACGGCAAGGGCTGGCGCTCGGGCGCCGCCGTGGAGCGGCGCAAGCTGTCGCAGTGGTTCTTCCGGATCACCGACTTCGCCGAGGACCTGCTGGCCGGCCTCGACACGCTGGACCGCTGGCCCGAGAAGGTGCGCATCATGCAGCGCAACTGGATCGGCCGGTCGGAAGGCGCCCGCGTGCATTTCCGCATCGCCGGGACCAACGACGCGGTCGAGGTCTACACCACTAGGCCCGACACCCTGTTCGGCGCCAGCTTCTGCGCCATCGCCGCCGACCATCCGATCGCCCAGCAGACGGCGACGGGCAATGCCGACGCCGCCGCGTTCATCGACGCGTGCAAGCGCACCGGCACCAGCGAGGCCGAGATCGAGACCGCCGAGAAGATGGGCTTCGACACCGGCCTGCGCGTGACGCACCCGTTCGATCCCGACTGGACCCTGCCGGTCTACATCGCCAATTTCGTGCTGATGGAATATGGCACCGGCGCCATCTTCGGCTGCCCGGCCCACGACCAGCGCGACCTGGATTTCGCCCGCAAATACGGCCTGCCTGTGACGCCTGTCGTGTTCCCCGAAGGCGAGACGCCCGACAGCTTCAGCGTCGCCGACAAGGCCTATGACGGCGACGGCAGGCTGGGCAATTCCCGGTTCATGGACGGCCTGTCGGTGCCCGACGCCAAGAAGCGCGTCCTCGACGAGCTGGAGCGGCTCGACGCCGGCACCCGCGAAGTGAACTATCGGCTGCGCGACTGGGGCGTGTCGCGCCAGCGCTACTGGGGTTGCCCGATCCCGGTCATCCATTGCGGCGATTGCGGCGTCGTGCCGGTGCCGCGCGACCAGCTGCCCGTGCTGCTACCCGATGATGTGACGTTCGACGTGCCGGGGAACCCGCTGGAGCGGCACCCGACGTGGAAGCATGTGGACTGCCCGTCCTGCGGCAAGCCGGCGCGGCGAGAGACCGACACCTGCGACACTTTCGTCGATTCGTCGTGGTATTTCCTGCGCTTCTGCGGGCTCGACCCGGACCGGCCGCTGGACCGCGAGGCGGTCGACCGCTGGATGCCGGTCGACCAGTATATCGGCGGCGTCGAGCACGCGGTGCTGCACCTGCTGTATGCCCGGTTCTTCACCCGCGCGCTGGAGAAGTGCGGCATGGTGTCGCTGGCGGAGCCGTTCCAGGGCCTGTTCACCCAAGGCATGGTCAACCACGAGACTTACAAGGGCCCGGACGGCAAGTGGCTGTCGCCTGAGGAGATCGTGCGCGGCGGCGACGGCCTGCTCACACGGGATGGTTCGCCGGTAACGGTTGGACGCTCGGAGAAGATGAGCAAGTCCAAGAAGAACACGGTCGATCCCACCGATATCATCGAGACCTACGGCGCCGACACGGCCCGCTGGTACATGCTGTCGGACAGCCCGCCAGAGCGCGACCTTGACTGGTCGGAAAGCGGCATCGAGGGCGCGTGGCGCCATGCCCAGCGGGTGTGGCGTCTGGTGAGCGAGTCGGTCGGCCTGCCCGGCGCCGGAACGCCGGCTCCGGACAATCTGAGCGACGACGCCGTGGCGCTGCGCCGGTCGACCCACAAGGCGATCAAGGCGGTGACCGACGGCATCGACAATTTCCGGTTCAACACCGCGGTCGCGCAGATCTACGAACTGACCAATGCGATCAACAGCTTCAAGTCGCCGGGGCTGAGCGACGGCTGGGCGCTGCGCGAGGCGCTGGAGACGCTGGTGCGTCTGTCCGAGCCGATGATGCCGCACCTGGCCGAGGAAGCCTGGGCCGAGCTGGGCCACACCACGCCGCTATTCGAGACCGCCTGGCCCGAGGCGGATCCGGCGCTGGTGATCGACCAGACGGTGAAGATCGCCGTGCAGGTCAACGGCAAGCTGCGCGCCACCATCGACCTGCCGCGCGACGCGAGCAAGGAGGACGCCGAGGCCGCCGCCTTCGCCGAACCGAAGATCCGCGAGGCCGTTGCCGGCAAGGAGATCCGCAAGGTGATCGTCGTGCCGGGACGCATCGTCAATATCGTGGCATAGTAGGCGGATGCGGCGCGCCCTCGTCATCCTGATGCTGTCCTTCGCCCTGCCGGGCTGCGGCTTCAAGCCGATGTACGGCGCGAGCGCCACGGCGACGTCAGCCTCGGTCATGGACCGCATGGCGACCATCGACATCAGGCCGATACCCGACCGGCTGGGACAGGTGGTCCGCAACGCGCTGGTCGACGCCATCACGCCGGGCGGCGCCGTCGGCGCGCCGGTCTACGAGCTGGCGCTGAAGGTCGGCGAGGAACGCGAGGACGTCGCCATCCGCCAGAACGCCTCGGCAACCCGCGCCAATTACCGCATGAGCGCCCGGTTCGAA
This sequence comes from Rhizobium sp. Q54, assembly GCA_945907245.1. Lineage (GTDB taxonomy): Bacteria > Pseudomonadota > Alphaproteobacteria > SMXS01 > SMXS01 > RI-34. Next base: position 47,510 of record CAMDTB010000018.1, read on the forward strand.
TTGCGCGAGATCGCAACCGACAAGGTCGCGCTGACCGGCACCACCTGGGCCGAGACCGCCTTCGACATCGTGCAGCAGGACTATCCCACCGTGATCGCCCAGCAGGACGCCCAGGAAAAGCTCGCCGTCGAGCTCGCCGAAGAGATCAAGACCCGCATCGCCGTGTTCTTCGACAAGGGCAAGTAGCCGGATTCTCGCGATCCATGGTATAGTAGGGCTTCATCCCTACTATCACTTGTATCCATGAAGTTCACACCCGCCCAGCTCAAGCGCTTCACCGACAAACCGGACGCGCAGCTCCGCGCGCTCCTGGTGTTCGGCGCGGACGAGGGGCTGGTGCGGGAGCGGGCGGGCGTCGTGGCCAGGGCCATCGTCGATGACCCGAAGGATCCGTTCCGAGTCGCCGACCTCGACGCGGCGACCCTGCTGGTCGATCCCGCGCGCCTCGCCGACGAAGCCGCGGCGATCTCCATGATGGGCGGCCGGCGGCTGGTGAAGGTGGGCCGCGCCGGCGACCGTCACGCCAAGTTGTTCGCCGAATTCCTCATGGCGCCGCCGGGCGACGGCTTCGTGCTGGTGACCGGCGACGATCTGGGCCGCTCGAGCAGCCTGCGCAAGGCCTTCGAGGAGGCGCGCAACGCCGCGGCCGTCGAGTGCGGCTACGACAGTGCCGAGACCATCGACGGTCTGATCGACCAGGTGCTGGCGGGGCAGGGACTGATCGTCAGCGAGGAGGCGCGCCTGCATCTGCGCGCCAGCCTGGGCGGCGACCGCATGATCAGCCGTCAGGAACTGGACAAGCTGGCGCTCTACAAGCTGGGCGGCGACGGCGTGGTCAGCGTCGAGGATGCGCGGGCCTGCGTCGGCGACAGCGCGGCCGAGGCGTTCGACGCCGTCGGCAAGGCTGCGGCGCGCGGCGACATGAAGGCACTGATCGCGGCGCTTGCCAAGGCCGAGGAGACCGGCGAGAGCGCCGTCGGCCTGCTGCGGCTCACCTCGCGGCGGATGCAGCGGATGCACCTGGTCGCCAGCCTCGCCGAGCGCGGCACGCCGCTCGACGCCGCCTTCAAGATGCTCAGGCCGCCGGCGTTCCAGAGCGAGGGCAACGAGATGCGCCAGCTGCTGAGCCGCTGGACCACGAAGAAACTGGCGACGGCGCTCGCCCTGCTGCTCGAGGCCGAAATGGCCTGCAAGACCACCGGCATGCCCGCCGACGCCATCACCGCCCGGGCCATGATGCGCCTCGTCGCCGCGGCACGGTCGTAGGTTTTCGGGACACCGCATTCTTTACATAACTATGATTCAAACATTCACGCGTGAATCTTGGGGGCGGGGTAAAAAACTTCCGTCATTGCGAGCCGCGTAGCGGCGCGGCAACCCAGGAGCAGCCGCGCAGCTCGACCCAACGACTGGGTTGCCGCGTCGGCTTCGCCTCCTCGCAATGACGATTGAGGATTATTGTAGTAAGTAGAACAGCTTACCGCTTTGCAGCCAGCCGCGCCGTCACATCCTCGAGTTGGTCGAGGGTACCGTATTCGATCACCAGGGAGCCGCCCGGACCCTTGTGCTCGACGCACACCCGCAAGCCGAGCGCCTCGGAAAGCTGCTTCTCCAGCGCCCGCGTGTCGGCGTCCTTCATCGGCCGGAGCGGGCCGCGACCCTTTGAGCGCGGCGCCTCGCGGGCCAGATCCTCGGCCTGGCGAACATTGAGGCCGCGCGCGACGATCTCCTGCGCCAGCCATTCGGCATTGTCCGAGGTCACCAGCGCGCGGGCGTGGCCCATGGACAGCGCGCCGTTGTCGAGCAGCGCCTGCACTTTTTCGGGCAGGCTGAGCAGGCGAACCATGTTGGCCACGTGCGGCCGGCTCTTGCCGACGACCTCGGCCACGTCCTGCTGGTTATGGCCGAACTCGTCGATCAGACGCCGGTAGCCGCGCGCCTCGTCGATGGGCGACAGGTCCTGCCGCTGGACGTTCTCGACGATGGCGATCTCCAGCGACTCGTCGTCGGACAGCGCCTTCTCGATCACCGGGACGGCGTGCAGCCGCGCCCGCTGGGCCGCGCGCCAGCGGCGTTCGCCGGCGACGATCTCGTATTCGCCCGGCCGGGACGACGACGGACGCACCAGGATCGGCTGCAGGATGCCGCGCGCCTTGATCGATGTGGCCAGATCCTCGATCGCCGCCTCGTCGAAGCGGGTGCGCGGCTGGTACCGGTTGGGATGCAGCTTCTCGATCGGCAGCTCGCGGGCGCCGCGCGGCGCCGCGTCGGCCACCGGATCGTCGCCCAACAGGGCGGAAAGGCCGCGGCCCAGGCCGCCGGGGCGGCGCTTCTTGTCGTCGGACATACGCTAAATCCTTGAAATCATGCGTCGACCAGCCTCTTTTCGCGCTTCAGCAGCTCGGACGCCAGCCTGATGTAGGCCATGCTGCCAGGACAGCGCATGTCGTAGACGATGGCCGGCTTGCCATGGCTCGGCGCCTCGGACAGGCGCACGTTGCGCGGGATCACCGTCTTGAACACCTTGTCGCCCATGAAGTCGCGCACGTCGTCCTCCACCTGGCTCGACAGCCGGTTGCGGCGGTCATACATTGTCAAAACGACGCCTTCGAGGCGAAGGTCGGGATTGAACGCGCCGCGCACCCGCTCGATCGTCTTCATCAGCAGGGATAGGCCTTCGAGGGCAAAGAACTCGGTCTGCAGCGGCACCAGCACGGTGTCGGCCGCGACCAGCGCATTGAGCGTCAGCAGGCCGAGCGAGGGCGGCGAGTCGATCAGCACATAGTCGAAAGCCTCGAGCGCCTCGCCGGACTCGCCGTCGCGCAGCGACTGGCGCAGCCGCTGGGCGCGGTCCTCGCCATTGACGAGCTCAAGCTCGGCGCCAGCCAGGTCCACGGTAGAGCAGACCAGCTTCAGGCCGGGGATCGCCGTCTGGATGAGCGCGTCGCCCAGATCATGATCCCGCATCAGCACGTCGTAGATGCTGACCTTGCGCGCGGCGCGGTTGATGCCGAGGCCGGTGCTCGCATTGCC
>CAMDTB010000019.1 GCA_945907245.1 Rhizobium sp. Q54
GGCGGCTTCCTGTCCGAGCCGGGTGCGTCGACCAGCCGCTCGGGCGGCAACTCCGGCGGCAGGTCGGGCTCGCGCACCTCGGGCTCGGCCTGCTTTTCGGGCACTGGCGCCATCGAGGCGGCCTGGCCGGCGATTCGCAGCATGGACGATTGGAGCGCGCGGGCGTTCTCCATCACCTGGTCGTCGTCGCGGGCTTCCCACATCACCGAGAAGTCGTAGATCAGCTTGCCGGCGAGATAGACCTGTCCGTATGGCATCACCGGCTGGCCCTGGATGGTCGCGCCGTACTGGCCGAGGGTGTTGTTGGCGTAGTACTTGAACAGCTCCTTGTCGTAGATCGCGCGGCCATCGGAAGACGCGACCATCACGTCCAGCAGGCGCACCTCCACATTGGGCAGCTTGCTCGACAGGTAGTAGAGGATGCGGCGCAGGATGGCCTGCTGGTAGTTCGAGTACCGGCCGCCGTCATAGTAGAAGTTCACCACGAGCAGCGCCCGGTCCGAATCGTTGATGGCCGTCGCCACGTCAAGGAACGGCATCTCCATCTGGGTGGAACGGTCCATCCGGAAGTAGAAATAGGGCGACCGCCACTGGCCGTAGTCGTCGATGCTGCCGCCGATGCGCGGGACATCGGGCGCCTGCGACGGCACCGGGCCGCGCGGCTGGGCGGCCGCGGGCGACAGCGCGAGCATGCCTGCCACGCAGCCGGTCATGGTCGCCGTTAACATACGTTTCATGGAAGCCCCGATTCCACGCTGAGCCCTGTGCATGTTCTCGTACGCCCTAGCGCGCGATGCAAGAGGCGCGGTGGGTCAAACCCCTGTAGGGACGGGGAAACCGCCCGCATGGCTGACCGCGCTGGGCGCCCGGCGTCCCAGGATACCTTCGAGCCATGCCGCGCCGGCGACCAGCGCGTCGAGGTCGAGGCCGGTGACGACGCCGCTGCGCTCCAGCATGTAGACCACATCCTCCGTGGCCACGTTGCCGGTGGCGTTGGGCGCGAACGGGCAGCCCCCCAGTCCGGCCATGCTGGCGTCGATGGTGTCGACCCCGGCCTGCCACGCCGCCCAGGCGTTGGCGACGCCGGTATGCCGCGTGTCGTGGAAATGCACCCGGGTCGGGATATGGGGAATCTCTTCCCTCAGCCGCCCGAGCAGGTCGCTGACCTGCGGCGGGATGCCGACGCCGATCGTATCCGCGAGGCCGATCTCGGCCGGCTCGCCCTCGGCCAGCCGCTTGGCGATTTCGATGACGTGCTTCGGATCCACCTCGCCCTCGAACGGACAGCCGAAGGCGACCGCGATGGTCGCCTGGGCGCTGATGCCGTCCTGCTTCGCCAGCCTGAGGATATCGAGGCCTTCGCGCACGGAGTCGGCGGATGTCTGGCCCTGGTTGCGTTGGCCGAACGTATCGGTGGCGACGGCGACGAAGCCGACCTGGTCGACGCCGCGCCGGTTGCCCTCGCGGGTCGCCAACGCCCGCAGGTAGCCGCGCTTGTTCAGCACCAGGCCGATATACTGCACGGCCCCGTTGTCGGGCAGGCCGGCGACGACGGCCTCGGCGTCGGCCATCCGCGGCACCTTGCCCGGATGGACGAAGCTCGCCACCTCGATGCGCCTGGCGCCGGCGGCGATGGCACGGCCGATCAGTTCCAGTTTCTGCGCGGTCGAGAACACGACGGACTCGTTCTGCAGTCCGTCGCGCGGGCTCACTTCGAGGATGGTGACCTGGCGCATGGTCTTATGTATATCGACCGGAAGGATCGGACGAAAGCGGTTAGAGGAGGCAATCCATGGCGCCAGGCGACCCGTTCGGCGCGCTTCAGGGTCTGCGCGCGATCGAGCTCGGCCAGCTCATCGCCGGGCCGTTCTGCGGCCAGCTGATGGCCGATCACGGCGTCGAGGTGATCAAGGTCGAGCAGCCCGATGTGGGCGATCCCATGCGCGAATGGGGCCGCAACAAGCCGGTGTGGTGGTCGGTGATCGCCCGCAACAAGAAGTCGGTGACCCTGAACCTGCGGACGAAGGACGGACAGGACATTCTGCGCGAACTGGTCGCCAAGGCCGACTTCCTGATCGAGAACTTCCGCGCCGGCACGCTGGAAAAATGGGGCCTGGGCTACGAGGAACTGTCGAAGATCAATCCCGGCCTGATCATGATCCGGGTGTCCGGATATGGACAGACCGGTCCATATTCCCCGCGCGCGGGCTACGGCTCCATCGGCGAGGCCATGGGCGGCATGCGCAACCTGGCCGGCGATCCCAGCACGCCGCCGTCCCGCGTCGGCCTGTCGATCGGCGACTCGCTGGCCGCCACCATGGCCTGCCTCGGCGCCATGATGGCGCTGCACCGGCGGCACCTCACTGGCCATGGCCAGGTGATCGACAGCGCCATCTACGAGGCGGTGCTGGCGATGATGGAATCGACCATTCCCGAATATACGGAGGCCAACTTCATCCGCGAGCGCACCGGCGCGGTGCTGCCCAACGTGTCGCCGTCCAACGTCTATCCGACCAGCGACGGCGACATCCTGATCGCCGCCAACCAGGACAGCGTGTTCGGCCGGCTGTGCGAGGCCATGGACAAGCCCGAGCTGGCCACCGATCCGCGCTACGCCACCCACACGGCGCGCGGCAAGCACCAGCAGGAACTGGACGACCTGATCGGCGAGTGGACGAAGGATTTCCCGGCCAGGGAACTCGCCGACCTGATGGAAGCGAACGGCGTACCAGCGGGCAAGATCTACAAGGCGCCCGACATGATGGAGGACGAGCACTTCAAGGCGCGCGAGGCCCTCGTCCACCTGCCGCACCCGGACTTCGCCAACATCTGGATGCAGAACGCTTTCCCCCGGCTGTCGGAGACGCCCGGCAAGGTCGCCTGGGTCGGCGAACCGCTCGGCGCCCACAATGACGAGGTGTATGGCGGGTTGCTCGGGAAGTCCGAGGACGAGATCGCGGTGCTGAAGGAGCAGGGGACGATCTGAGGAGAGGTGCCATGTCTCAACCCATCACAGGCGGCTGCCTCTGCGGCGCCTGCCCGCTACGAAACCACCGCCGAGCCGCTCAACATCCGTGTCTGTCACTGCCATGTCTGCCAGAAGGTGACCGGCGCCGCGTTCTATGCCCGGGTCATGGTGTTTCTCGACCGGGTAAGCATCACCGGTCCGGTCGGCTGGCATCCTTCGTCGCCAAGGCTTCGGCGCGGCTTCTGCCCGAGTTGCGGCACCACCCTGTTCTCCGAGCGGCAGAGCTCCAACCGGATCGGCCTGGCCATGGGAAGTCTGGAAGATCCCGGCCGTTTCCAGCCGACAGAACACATCTGGGTGTCGTCGAAACAGGCCTGGATCGTGCTGGCCGATGGACTGCCGCAGCATGCGGAAAATCCGTAAAGGCCGCTACACGGCCAGCGTTCATGGTTGGCGCGGGGAATCCATGGTTGACGCCCGCCTTGCCTCCACCGCCGATTGCGTCCCTTCCGCTCCCGCGTGATACTTGCCCTGTCCGGTTCCGGCGCGGGCATTCTCCGCGCGCTGGTTGACCGGCACGGGGAGGGCGTGTATGGCGGCCGGTGGTCCAGCGTTCGACTTCAATGCACTCAGTCATCCGGCGCGGGCATCGCTGTCGGAGGAGATGCATGTCCGCAAGTTTCCGCCGTTCGCGCCGCCGGCACGGCTGATGCAGATCGTCATGCTGTGCGGCGAGGGAACCTTTGCCGCCAGCCTGGAACAGGTGCGCGCCCTGTGCGCGCCGTTCGGCGTCGAGATGGCCGATGGGCGCAAATATTTCACCTGCCAGCTCGGGGGCCTGGGCTTCGCCTGGGAGCGGCACACGGAATTCGTCACCTATACTTTCATCGCTCCCGCGGGCGGCGCCGACCTTTTCGACACGGCGCCGTTCTCGGAGATTCCGCATGGTTGGCTGTCGGCACTGCCTGCCGAGGCGATCCGCGCGACCCTGATCACCGTTCTCGGCCAACAGGACGCATTGCCTGATGACGAGGCGCTGGAGCGGCATTTCGCCGCAAGCGATCTGGTGACCTGCGACGTGGGCGGTGGCATGGCGCGCATCTGGTCCGACTTCCGGCTCAAGCCGGAAGGCTTCGGTCGCCTGCTGGTGGCCGACCGCGGGCTGGCGGGCGGCGAGACCGCGCAACTGGTGCAACGGCTGCAGGAGCTGGGCAACTACCGCAACATGGCGCTGCTCGGCCTGCCCATCGCCCAGCGGCTGACCCCCGAGGTGTCGCGGCTGGAGCAGCGGCTGGCGGCGCTCACTGCCGCCGTCTCGGGCCAGCAAAGCACCGATGACGCTCTGCTGGAGGAGCTGTCCTACCTCAGCGCCGAACTGGCGCGGCTGATGGCCGAGACGCGCTACCGGATGAGCGCCTCGCGGGCCTATGCCCAGCTCTGCCATGACCGCGTCGAGGAACTGGACGTCGTCGCGGTGCGCGGCTTCCAAACCCTGATCGACTTCACCGAGCGGCGGCTGACGCCGGCCCTGCGCACCTGCGAATCCTTCTCCGCCCGGCTGGAGGACCTGTCGCAGCGGGCGGCCTGGACCAGCTCGCTGCTGACCACGCGGGTCGACACGGCGCTGAGCCGGCAGAACCGCGACCTGCTGGCATCCATGAACCGCCGGTCCGACCTGCAGCTCCGGCTGCAGCAGACCGTCGAGGGCCTGTCGGTGGTGGCGATCAGCTACTACGCCATCGGCCTCGTGGGCTATGTGGTGAAGTCGGTGCACGCCGAGTATTCGACGATCAAGCCGGAGATCGTCACCGGCGCGCTGGCCGTTCCCGTCGTACTGCTGGTCTGGTTCTTCATCTCGCGCCTGCGCCGCCGGCTGCACGGCGACTAGGGCGTCCGCCTAATAGCCGCAGGACGTCCAGGCGACTCCGAGGCCGATGGCCACCATGACGAACAGGTTGATGACGGTGGAGATCGCGCCGATGGCGAGACGCGGCCAAAGCCTCCGCTCAGGGCCGCCAACCGCGCCGATGGCCGCGAAGGCCGGCGCCGCGAGGAGGCCCCAGGCCCCGGCATCGGTGCCACAGGAAAAGGTCATGCCCAGTCCCAACGCGAGCAATGCCGATGCCGCGGCGGGCAGGAACAGGCTGCGCATGGCGAAAGTGCCGGACTCGGCGCGCTCATGGTGAGGCTGCATGGGATGTCCCCTGGTTGCGCAGGCAGCATAGCATAGGTGGCCGTGCTACTTTTGCGCGTACGCAATTCTGTTCAGGCGGACCAGAGCCGGCCGGCCTCCGCGCACAGCGCTTCGGTAAATGCGCGGGTTCCCAGCGTCCCGCCCAGGTCGGCGGTCCGTGCCGCCGGATCGGCGATCAGCACATCGACGGCCGGTTCGATGACGGCGGCGGCGCGAACGTAATTCGCCAGGCCGTGCTTCCGGCCCAGCCAGCCGAGTAGCATGCCGGCCGACAGGATCAGCGACGCCGGGTTGGCCTTGTCTTGGCCGGCTATGTCGGGCGCCGAACCGTGCTGGGCCTGCGCCATGCAGTGGTTGTCCCCGGCGTTGATGGAGCCGGCGAGGCCCAGGCTGCCGGACAGCTCAGCGGCCTCGTCGGACAGGATGTCGCCATACATGTTGGTGGTCACGACCACGTCGAAGCGGGCGGCGTCGCGCACCATCATGGCGGTCATCGAGTCGACCAGCTGCTCGTCATAGGCGACGTCGGGAAATTGGGCCGCGACGGCGCGCACCTCGCGCAGGAACAGTCCGTCGGACACCCGCAGCACGTTGGCCTTGTGAACGGCGGTAACGTGCCGGCCACGCGCCATCGCCAGTTCGAAGGCCACGCGGGCGATGCGTTCGCAGGCCTGCGCGGTGATCTTGCGGACCGCCAGCGCCATGTCCGGCGTCGGCATGAACTCGCCCGGTCCCATGTGCATGGAACGGTCGGCGTAGAAGCCCTCGGTGTTCTCGCGCACGATCACCAGGTCCATGGGCGTTCGGCCCCAGAATTGCAGGCCGTCGCGGGAGCGGGCAGGCCGGATGTTGGCGTAGAGGTCGAGCGAGAGCCGCAGATCGCCCGACACGTTGATGCCGCCCTCGGCCTTCGGCGGATAGTCGTTGTGCGAGATCGGGCCGAGGATGATGCCGTCCGCCGCCATGGCCGCGTCCTTCGCCGCGTGCGGGAAGGTGGTGCCATCGCGCTCCAGCCTCTTCAGGCCGATGTCATGGCTCTCCCAGGTCAGGCCAAGCCCGAATTTCTCGTTCAGCAGCGCAAGCACGGCCAGCGTCGCGTCGCAGATCTCCGGGCCGATGCCGTCGCCGGGCAGGATGACCAGATGCATGGGAACTCCTACAGCGGCGGCAGGATTTTCAGGGCGCGCAGCCGGTCGAACCAGTGGGCGACCATGTCCTCGGTGTCGATGCAGTCGTGGAAGCCCAGCCGGCGTGCCTTGATGGTGCTGACGATGGCGGGCGGCGGCGCGCGCTCGCGGCCGGTGGCGCCGATGCCATCGACGTAGTGGAAGGAGTCGCCGACCAGCTCGCGGATGGAGTAGGGGCGCAGGCCGTGGCGCGTCACGAGGTCCTGCCAGACGGCCTCGTATTTCGGCATCTCCTCGGCCATGAGCATGGGTTCGGGCCTGCCCTCGTCCATGCCGAAGCAGCGGGCGATGGCGGGCCAGACGCCTGGCCATGTGAACACGTCACCATTGGTCACGTTGAAGATTTCGTTGCCGGCCGCCGGTTCGGTCGCCGCCCAGGCCAGCATCTTCGCGACGATGCGCGCGTCGGCGGCTTCCATCACGCAGGGCGGGCCGCCCGGGTAGGACAACGGCAGGCCCAGTTCGCGGCGGATCGCGGCGTAGACGCCGATGGCGGCGATCGGGTTCATCGGCGCGCCGACGGCGTGGCCGAACACGATCTGCGGCCTGACCACGGTCCAGCTCCAGGCCTTGCCCGGCTGGCGGTCGCGCAGGAAGTCCTCCTGCAGCCAGTAGAAGTTCTCGTGGTTGTCGCGCGGACGGTTTTCGCGCGCCGGCACCTCGATGGGCTTGAAGTGGGCGCCGTAGGCTTTCGTGCCCTGCAGGATCGACACGTGGCGCAGGCCTTTCGCCGCCCGTTCCAGCGGCTCGAACAAATTGGCGAGCATGGCCAGGTTGGTCTCCATCTGGTCGCGCTCGCGCCAGCCGGCGAACAGGCCCGGCTTCTCGTAGAGCGCGGCGAAGACCAGATGGGTGACATCGTCCATGGCGCCGAACACGGCCTCGCAGGCGGCGCGGTCCGTCAGGTCGACGGAGATCAGCTCGGCCTTCGCATCAAGATCGTCCGGAACGCGCCGCGACACGCCGGCAACCTCCCAGCCGCGCGCCGAGAATTCCTCGGTCGCCGCGCGTCCCACCAAGCCGGTCGCGCCGGCCACCAGCACCTTGTTCTTTGCCATCTGGTCTCTCCCTTTGGATGCAATATAGTCGGGCCACATCAATCAAGGGGAGAGAACATATGGACGGTGACATCCAGAAGCTGATCGACGATTACAAGATCCGCGCGCTGCTGGCCCGCTATACGCGCGGCGTCGACCGGGGCGACGCCGAGTTGGTCAGCTCGGTCTATCACGAGGAATCGACCGACGACCACGGCGGCTACAAGGGCAACGGCAAGGCGTTCGGTCCCTACGTGACCGAGGCGCTGGCCGGACACACCGAAGCGACCTCGCACACGCTCAACCAGTCGATCATCGACATCCACCACGATACCGCCAAGGCCGAAACCTGGTTCGTCGCCTATCACGTCCGCAAGGATGGTGACGCGACCTATCTCGACCGGTTCGGCGGCCGTTACCTGGACAAGCTCACCAAGCGCAATGGCGAGTGGCTGATCATCAAGCGGGTCGTCGTGCGCGACTGGAGCACCACCGCGAAGGTCGAGGGCTCCTACTACAAGGCCGAGGACTTCGAGCCCGGCAAGCGCTCGAAGGAAGACCTGGCCTACACCCTGTCGTGACCGGACGGCGGCGGCGCATCCTGCTCGGGGTGCTCGCCGCCCTGGGCGTGGTCGTGGCGCTTGCCGCCTGGAAGCTGCCGCCGACGGCCCAGCTCGCCGTCGACGTCAGCGCCAAATGGGCCTGCCAGTGCCGCTACATCGACGGCGGCGACGACAGCTTCTGTGTCGCCGAGGATCCGCTGGGCTTCGGCGGCACGGATTTCCGGTTCGAGCCGGACAAGAGGCAGGTTACCGCGTCGATCCCGGGCCTCGCCAGCGCCACCGGCCGTTACGAGCCGGGCAGCGGCTGCATGGTGCACTGATGCGGCTGCTGCTCGCCATCCTGTTGCTGTGGGCCGGCCCGGCTCTGGCGCTGACACCGCTGCCGCCGCAGCCGGAAAGCGTGCCTTGGCCGACTAGGGAATGGACCAAGGCAGCGCCAGCGCCCGACGTGGATGCCCCTGACCTCGACCGCCTGCTGGATGGCGTCTTCGCCGATACCGCGTCCGTGCCTGGCACGCGGGCCTTGCTGATCGTCCACCGCGGCGCGCTGGTGGCGGAACGCTACGCGCCGGGGTTCGGCCCCGACCGCAAGTTCCTGTCGCAGTCGGTGGCCAAGACCGTGCTCGGTGCGCTCGCCGGCATCGCGGTGCGCGACGCCGGGCTGAGCCTCGACGGTCCCGCGCCGGTCGCGGCCTGGACGGACCCGGCCGACCCGCGCCATGCCATCACGGTCCGCCACCTGCTGCAGATGACCGAGGGGCTCGACTTCAACGAGGCGTATTTCAATCCGTTCACTTCGGACGCCCTGCCCATGCTGTTCGGCAGGGAGCGCGGCGACATGGCGGCCTATGCCGCCAGCAGTCCCCTGGCGGCCAAGCCCGGAACGCGCTGGGCCTATTCAAGCGGCACGACGAACTTGCTGTCGGGCATTGTGCGGGACGCTGTCGGCGGCACGCGGGAACGCTATCTGGCCTTCATGAAAGACAGCTTGTTCGATCCCACCGGCATGGCCAGCGCCGAGCCCGAATTCGATGCCTCGGGCACCTTCGTCGGCTCGTCCTGGCTGCACGCCACCGCGCGGGACTGGGCGCGCTTCGGCCTGCTGATGCTGCGCGGCGGCGTGTGGGACCGGCGGCAGGTGCTGCCCGAAGGGTGGGTCGACTTCATGCGGACACCGCAGGACAACGGCGCCTACGGAGCGATGACGTGGGCAATCCCACCAGGCGCATGCCGACGATCCCCGCCGACGCCTTCATCGCCAGCGGTCACCGGGGCCAGGTGATCGCCATGGTGCCTTCGAAGGATCTGGTGGTGGTGCGTTTCGGACGCACCAGTTATGACAGGTACGACACCCTTTACGATTGGCTGGGGAAGGTCATGGCGGTGTTTCCGTACGTTTCACGGTAAGTGGCATCGCCCAGATCGACCAGGGTTGCGCGTGGCCGCGCCCGGTGTATGGTCGCGCGCGCAACCGAAAGGCCGTTCCTTGATCCCCTGGCAACACCTGGACACCGCGACCATTCCCGGCGGCGGTGAGCTGCGCCTCAACCAGCGCGGCACCGAGTTCTCGATCATGCTGGGGCGCATCGAACTGATGAACAGCCGCCTCAGCGGCTCCGAGGAGGCGCTGGCCACCCTGTCGGCCGCGCGCATCCGCTCGCGCAGGCAGCCGCGGATCCTGATCGGCGGGCTGGGCATGGGCTTCACCCTGCGGGCCGCACTGGCCGGATTCGGTCCCGACGCGCGCATCGATGTCGCCGAGCTGGTGCCGGAAGTGGTGGCGTGGGCGAGGGGGCCGCTGGCCGGCGTCTTCGGCACGTGTCTCGATGACCCGAGGGTAAGCATCCATGTGGGCGATGTGGGCGCGCTGATGCGGGCGCAGCGCGCCACCTGGGATGCCATCCTGCTCGACGTGGACAACGGCCCGACCGGCCTGACCCGCGAGTCCAACGACGACCTCTACGACATGGGCGGACTGGGCTGGGCCCGGGCGGCGCTTCAGCCCGGCGGCGTCCTCGCCGTCTGGTCGTCCGGCAGGGACAGCGTGTTCACGAACCGCCTGCGCAAGGCCGGCTTCGCCGTCGAGGAGGTCATGGTCCGCGCGCGGGTGGGCAAGGGCGCGCGGCACAATCTCTGGTTCGCGACGGCCTGATGCCTATTCGGCGGGCACCGCCGCGCCGTCCGGCGCTGCGTGGGTGACCGCTTCCGGCTTCCTGCGCGACAGCAACGTGTAGAACGCCGGGACGATAAACAGGGTGAAGGCGGTGCCGAAGGTCATGCCGCCGACCAGCGCCCAGCCGATCTCGTGGCGGCTCTCCGAGCCCGCGCCGGTGGCGATGGCGAGCGGGACGGCGCCCAGCACCATGGCGCCGGTGGTCATCAGGATCGGCCGCAGCCGCAGTACCGAGGCCTCGATCACCGCCTCGACCTTGTCCTTGCCCTGCTCCATCTGCCGGTTGGCGAACTCGACGATCAGGATACCGTGCTTGGTGATGAGTCCTATGAGCGCGATCAGGCCGATCTGGCTGTAGACGTTGAGCGAGCCGCCGCTGAGCTTCATGGTGGCTAGCGCGCCGCCGATGGCGAGCGGCACGGTCAGCATGATGATCAGCGGGTCGACGAAGCTCTCGAACTGGGCCGACAGGAACAGGTAGATGAAGCCCAGCGCCAGGATGAAGGTGATGACCATGCTGGCGCCGGACTGCTTGAACTCGCGGGCGTTGCCCTTGTAGTCGATCTGCATGGTGGGCGCGACTTCCCGCGTGATGTTCTCCAGCACGGTGAGCGCGTCGCCGAGGTTGTAGTCGGGCGTCAGGTTGGCGGTGATGGTCGCCGAGCGCAGCTTGTTGAAGTGGTTGAGCTCGCGCGGCGTGACCGATTCCGTCATGTCGACCAGGCTCTCCAGCGGGATCATCTGGCCGTCCTTGTTGCGCACGAAGATGGTCCGCAAGTGCTCAGGATTGCGCCGGTCCACATCCTCGATCTTCAGCACCACGTCGTACTGCTTGTTGCCGCGCTTGAAGTGGGTGACTTCCCGGCTGCCCAGCATGGTCTCCAGCGTCCGGCCAACGTCATCGACGCGCACGCCGGTGGCGGCGGCCTTGTTGCGGTTCACGTTGATCTTCAGCTCGGGCTTGTTGAGTTTCAGGTCGTTGCGCAGCGCCGCGAACCCCGGAACCTTGGAGGCCCGCTCTACTACCTTGTTGGCCGCCTCGTTCAGCTCCTCGTAGCTTCCGGTCGTCTGGATCACGAAGTCGATATTGGCGTCCTGCGGCGAGCTGCCGAACGAGCCCGGATTGTTCGGCAGGGCGATCACGCCGGGGACCGCGGCCATCTTCGGCGCGAACTCCTTCTGGATCTCCAGCGAGCCGCGTCCGCGATCCTTCCACGGTGTCAGCAGCACGAAGGAATATCCCTGGTTCACCGTTGGCCGGCCGACGGCGGTGTAGAAATTCTTCTGCACGTCGGGATGGGCGATGTAGAGCTGCTCCAGCTCGGCTGCGTACTTGTTCATGTATTCGGGCGTCGCGCCTTCCGGGCCGAGGAAATAGCCGACGAAAAACCCGCGGTCCTCCTGCGGCGACAGCTCGTGCTTCAGCGTCGAATACAGGAATCCGGAGCCGACCGCGATGCAGCCCGCGATGATGAAAATGGCGTTGCGCCGTTGCATCGCCGCGGTCAGCGCGCGCCGGTACCCGCGCATCAGGCTGCCGAACACCGTGTCGATGCGGCGTGACAGCCAGCCGCTTTCGCGCTCCTTCATGCTCAGCATCTTCGAGCACATCATCGGCGTCAGCGTCAGCGCGACGAAGCCCGAGATCAGAACGGCGCCGGCAAGCGTCAGCGCGAACTCGGTGAACAGCTTGCCGGTACGGCCGGGCGTGAACGCCACCGGCGCGAACACCGCGACCAGGGTCAGGGTCATGGCGACGATGGCGAAGCCGATCTCCTTGCTGCCCTTGAGCGCCGACTCGCGCCGTGGCTCGCCATGCTCCATGTACCGGTAGACGTTCTCCATCATGATGATGGCGTCGTCGACGACGAGGCCGATGGCGACCACCATGGCAAGCAGCGTCAGCGAGTTGATGGTGAACCCGAACAGGAAGATCAGGAAGAAGCCGCCGGTCAGCGCGATGGGAATGGTCAGCAGCGGTATCAGCGTGGCGCGCCACGACCCCAGGAACAGGAAAATCACCGCCAGCACCAGCACGAATGCCTCGGCGATGGTGACGTAGACCGCGTCGATCGACGCCTTCACATAGACCGACTTGTCCCAGTTGATCTCGCCGGTAATGCCTTCGGGAAGCGACTTCAGCAGGTCGGGCAGGATGGCGTGGACTTCGTCGGCCACGGCCAGCGGATTGGCCTTGCCCTGCTTCACGACGCCCAGCGCGGTGGCGGGACGTCCGCCATAACGGGCGATCTCGCGGTTCTCCTCGGCGCCCAGCTCGACCTTGGCGACGTCCTTTATCCGCACCAGGTAGCCGTCGGCGTCCTTGAGGACGATCTGCTCGAATTCCTTCGGCGTGTTGAGGTCGGTCTCGGCAAGGACGGTGAATTCGCGCTCCTTGCTCTCGATGCGGCCGGCCGGAATCTCGACGTTCTGCTGGCGCAGCGCATCCTCGACGTCGGCGGGTGTGAGGCCGTAGGCGGCGAGGCGGGTACGGTCGAGCCAGATGCGCATGGCGTAGTAGCGCGGCGCGTAATAGATCACCTTGGCGACGCCGGGCAGTACCTGCAGCCGGTCCTTCACCAGCCGGTCGGCCGCCTCGGTGACAACGAGCTGGTCGTATTTGTCACTGTAGAACACCACCCAGATCAGCGCGCCCGCATCGGCCTCGACCTTGCCGATCACCGGTTCGTCGATCTCGTTGGGCAGCTGGCCGCGGGCGCGCGAGACGCGGTCGCGCACGTCGCTGGCCGCGGCGTCCTCGTCCCGGTCCAGCTTGAAGCGGATGGTGATCTCGCTCTTCTCGGCCCGGCTGATCGAGCTGATGTAGTCGATACCCTCGATGCCGGCCAGTTCCTCCTCGAGCGGGATCGTCACCTGGGATTCGATGACCTTGGCGCTGGCACCCGGATAGCGGGTCTCGACGCTGACCACGGGCTCGTCGATGTCGGGATACTCGCGCACCGAGAGACGGTCGAAGGCGATCAGGCCCAGCAGCACCACCAGCACGTTGATGACGGTCGCGAAGACCGGCCGGCGGATGCTGAGTTCCGAGATCTTCATGGCTAGTTCGCCGCGGCGCTTCGGACGTGCACCGGCGTGCCATCCTGCAGCTTGAGCTGGCCGGCGGTCACCACCGTGTCGGTCGCCGCCAGGCCCGACAGGATCTGGACCACGCCGTCGCGGCGGATGCCGGTCTTGACCTGCGTCATGGCCGCCTTGCCGCCGGTCACCTTGTAGACGAAATGTTCGGTGCCCTGCGGGATGATCGCCTCCTCGGGGATCATGATGGCGTTCTCGTGCCGCGTCAGGCCCAGCGAGGCGCGGGCGAACAGGCCGGGCCGCAGCACCCTGTCGGAATTGTCGGCGCGGGCTCGGATGGCCAGGCTCCGGCCGTCGACGTCGACCTGCGGGTCGATGGCGTAAACCTTGGCCTCGAAGGTCTGGCCGGGCAGGGCGTCCAGCTGGAACTTCACGGTCTGGCCCATGGCGACCTGCGCCAGGTAGAGCTCCGGCACGCGGAACTCCAGCTTGATCGGGTCGATGACGTCGAGGGTGACCAGATCCTGACCGGGCGTGACGTAGTCGCCGACCGCCACCTTTCGCAGGCCGGCGACGCCGTCATAGGGCGCGGTGATGCGGGTCTTGGCCATGCGGGCGCGGGCGAGCGCCACGGTCGCCTCGTCCATGCGCATCTTCGACAGGCTTTCGTCGCGGGTGCGTTGCGAGGCCGCGCCCTTGGTCAACAGTTCCGCGGCGCGCTGGTTGTTGGCCTGGCTGAGGGTGAGGCTCGCCTGGGCCTGGGCCAGTTCGGCCTCGTAGATCGAGTTATCGAGCGCGATCAGCAGCTGGCCCTTGCGAACCGGCTGACCTTCCTGGAAGCCGATGGCCGTCACCACGCCCGCCAGCTCTGGCCGCATGACGATCGAGTCCTCGGATCGCAGCGTTCCGATCGCGCTGACTTCCTGCTGCATGGGCTGGACCAGGACCGGCGCCGCCTCGACGATGACGCCGCCGGCGGTCGGGGCCACCGCGCTCGCCGGGTCGCCATGGCGCAGGAAACCCCAGTATACGCCAGCACCGATGACCAGCGCGGCTACGGCCGCGACGCCGATTTTCCTGTAGTCCCGCATCCCGTTGCCGGTCGCCTCTCGTTTCCCCGTTATCCGGCGGCCGCCATTAACCAGCACACGCGCAGATTTGGTCCAACTCTAGGCCGTGCGGGGCTGTTTGTCACCTGCAGTGGATGACAGGTGGCATTACCGTGCACAAAAAAAACGGGGACCCCGAAGGGTCCCCGAAGTTGTTGAATGATCGGCCGAGATCTACATATCGAACGAGATCTTGATGCCGTAGGTGCGCGGGTTGTTGTCCTGGATGAAGTTGAACAACGTGGCCACCGCGGTCAGCGACTGCATGTAGCGCTCGTTGGTCAGGTTGCGCACGAACAGCGAGACCTTGTAGCGGTCGTCCGTCTCGCGGAACGTCATGCTGGCGTTCAGGATGTGAGCGGCCTCGCGAACCGGGGTTACGGTGAACCCGTTGAAGTTCGGGATGCCTGCGGTGCTGCCCGCCGGAACGCCGTTGGACGCCTGGTTCGACTTGGACTGGTAGCGCCAGTCGCCGGCGAACTCGAGGAAGCCCATGTTGCCGACCGGGATTTCATAGGACAGGCCGGCCGAGAACGTCCACTTGGGAGCGCGCACGAGAGCCAGGTCCGAGTTGTCGGTCGGGAAGATGTAGAAGGTGTTGCCGCCCGATACGAAGCTGAACGCGTTGTCCGGGTCGCACGAGCCGCTCGCCGGTCCGGGATTGACCGACGACGGGCCGTCGATGTCGACGCAGAAGTCGGTGCGCTTGGCATCGAGGTAGCCGACGGTGCTCCACAGCCGCAGGCCATCGGCCGGCACGGCGGTGATTTCCAGTTCGACACCGCGCGACACGGCGTCGGCCGCGTTGTCGGTGACCGTCTCCTGGCCGCCGCCCGAACCGGCGGACGTCCGGATGATGCCGACCTGCTGGTCCTTGTACTCCATCCAGAAGCCGGTCAGGTTGACGCGGAGACGGTTGTCGAGGCCGTCCCATTTCATGCCGATTTCGTAGTTGTCGACCTGCTCCTGGTCATAGGGCTGGCAGGTCTGGGTCGAGCCGCAACGGCCGTTGAAGCCGCCGCCACGGAAGCCGCGGGTCCAGCTGGCATAGAGGAACAGGTCCTCCATGGCCTGCCAGTTCAGGCCGACCTTCGGGCCGATGTCGTTCCACTTGTTCTTGTTGCCCGGCAGGATGTCGGTGTCGCTGTCGAAGTAGTTGCCGACCAGCGGATTGAGGTTGCATTCCCGGGTCGCCGGGCTGTTCACCGGCGACGGCGCGCAGGTCTGGATGTCCTTGTTTTCCTGGTTGTAGCGAACGCCGGCCAAGAAGGTCAGCGTATCGGTGATGTGCCAGTTGGCCTGGGCGAAGACCGACCATGCTTCGTGATCATGCAACGTCTCGCCGAAGCCTGCCGCGTTCGGGTTGAGCGCATTCAACGATGCCTTCGGATCGCCGGGAATGGCGCCGAGGCGTCGGCCGATGGCAGTGCCAAGCGCGCCGCCGAAGCCCGGGTCGAACAGCCAGCCGAAGGTGTCCTGCTCCATGCGGTAGTGCTGCTGGAAGTAGAACACGCCGGTCACGAAGTCGATCGTCTCGGAGAAGTCCGACGCGAAACGAAGTTCGTGGGTGGTCTGCCAGTGCCACTGCTGGCGGCGGGTCATGAAGATCGGCAGGGGCGTGGTGTCGAAGTCGTTGTACACGTCCTCGTGCACATCGCGGTAGTTGCCCACATAGGTGATCGTGCCAATGTCGGGGATCGTATAGTTGATCTCGCCCGTCAGGCCGAATACGTCGAAGTCCGAACCGCGGCCGCTGGTGTTGTCGTGCTCGACCACGAAGTCCTGCTTGCCGCGTTCCTGGCCGCAGAACCGGGTGAAGCTGTTGCCTTCATACGCCCAGCCGATCAGCGGGACGGTCTGTGACGTGAACGGGCTGAAATTGCCGTTGGCGTCGGCGCGGCAGACATTATAGGGGGTGTTTGCCCAGGAGTCGTCGCGTTCGCGGACAATCTCGCCACGTACGATGATTTCCAGGTTGTCGGTCGGGGTGAACAGCAGCGACGGCAGGATGGTGAAGCGGTCGGTGCCGCCGTAATTGCTGCCGTCGGTGAGGTTCTTGTAGAAGCCGTCATTGTTGGTCGACTTGGCGGCGAGGCGCATCGCGAACTTGTCCTCGACGATCGGAACGTTGATGACGCCTTCGATGTTGATCGTGCCGTAGTTGCCTGCCTCGAACGAACCCTTCACGTCGAATTCGGTCGTATCGGGCTTGTTGTGCCGGACGAGTACTGCGCCGGCGACCGTGTTGCGGCCGAACAGGGTGCCCTGCGGACCGCGCAGCACTTCCACCGCCGAGATATCGAGCAGATCGGACAGCGAGGTGGAGTTGCGCGCCATGTAGACGCCGTCGATGAACACCGGCACCGACGGGTCAGCCGAGGATTCGATGTCGGCGGTGCCGAAGCCGCGGATCGAGAAGGCGGAGGCGTTCTGGAACGCGCCGATCGGCTCAAGCATGACGTTCGGCGCCTGGTTGGTCAGGTCGCGAAGGTCGACCACGAACGCGCGGGCGAGGGTGTCGCCTTCGATGGTCGTGGTGGCGACCGGGGTCGTCTGGGCCGAAGATTCGATCTTCTGCGCCTGGGTGACGACCGTTTCCAGCTTGGTCCGTACGCCACGTGGGCCCGGATCTTCCGCCGCCGGGGACGGATCCTGCGCGAGCGCGGCGCCGCCCGACAGCGCAATCGCCGACACCGTCGCCAGCGCGAGCGGCCATTTCGGCGCGTAAATAAATCTGGATTGCTTCATCTTATACTCCCCTGGACGACGGTTTCGTACGGTTTCAGTGCCCGCTTATGGTAACGGGGTGTGGATGCTGCCCACGGACAACAGGAGTGACGGTTGTAATCCTCCCCCGGCCGCCCCATCAGCTTGAAGTACTGATATGCAAAGGCTTGGCGCTATTACCGCGCGGTAATAGCTAACGCCACCCGTTCCCGGTAACGCAATTGAAAAAAGCAGCAAAGATGCCGGCACATGAATTTCGAATCCCGACTGTGGCGAAAGTGCAACTGGACTGGCTGCTTGTTGCCAAATTGCAAGCATCAATGACTTTTAATGCGTCGACACGCAGGCGTGAGGCAGTCATAAGTGGCAAGGTGCAAGATGGCTCCGCGTCAAGCGCCGCTCTTGACGGCCCGGGCTGCGTGACGCGAACTGTGCCGGTCCATCGAAAGGAGAACATCATGTCATTTTGCGAAGGGGTCTGGCAGCAGGCGCTACCCATGCGCACCGCCATCCTCGACCTGCCGTTCAACCGTGAACTGGCTGCCGGGACCCTGCCGCGCGAGACGTTCCAGTTCTACATGCTTCAGGACAGCCTCTATCTCGACGGCTATTCGCGCGCCCTGTCGCTGCTGTCGGCGCGGTCTCCGGAGACCGACATGATGTTGGAGTTCGCACAGGCCGCGCAGGTTGCGCTGGTGGTCGAGCGCTCGCTGCACGAGGGTGTGTTTCGGGAATACGGCCTCGACCAGTCGGTGGTGGACGCGGCCGAGCCGTCGCCGACGTGCCTGGGCTACGTCAATTTCCTGATCGCCACGGCGCATCAGGCGAGCGTCGAGGAAGCGGTGGCCGCGGTCCTGCCGTGCTTCTGGGTCTATGAGGAGGTGGGCAACGTCATTCACGAGCGGGCCGCCGCCGGCAATCCCTACCGCGCCTGGATCGATGCCTATGCCAGCGAAGAGTTCGCGGCGGCGGTGCGGCGGGTGATCGCCATCACCGACCGGCTGGCGCTGCACGCGTCGCCGAAGGCCGTCGCCGGAATGACGCGGGCGTTCGGGCGCTCGGTTCAGTACGAGTGGATGTTCTGGGACAGCGCCTATGCCCGCGAGACCTGGCCAGTCTAAGGTATGATGGCTGACCCGGACCGGACGGCAACGGTGCCTCGACATCGACCTGCGCCCCTGCTTTAATTGCCGTAAACGGGAGACAGATCATGAGCTACGACATCAAGATCGTGGGCGGCACCATCGTCGACGGCACCGGCGCGCCGGGCTACACGGGCGACGTGGGCATCAGGGGCGGGCGCGTGGTCGCGCTGGGCGATGCGCCCGAGGATGGCGGCACGGTGATCGACGCCGCAGGCAAGGTGGTCTGCCCGGGCTTCGTCGACATCCACACCCATTACGACGCCCAGGTGCTGTGGGACCGGATGATGACCATCTCGCCGTGGCACGGCGTCACCACCGCTGTTGTTGGCAATTGCGGTTTCGGCATCGCGCCGACCCGGCCCGAGCATCGCCGGCTGATCCTGCAGACGCTCGAGAACGTGGAAGGCATGTCGCTCGACGCGCTCGAGGCGGGCCTCGGCGACGACTGGGGCTTCGAGACCTTCCCGGAATATCTCGACGCGCTGGAGCGTCACGGCATGGCGATCAACATGGGCGTGCTGCTCGGCCACACGCCGCTGCGCATGTATGTGATGGGCGAGGACGCCGTCGAGCGCGCCGCGACACCTGAAGAGGTTGCGCGGATGCGCGACCTGGTCCGCGAGGGGCTCGAGGCCGGGGCTGTCGGCTTTTCCACCTCGAAGGCGGTCACCCACTGGGGCTATCACGGCAAGCCGGTTCCCAGCCGTCTCGCCGAGATTGACGAGATCGAGGCACTCGCCAGCCCGATCGGCGATGTGGGCGGCATGCTGCAGGTGAATGTGGGGCCGGGCTTCTATCTCAAGGAACTGGCGCCGATCGCCCGGAGCACCGGCCGCAACATCAGCTGGACGGCCATGCTGACCGGTCTGTTCGGCCCCGGCGGCCACCGGAAGCAGCTGGACCGCACGGCCGATCTGGTCGAGGAGGGGCTCAACATCATCCCGCAGGTGGCCTGCCGGCCGCTCAACTTCGAATTCCAGTTCGAGGCGCCGTTCCCGTTCGAGGCCATGCCCATGTTCGCCGAACTGGGCGCCGGCACGCGCGAGGCCAGGCTGGCGAAATACGCCGATCCAGCGTGGCGCCAGCAGGTGCGCAACAAGCTGATCCCGGTGCTGGTCGGGTGGACCGACCGGACCACCATTGCCATCTATCCGCCCGAGCCGGCGCTCGAGGAGCGCAGCCTGGCCGAGGTCGCCCGCGAGCGCGGCATGGATCCGACGGACCTGGCGTTCGACATGGCGCTGAACACCGATCTCAAGGCGCGTTTCCGCACCGCCGTGCTGAACACCGACGAGGAAGCCATCGGCGAGATGCTGCATGATCCCAATACCGTGCTGGGCCTGTCCGATGCGGGCGCCCATGCCAGCCAGCTCTGCGATGCCTGTTTCTCCACCCATCTGCTCAGCCACTGGGTGCGAGAGAAGGGCGTGTTGACCCTGGAACAGGGCGTCCGGGCGCTGACGTCGCGTCCTGCCGAGGTGTTCGGCATCACCGACCGCGGCCGGCTCGAGGTCGGACTGCCCGCCGACGTCGTGGTGTTCGATCCGGCGACCATCGCCGCAGCGCCGATCACGCGCGTCTATGACCTGCCGGCCGGTGCCGACCGACTGCAGTCGGATGCGATCGGTGTCGATGCCGTGATCGTCAACGGTACCCTGCTGCGGCGAAACGGCGTCGACCAGGTCGATCCGGCCGGTGCCCTGCCGGGCCGCCTGCTGCGCCGGGGCCGGGCGGCCCAACCGGGCCGCATGGCGGCCGAATAGCCGGCCGCGAAACACCGGACGCAATATCCGGCTGGCGTGCTGCCCTCGACAGCCACCGCGGCTTGGCTATGCTGCCCAAGGGAAACGGTGGGGGATCGGCGATGAAATTCGCGTTGTGGTTCGCGGCGGCATGGCTGCTGGCGGTTCCGGCATACGCAGAGCAGGCTGGCTGGCCGCTCTATGGCGGCGATGCCGCCGGAACCCGCTATTCTTCGCTCGACCAGATCACCCCAGAGAACGTGGACGAACTGGAAGTCGCCTGGGTCTACCGCACCGGCGAGGTCGCCCGGCGCGGACCGAAGGCGACCGCCTATAGTTCGGTCCAGAACACGCCGATCCTGGTCGACGGCTCGCTGATCGTCTGTACGCCGTTCAACCGCATCATCGCGCTCGACCCGGCGACGGGGCGCGAGCGCTGGGTGTTCGATGCCGGCATCAAGCTCGACCTCGAAGTGCCGCATTATAACTGCCGCGGCGTCACCCAGTGGACAGATCCGGAAGCGCCGTCCGACGGGGCTTGCCGCAAGCGAATCCTGTTCGGCACCAACGACCTGCGGCTGATGGCCATCGACGCTCATACCGGAAAGCCCTGCGCCGGCTTCGGCGAGGCGGGTGCGGTGCCGGTTCCCGCGGTCATGCCGGCCGATGCGCGCAAAGGTGAGGCGCGGATCGTCGCCGCGCCAGTGATCGTGAACGGTGTTCTGGTCACCGGCACTGTCGTGCTCGACAATCAGCGCGCCAATGCGCCGCTGGGGACCGTGTTCGCCTTCGATCCGCGCAGCGGCGCGCTCAAATGGACGTTCGACCCGATCCCGCGCGATCCCGCCGATCCGGCGTACGCCACATGGCTCGACGGCGGCGCCGAGAGGACGGGCGCCGCGAATGTCTGGTCGACCATGGTAGTGGACGAAGCGCGCGACCTGGTGTTCCTGCCGGTGTCGAGCCCGGCGCCGGATTTCTGGGGCGGCGGCCGCAAGGGCGACAACCTCTATTCCAGCTCGCTGGTGGTGCTGAAGGGCGCGACCGGCAAGGTGGTCTGGCACCGCCAACTGGTGCATCACGACATCTGGGACTGGGACGTCTCGTCGCCCCCGATGCTGATCGACATCCGCCAGAACGATGGGCGCAAGGACGGGACGGTGATCCCGGCGGTGGTCCAGAACACCAAGCAGGGCTTCGTGTTCGTGTTCGACCGCGAGACCGGCGAGCCGGTTTTCGGCGTCGAGGAGCGGCCGGTGCCGCAGTGGCGGCTTCCCGGTGAGTGGCTGTCGCCGACCCAGCCCTTTCCGGTCAAGCCGTTGCCGCTGATAGACACGGACGTGACTCCGGACGATGCGTGGGGCTTTACCTTCTGGGACAGGGGCAAGTGCCGCGAGAGACTTGCCGCCGCCCGCTATGACGGCATGTTCACCGCGCCCGACATCGGCGGCGGTACCCTGTTCATGCCGGGGAACGCGGGCGGCGCCAATTGGGGCGGCCCGGCCTACGACCTCCGGCGCCAGTGGATGATCGTCAACATCAACAAGATCCCGCAGATCACCACGCTCATTCCGCGCGACAAGGCGCCGGCGGGCTTGCAGGGATTGATGCGAGACGGCGACTACGGCGTGATCTACGAGCAGAAGGGCACGCCCTACGCGGTGAAGGTGGAGTGGCTCCTGTCGCCGTTCGGCGCGCCCTGCACGAGGCCGCCCTGGGGCGAGCTGGTGGCCATCGACATGGCGAGCGGCGATCTGGTCTGGCGGGTGCCGCTGGGGTCGGTCGAGAACGAGCTGTCGCTGCCGTTCCGCTGGAATCTGGGCCAGCCGAATGTGGGCGGACCGATCGTCACCGCGGGCGGCGTGATCTTCATCGGCGCCGCGCGCGACCGCATCTTCCGCGCGTTCAGCGTGGAGGACGGCAGCGAACTGTTCCGCCACCAGTTCAAGGGCGGCATCGGCGCGACGCCGATGACCTACGAAGCGGATGGGCGTCAGTTCGTCGTCATCGCCAGCGGCAACCTGGTGTTCCTGCGCGCGCCGCCCGGCGACGAGATCGTCGCCTTCGCTTTGCCCAGAAAGCAGAGATAGTTATTCGGGCGTTGGGGCGACCGGGGCCGGGGCAACGTCCGGTACCGGACGCGCCCAGGACGGCTCCAGTGTGAGCACCAGATTGCCGGGCAGGCCGCTCCTGTGGCTGCCCGAGCCGACCAGGAGCCTGCTTCCCACGGCGACCGGGGCGGCATCGATGGCGCCGCCTCGCGCCCGGGAGCCATCGACGGCGACGATCTCCGCCGTGGTGTCGAACGACCACAATTCCATGCCGGTCAGCGGATCGTGGGCGCGCAGCCTGCCGTCAAGGCCGCCCGTCATTACCGCGCCCGGGACAAGCAGTGGCGGCGCGGACAGCCTGCCGGAGGGTGCGGCCCAGAGCGGGTTTCCCGTTGCCGAATCGAGCGCATGCAGCCCGGCGGCGTCGGCGACGTAGATCGCCGAGCCGTCCCGCGTCGGCGTCCAGCCCATTGCGCCGGCGCTCAGCGTCCGGCGCCATGCCGGCTTGCCGGTCTCGGGGTCGAGGGCTTGTATATTGCCGGACTTCTGCCGGGCGAGCAGCAGGTCGCGGCCGCCGGGCAGAGCAATCAGCAGCGGCGGCGCGGTGAAGTCGTCGCCGCGGCCATGCGGCGTCGGGCAGTTGGTCCTGTCGGCCATGCGGCAGGACATGGTCCAGGCGTCGTCCGCCGTCGCCTGGTAGCGCCAGATTCGCTTGCCGGTCTCCAGATCGACGGCGATCACCGCGTCCGTGTCGGCGGCGCCCGTCGCCATGTGGAGGCGTTTGCGCCTCGCGTCGATGGCCGGGCTCGACCAGACGGCCGCGCCGGCCGGCTTCCAGGTCGGCGAGCCGGCGGCGTTGGTATCGCCGGTCAGCCGGGGTTCGGCGGCGATGGCCCAGTTCTGCCACACGCGCTGTCCGGTCGCGGCATCGAGCGCGGCGACGCTGCCCCTGAACGTGCAGCATTCATGATCCGGATCGGCCGCAGCCACCCATTCCGTCGACGCGACCGGCACGTAGAGCCTGCCTTCGTGCAGCACCGGCGTGCCCGCGATCACGGCGGTGGCATGGGCATCGGGCCTGGCTTTCCAGACGAGCTGGCCGGTGGCGGCGTCGAGCCGGTAGACGTTGCCCGCGTCGTCGCCGAAGAACACTCCCGGCGTCGTCGCCGTGTCGCCTTGCGGCCATGGGCCGATCACGATGCCGCCGCGCACCTCCGCATCGGCCTCGAACCGCCAACGCACGCAGCCGCTGCCCTCGTCGATCGCCTGGACCGACCCATCCTCACCGCCCGCGAACACGGCGCCGAAGGCCGCCGTCGGGCTGGGCGCGCGGCTGGCGCCCGGTAAGGCGACTGCCCACTTCACCGCCAGTCGCGGCAGCAGGTCGGGCGTGAGGCGCGGCGCTGCGCCCGGCGGATTATTTAGGTCCAGCTGCTGTTGCCACTCGGCGCACATGACCGGCGGCGGGGCAGGCGGGTCGCCCAGCATTTTCCCGGTGACGTATTGGGCGACCTCGGCTCGTTGCTCGAGCGTGAGTTCGGCGGCCTGCGCGGCCATGACGCCGCTCATGGCGCGGATCACGGTTTCCGGCTGAAGCGTCTTGAGGGTCTCGGTGGTGGGCTCGACCGCGTGGGGACCGTCATGGCAGATGGCGCAGGCGTCCCGGTAGACCGTGGCCGCGTTCCGCTCGTGCAGCGGCGGTGGGGCGGGCTTGTCGGCGCCGCCCGGACCGCACGCGGCCACGAGCAGCGCCAGCGCCAGTATCCAGCGACGCTCCAGCGCCATCCGTTGCCCTCCAGCCGAAAAAAGAGGGGCGATGCTGGCACCGCCCCTCGGGTATTTCAACGCTGTTGGACGCTCAGTATTCGAGCAGGTCGCGGACGACGACCTCGATCTTGTCCGGCGTCGGCAGATAGAGCGCTTCCAGCGTCGGCGACGCGGGCACCGGCGTGTGCGGCGCGGTCACCTTCTTGATCGGCGCGTCCAAATAGTCGAACGCATCCGACGCGGCGATGCTGGCGATCTCCGAGGCCACCGAGCACATCGGGTTGGCCTCGTCGACGACGACCAACCGGCCGGTCTTCTTGACGCTCTCCAGGATCGTCGCGGCGTCGAGCGGCGAGGTGGTGCGGATGTCGATCACTTCGATGCTGATGCCGTCTTTCTGCAGCCGGTCGGCCACCTCGTTGCAGAACTTCACCATGCGCGAGATGCCGACCAAGGTCAGGTCGCTGCCCTTGCGGGTAATGGCGGCCTGGCCGAACGGGATGGCATAGGGCTCGTCCGGCACCTCGCAGCTGTCGCCCAGCAGGCTCTTGTGCTCGCAGAAGATCACCGGATCGTCGTCGCGGATCGCCTGGATCAGCAGGCCCTTGGCGTCATAGGCGTTGGACGGCACGATCACCTTCAGGCCAGGGATCATGGTCAGCATGGGATAGATCGCCTGGCTGTGCTGCGGCCCGGCGCCCATGCCCGCGCCGATCATGGTGCGGACGACGAGCGGCGTGCGCGCCTTGCCGCCGAACATGTAGCGGAACTTGGCGGCCTGGTTGTAGATCTGGTCGAGGCAGACGCCGATGAAGTCGGCGAACATCAGCTCGGCCACCGGCCGCATGCCGGTGAGCGCCGCGCCCGCCGCCATGCCGATGATGGCGGATTCGGTGATCGGCGTGTCGATCACCCGGTCGCGGCCGAATTTGGTGGCCAGGCCCGCGGTGATGCCCATGACGCCGCCAGCGGCTTCCGCGCCGCCGGCCGAGCCGCCGGCGCCGCCGGCCACGTCCTCACCGATGATGATGACGCGGTCATTGGCTTCCATTTCCTGGCGCAGCGCCTCGTTGATCGCCTCGCGATAGGTCTTGATTGGCATATCGTGTCTCCCGCGATCAGTTGTACGAGACGTAGACGTCTTTGTAGAGCGACTCCGGATCGGGCTGCGGATCGGCCTTGGCTTCGGCCACCGCGTCCTCGATCAGCTGCATCACCTCGACGTCGATGGCGTTCATCTCGGCCTGGTCCAGCAACGCGGCCTGGGTGACCTTGTCGGCGAAGATCTTCAGGCAGTCGTGGTTCTCGCGCAGCTCCTTGGTCTCGCCGGCGGCGCGGTAGCGCTGCGGGTCGCCCGCGAAGTGGCCCCAGAAACGGTAGGCCTTGGCCTCGATGGCGCTCGGGCCGCCGCCGTTGCGGGCACGCTCGATGGCCTCGCGGGCCGCTTCATACACGGCGAAGAAGTCGGCGCCGTCCACCGTCACCGCCGGGATGTTGTATGCCTTGGCGCGCGCCTCGATGCTGCCCGCCGTCGCATAGGACGCGGCGGTGAACTCGGCATAGCCGTTGTTCTCGAACATGAACACCATGGGGAGCTTGAGCACCGCCGCCATGTTCATGGATTCGGCAACCGTGCCCTGGTTGGCCGCGCCGTCGCCGATGAACGGCACGGCGACGCCGCCAGTCTTCAGCAGCTTGGCGCTCAGCGCCGCGCCCAGCGCCAGGGGCGGCGCGCCGCCGACGATGGCGTTGGCGCCCAGCATGCCCTTGTCCAGGTCGGCGATGTGCATGGAGCCGCCCTTGCCGCCGCAGACGCCATTCTTCTTGCAGTAGATCTCCTTCATCATCGCCTTCACGTCGACACCCTTGGCGATGCAGTGGCCGTGGCCGCGATGGGTCGAGCCGATGTAGTCGCGGTCGTCGTCGAGCTGCTCACAGATGCCGACGGCGATGGCTTCCTGGCCGGAATACAGGTGCAGGAAGCCCGGAACCGTGCCCGACAGGAACTCGACGTGGAGACGTTCCTCGAACTCGCGGATGGTCCGCATGCGGCGATAGGCGCTCAAGAGTTGGTCCCGGCTCAGCTGCACGACACTCTCCCCAGTGAATAATGGATGATGTTCTTTACATATCCCGAGGTCGGCGGGCTGTCACCCCGCATATCGCGCGATGGCTTCATTGGTGTCGCGCCACTCGGGAACGGGTCCGCCGGTCAGATCATAGAACGCGCGGGCATTGGCGGCGACCTGTGCCCTGGTTGCCTCGTCAATGTCGGCGGCCGTGATATCGGAGGATTTCAGATTGTCGGTGTAGAGCAGTCCCTTCACCAGGCGCTCAAGCGGTCCCGGCGCGTATTTTCGCCCCAGTTTCCACAGCGCCGTGTCACGCACCCTTGTCCGCGCCAGCATGCCGCGCGGCAGACCGACGATGGCGGGCGTGACATGGTATTCGCCGGCCTCCGCCCGCGCCTCGGCCGGGTCGAGCCCCAGCCAGTGAAAGATCCGCGCCGCCTCGCTGACGGTGTCGGCCTGGAAGCGCTCGGCGACGACGATGCGGATGTTCTCGCGCGGGAACAGGTCCAGATAGGGGGCGAGCTGCATGGCGTAGTCGCCGTAGTGGACGAACCGGCGGTCCTCGCTGACGGTCGCCGTGAACGGGCCGCGCAGCGAGGCCGTCCGGCGTTCCTGGAAGAACTGGCTGATGATCCGGCGCAGCGGGTCGCGCACCATGTAGACCAGCCTGGCATCTGGATTGTAGGCGTGAATCCGCCCTGCCGCGCCCGTCGCGTCCGGCAGCATGCTGTAGTGGGTGCTGGCTTCGCACAGGTAACGCGTGCCGGCCCGCACGTCGAACAGCGCCATGTAGGCGTCCATGTCCTGATAGGGCAGCATCTTCGGCCATATGCGCGCGAGTTCCGCCTTATCGGCGAAGTGGCACGGCTCCTTTTCCCTCGATGCCGCAATGGCGGGATGCGAACCGAGCACCGCATGCGCGGCGTGAGTGCCGGATTTCATGGCACCGATGATGAACAGGTTGACGAGCATCTTGCCGCGCGGTGAAGAGATGTTGGCCCAACCATAAGGTGCAGGGACACCACCACCAAGTGTGATCGTCGAGCGAGTTTGCCATGCGTGGACGGCTGAACGCTGCTTCAGGGCGCCGGCATTATCGAGAGTGAGCTTGCCTCCGGCGTCCGGACTGTTACCGTCCGGTACATGATTCTGGGAGGGTGACATGAAACTGGGGATCGTCTTCATCAATACCGGCGCGCGTTCGGGCCAGTCGATCATCGAGCTGGCGCGGCGGGCCGAGGCCGTCGGCATCGAGTCGGTCTGGACCGGCGAGCATGTGATCATCCCGCTCGAATACAGCTCGCCCTATCCCTACAACGACACCGGCAAGATGGGCGTGCCGCCCGAGACCAATCTGGTCGACCCGCTGATCACCCTGGCCGCCATCGCCGGCGCGACCAGCACCATCCGGCTTGGGACCGGCGTCAACATCCTGCCGCAGGTCAACCCGCTGCTGCTGGCGAAGCAGGCCGCCGGCCTGGATTTCATGTCCAATGGCAGGCTGATGCTGGGCCTCGGCATCGGCTGGCTGAAGGAGGAGTTCGACGCCATGGGTGTGCCGTTCGAACGGCGCGGCGCCCGGTTCGACGACTACATCCAGGCCATGCGCAAGGTGTGGTCCGGCGACGTGGTCGAGCACCACAGCGAGTTCATCGACTGGCACAACTTCAAGTCCTATCCGCTGCCGGTGCAGTCGCCGCTTCCCGTGGTGATCGGCGGCGACAAGGGCAAGGCGTTCGAGCGGATCGCCAGATACGGCAATGGCTGGTACACGCCGCGCCCGACGCTCGAGGAGGTGACCCGCGGCCGCGACGAGATCGCCAGCGCCTGCCGCGCCGTGGGCCGCGACCCGGCCGAGATCGAGATCACCGCCATGTGGCACATGGCGACCGGCCTGGACAACGTCCGCCGCTACCGCGACGCGGGCATCCATAGAATGCTGGTTCCGGTGGTCGGCAATCCCGGCCCGACCATCGAAGCGCTGGGCGAGGCGATCGCGGCGCTTTAACTCGATCGTCACCCCGGCGAAGGCCGGGGCCCAGACTGGGCAGTACGGCGCGCTTCGCGCCGGTCTTTTCGCAAAAGGGGCTGGGTCCCGGTCTTCGCCGGGATGACGAGCAGTGGGGTAGGGCCCGCCTTATTTCCCGTCGTAATACTGGGCGAAGAAGTTGAGTTTCAGGTAGTCGACGATCTTGTCGTCCTTGTCGAGGATCTCCAGCATCACGTCGCTGTCACCCTGGAAGCTGCCGAACAGGAACATGCCGTCGGCGGTGGAGTAGGGCGTGTGGATGCTGCCCGGCGGCTCGTAGGAATAGGTGCCGGGAAAATGCAGTTCCTCGCCTTCGCGGTAGCCCCAGAGACCGCCCAGCGTGTAGGCGATGGCGAGGCAGCGGTGGTTGTGCTTGGCGAACTCGGCGTGCGGGTCCTGCCGGAACAGGAAGTCCACCCGGTTCCTCGACGTATCGAGGGCCAGCACCTTGATGTAGTTGCCCTTCTGGCCTTCCACCTCGCGCCAGTCGACCAGGTCCGAATTGACGTTCTGGATGGCGCCGTAGCGCGTGCGGGCGATCGTGTCGAGTATTCCACGGTTCATCGTCCTTCTCCTCCCCAGGAGCGACCGAGTGTGAGCGCGGCCCGGGCGCGAGTCAACGCGGCCCCAAGGCACTCTCCTCGACATACTCGATGACCGGATAATCGCCCTTCCAGCGCCGATGCTCGATCCTCCGGCGCAACGCGTCCTCGCCGCTCGGCTCGGCGACGCCATCGGCCTGGGCTTGCATGCCGACGGCGGCGGCGATCTCGATGCTGACGCGCGGCAGGTCACCCAGTGGCGGCAGCAGGTCGGCGCTTTCGTTCGACAGCGCCGGGCATTGCGCGGCCAGGGTGCGCGAGGCGGCCATCAGCATGCCGTCGGTGACGCGCGTGGCCTGTGCCGCGATCACCCCGAGACCGAGGCCCGGGAAGATGTAGGCATTGTTGCACTGGGCGATCCTCAGGCCGCGCCCCTCGAACGGCACGTCGGGGAACGGGCTGCCGGTGGCGATCAGCGCTCGGTCCGTGGTCCAGGCGACGAGCTCGTCCGGCCGCGCCTCGGCGCGCGAGGTCGGGTTCGACAGCGGCATGATGAGGGGCCGCGGCGTGTGCGAGGCCATCTCGCGCACCACCGCCTCGGTGAACAGGCCCGGCTGGCCGGAGACGCCGATCAGCGCCGTGGGCCGGGCGTTGCGCATCACATCCAGCAGGGTGATGCGCCCGGCCGCGTCGTTGCTCCAGCCGGCGACGCGTTCGGCCGGCTGGGCCAGTCTTGCCTGGAAGTCCAGCAGCCCGGAAACGCCCGTATGCAGCAGGCCCGGCCGGTCCACCATGAAGACGCGGGCACGAGCCTCGGTGTCGCTCAGCCCGTGCTCGCGCATGCCGGCGACGATCTGCTCGGCGATGCCGCAGCCGGCCGATCCGGCGCCGACGATGGCGACAGTCTGCTCACGCGTCGTCAGCCCGAGCACGTTGCCCGCCGCCATCAGCGTGCCCAGCGCGACGGCCGCCGTGCCCTGGATGTCGTCATTGAACATGCAGAGCTGGTCGCGGTAGCGGGCGAGCAGCGGGCCGGCATTGACCTGGGCGAAGTCCTCGAACTGCAGCAGCACGTTCGGCCAGCGGCGGCGCACGGCGGCCACGAACATGTCGACGAATTCCAGATAGTCCTCGCCCCTGATGCGCTCATGGGTCCAGCCCAGATAGAGCGGGTCGCGCAGCAGCTCGTGATTGTCGGTACCGGCGTCGAGGAAGATCGGCAGCGTGCCGTCCGGGTCGATGCCGCCGCAGCCGGTGTAGAGTGCCAGCTTGCCGATCGGAATGCCCATGCCGCCCGCGCCCTGGTCACCCACGCCGAGGATCCGCTCGCCGTCGGTGACGACGATGACGTCGACGTGCTCTGCGCCCCAGTTCGCCAGCATCTCGTCGATGCGGTCGCGCTCCGGGTAGGCGATGAACAGGCCGCGCGGCCGCCGGTAGATGTCGCTGAACCGCTGGCACGCCTCGGCGACGACCGGCGTGTAGATGATCGGCATCATCTCTGCCAGGTGCTCCATCAGCAGCCGGTAGAACAGCGTCTCGTTCCGGTCCTGCAGCGCGCGCAGATAGATGTGCTTGGCGATGTCCGACGAATTGGCCCGGAACGCCTCGTAGGTGCGGGTGAGCTGTTCATCGAGGGTCGCGACGTCGGGCGGCAGCAATCCCAGCAGGCCAAGCTGCTCCCGCTCGGCATGGGTGAACGCCGTGCCCTTGTTGAGCAGCGGCTGGCTCAGCAGCTCGGCGCCGCGCAGGCTGGTTCGGTAGATGTTGCCGCTGTGTCGCGTGTGCATTCGGGATTCCGGCTGGGCAGGAGGGCAGAGCCTAGGAGATGGTGATTACGGCGCCGTGGCACGCGCAAAAATTCGACGGGAGTTACGCCGGGTCGGACCAGTACGCCTCGCGCAAGGCCCGTTTGATCACCTTGCCGAGGGCGTTTCTCGGGAATTCCGCCCGCAGTTCCACCGCCGAGACCCGTTGCGGCTTGGCCAGCCGCGCGTTGGCCCAGTCGCGAATCGCCGCGCAATCGGCGCCGGCCCGGCCGATCACCAGCGCCAGCGGCGTCTCGCCCCACTTGTCGTGCGGAATGCCGATGACGGTCACGTCCGACACGTCGGGATGGCCGCCGATCACCTGCTCGATGTCGGCGGGGAACACGTTGAAGCCGCCCGAGATGATCATGTCCTTCTTGCGGTCGAGGATGGTGAGGAAGCCGTCCTCGTCGAACCGGCCGATGTCGCCCGACCTGATCCATGCGCGGCCCATGTCGTCGCGCCAGACCAGTTCGGCGGTGGCGTCCGGACGCTTATGGTAACCGGTCATCACGCCGCCGCCGCGCGCCACGATCTCGCCGGTCTCGCCGAACGGCAGGGCGTTGCCGCCCTCATCGATCACGCCGATGTCGAAGCCGATCACCGGGGTGCCGACCGAGCCCCATTTGGCTTCCGCGTCCTCGGGCTTGATCATGGTGGCGGCGCCTTCGGAATAGCCGTAGAGCTCGTGGATGCCGCGCCCCATGCGGGCGATGACCTGCTTCTTGGTGTCGATCCGCAGCGGCGAACCCGCGGACAGCATGACCTCCAGACTCGACAGATCGGCGCCGTCGAGCGCCGGATGTTCCAGGGTCACGATGTACTGGGTCGGAACCATGAAGGTATGGGTGATGCGCTCGCGCTCCACGGTGTCGAGGAACGCCTGCGGCGTGAACGACGGCAGGATGTGCAGCGCGCCGCCGACGAACAGCACCGGCAGCGCCATCAGCCAGGTGCCGTTGGAATAGAGCGCGGTGGTCGCAAGCGCCCGGCTGCGGCGCGAGAACCGCATCTCGATGGCATTCGACCAGGCAAAATGCAGCCGCGCCGCATGGCTCATGACGATGCCCTTGGGCAGGCCGGTGGTGCCCGACGAATAGATGATGTTCACCTCGTCGTCGGCGGAATATGCCGCGTCCGGCTCCGCGATATCCTGTTGCGCCATCCAGCCGCCGAGACCACGCCAGCCGTCCGCCTCGAAGCCATGGGCGAAGAAGCCGTTGCGGCGGATACGGGCAAGCCGGTCCATGACCGGCTCGATCAGTGCACGCGTGGCGGCGTCTGCGAACAGCACCTGCGCGCCCGAGTCCTCGACCATGCCGAGGATCTGCTCGGATGACAGCAGTGCCGAGACCGGCACCACGCAGGCGCCCGATTTGATGATCCCGTAGAGGACGGCGGCCATCTCGGCCGAGTTGGACATCACCACCGCGACCTTGTCGCCCTGGCCGGCGCCCAGCCCGAGCAGGCCGTTGGCGACCTGGTTCATGGCCGCGTTGAATTGCCGCCAACTCCAGCGCTCCGTGCCGCAGACCACCGCCTCGCGGTTTGGAAAGTGACGGGCGTGATTGGCCCAGACATGGGGCAGGAAGGCGCTGGGCGCGTCGAGAATTTGCCGCATGGTCGCTCCCCGAAACCGGCTATGATGGTGAGGCAACCACAACCGGGACCGCCGGACAAGCATGTCGAACCGCCAGCAGCGCAGGATGCAGGAGAAGTCGCTCCGCAAGCAGCCGGGCGACGGCCAGCAACCGCTGGTGACGGCCGCGAACGCCCTGTCGGCGTTCCAGGCCGCGGTGCAATACCACCGGACAAACCGGTTCCGCGAGGCCGAGACGCTGTACCGGCAATTGCTGGCGATCGATGCCAATCATATGGGCGCGCTCAGCGGCATGGGCATGATCGAGTTCCAGGCGGGAAACTACCAGGCCGCACTCGACATGGTGCAGCGCTCCATCGCGCTGGGCGCGTCGGAGCCCGGCTATTTCATGAATCTGGGCGCGGTCTGCGTGAAGCTGGGCCGGCCGGATGAGGCGGAAGCGGCGTTCCGCGAGGCCATCGCCCGCGATCCGCGCTACGGCGATCCCTATTACGACCTGGGAAATCTTTATCTGGCGCAGGGCAGGGCAGGCGACGCCGTTGCCGTGTTCGACGCCTGCATGGCGGCGCGGGGGCGGGACTATCACGCACTCGCCTACCAGGCCCACGCACTGGCCGAGGCCGGGCGTCTCGACGAGGCGGGCCGCCTGCTCGACTTCGACACCTATGTGAAGACCCGGACGTTCGAGCCGCCGGACGGCTTCGCCGACATGGCCGCGTTCAACAAGGCTCTCGGCCGCTACATCAAGACCCACCCGACGCTGCAGGGGAATGTCATGTCGACCGAGAACGGTCGGCATACGGGCGAGCTGATCAAGCCGCCGCTCGGTCCCATGGAGGGCATGGTGGCGCGCATCGACGAGGCCGTGCGCTGGTACAAGTCGGAGCTTCCCGACGATCCCACCCACCCGGCGGTCCGCTGGGCGCCCGACCGCTGGCGGCTGACGGCGTGGGGCGTGGTGATGCACAACCGGGGGCACGAGCGGCCGCACATCCATCCGAATGGCTGGCTCAGCGGCGTGTTCTACTTGCAGCTCCCGTCGGTGATCGGCGATCCGGCGCGGCGTCCCGAAGGCTGGCTGGAGTTCGGCAGGCCGACCAGCCATCTCAATGTCTCGGGCGGATTCGATGTCCGGCAGTACCAGCCGGCCTATGGCCAGATGTTCCTGTTCCCGTCCTACTACTATCACGGCACCGTGCCGTTCCGCAGCGATGAGCGGCGCGTCTGCGTCGCGTTCGACGTGGAACCGCTGGCTTAGTCGCCGCTGGATTCACAACAATACCGTCAGTGCACGGCGGTCGAAATTGCTATGCTTTCGAGCGGGACGGCGCCGGGCAGCGGATAGGTGCCGGAACGCACGGTCAGCCGCAGTCCGCTGTCGCGGAGCGCAGCCGCCAGCGCCTTGAGTGGCGCCGAGGCGGCGCGGGTGCCGGCCGGCGTCAGGAAACGACGATGCAGGAACGCCACATCGACCTTCACCTCGGCCTGTGCGAGCGCCACCGCGTCGATCAGCAGCAACTCGTCGGTGCTGACGGCGGCGCAGCACGGCGCATGCACGGCGATGCGCCGCGCCGCGCCGCTGGTGATCGCCCGCATCAGCGCGTCCAGATGGGCGAACGCGCCGCCCGCGCTGGTCCGCGCATAGGCGCTCTCGAGCAGGGCGAGCGCGGTGGGCGAGCCTTTGTGGCCCATCACCCATTTTCGCACCGACCAAAGCACGAATTGGTCAGCGAAGCCGTGTGTCTCGGTGTCGAAAATCCGCGTGGTCGGTTCGGCGTTGGTTTCGTGGTTCATGACGGCGCCTCGATTCGGTTGAGGCAGAAAGTGTAAATGATAATTACTAGCAATTACAAGTGAAAACCGGAACGCCGCCCTGGTTGGCGCTAGAACGCGCGACCGTTGCGATACGCAGGTTGTTGGGGGAGCGATCCAGATGTTCGCGCGCATGATCTCGGCATTTCGGCCAAGGTCAGGTGAGCATTGCTGCCGATATCAATGAGATTGGAAGGGTGGTCAATGTGCGGATAGCGGAATCACGACTGTCCACGCCGTTTGACAGCGCCGCGCTGAAGGCTGTTCGACGTTCTCGCTACAAGCCTATGGTAATTAGAGGAAATTTAGTGAGGCGCGATGATATCCGCATCCGGGTGGTCTTTGCGGCCACTGGCCGTTAACGAGTTCCCCGCGCGTGGCGATTCCATTACACTCACGGTGGAGCGCATGGAAACTTTTAGGGGAAAGCATATGAGACTTGCCGTTCGGTCCGCGCTGGTCGCGGGGCTTCTGATGACTGTCGCGTCGCCAGGCGCATTCGCCGAGGACAAGGCCGAGGACGCGGTAAAGTACCGCCAGTCGCTGATGGGTATCGTTGGCGATCACACTCAGTCGTTCTTCGCCCTGCTGCAGGGCAAGGTCAGCCATCCCGAGGACTTGGCCTGGCACGCTGACTCGCTGGCGGCGGCCTCTAA
This sequence comes from Rhizobium sp. Q54, assembly GCA_945907245.1. Lineage (GTDB taxonomy): Bacteria > Pseudomonadota > Alphaproteobacteria > SMXS01 > SMXS01 > RI-34. The sequence goes on from CAMDTB010000019.1 coordinate 34,222, forward strand.
GCGGGTGAAGGGTGCTTACGTCCAAAATACCGCGGGCTCGGGTGTCAAGACCGAGGCCAAGGACGGCATCTGGGCGGCCGGCTCGGAATTCAATAAGCTGGCGGGCGACTTCGAGACGGCGGCTGCGGCGCTGTCGGCGGCGGTGAAGTCCAAGGATCAGGCGGCGATCGGCGCGGCGGCCAAGGGCATCGGCGCGTCGTGCAAGGGCTGCCACGACAAATTCAAGGAAGATTGATCCCCCGGCCAGCACTATCAGGCCAGCACTATCAGGCCAGCCAGGTAAGGGCGGCGCCGACCGCGCCGCCCGTGACCGCCAGGATCAGCAAAGCCAGCCACAGGGGCCGGAACCGCAGGGTTTCGGCGCCCTGCACCGTGTCCCGGCCGGTGATCATCGCACCGATCAGGTTCTGCCGCTTGACAAACAGGTAGAACAGCGCCGCCGCGATGTGGATGAAGAACACGATCATGAAGATCTCCCAGGCATCGCCGTGCCAGTGGGCAAGGTCGTTGGCCAGGTCCTCGTCGATCATGTCGCTCAGCGGTCCCGCCGGTCCGGCGCCCATCAGGTCCGCGTCGGCGGCGAACAGGCCGACGAGCGGCATGCCGAGCAGAAAGCCCAGCATCAGCACCATCGACCAGCCGCCCACCGGATTGTGGCCGGCCGGGTGGGTCTTGCCGCGCGAGAACAGGCCGCCGAGATAGCGGACGACCGCAATCGGTCCCTTCAGGAAATGACCGAAGCGCGCGGTCGTGCTGCCGACGAAACCCCAGACGATGCGGAACAGCACCAGCGCCAGGATGCTGCAGCCGCTCCAGACGTGCAGGACGAACGGATCCCAGCCGCCGGCGACCACCGGCTCGTCGAGATTCTCGCCGGTCCACCATTGCACGCCGACCAGCAGGATGATCAGACCGTGGAACAGGCGGATGGGCAGGTCCCAGACCCTGGTTTTCACGCCGTTGGCATTCATCGGGTGCTCCTCAGCTATCTCTCAGCGCGCGTTTGACGGCACGGTTCCAGCCGGCGAGCAGGCTGTCGCGCGGGCCGGCGGCCATGACGGGATCGAAGCGGGCCTGGCGCCGCCACAGCGCCTCCACGTCTTCGGGTGACGAGATCAGGCCGTGGCCCAGCGCGGCCAGCAGCGCCGCGCCCAGGGCGGTGGTCTCGGTGGTGTGCGGCCGCTCGACCGGCGCCGCGACCACGTCGCTCAGGAACTGCAGCAGCCAGTCATTGGCCGCCATGCCGCCGTCGACCCGGATGGCGGCGACCGGACCGGGATAATCGGCCCGCATGGCGGTCAGCAGGTCGTGGGTCTGGTAGCACGCCGCCTCCAGCGCCGCCCGTGCCAGATGCGCGCGGCCGGTGTTGCGGGTGAGGCCGGTGATCAGGCCGCGGGCGTCCGGGTCCCACCACGGCGCGCCCAGGCCGGTGAAGGCGGGCACCATGTAGACGCCCTCGTTGGTGTCGATCGAACTGGCCAGCACGGCGCTTTCGCCAGATGTCTCGATGATGCCGAGACCGTCGCGCAGCCATTGGATCGCCGCGCCGGCAATGAAGATGCTGCCTTCGAGCGCATAGGTCGCGACACCGTCGATCCGGTAGGCGACGGTGGTCAGCAGCCGGTTGTGCGAGGTGACGGCTTCGGTGCCGGTGTTGAGCAGGGCAAAGCAGCCAGTGCCGTAGGTGCTCTTGATCATGCCGGGCCGCAGGCAGGCCTGTCCGACCGTTGCCGCCTGCTGGTCGCCGGCCATGCCGCGGATCGGCAAGGTGCCGCCCAGCAGCGTGGTCTCGCCCAGCGGACCGGCACAATCAGTGACTTCGGGGAGCAGGGCGCGCGGCACGCCCAGCGCGGCGAGCAATTCGTCGTCCCATTGCTGGGTGTGGATGTTGAACAGCAGGGTGCGCGACGCATTGGTGGCGTCGGTGGCGTGCCTGCCGCCGGTCAGCCGCCACAGCAGGAAGCTGTCGATCGTGCCGAACGCCAGCTCGCCCGCTTCGGCGGCGGCGCGGGCGCCTGGGACGGTGTCGAGCAGCCAGGCGATCTTGGTGCCGGAGAAGTACGGATCGAGCAGCAGGCCGGTACGCTCGGCGAACAGCGGCTCGTGCCCGGCGTCGCGCAGCGTCTTGCATAGCGGCGCGGTGCGCCGGTCCTGCCAGACGATGGCGCGGTGGATCGGCCTGCCGGTCTTGCGGTCCCAGACGACCGTGGTCTCGCGCTGGTTGGTGATGCCGATGCAGACGGCGGTGAAGCCCTTGGCCGACGCCTCGGCCAACGCCTGCCGGCACATGGCGAGCGTGTCGGTCCAGATCTCCTCGGCGTCGTGCTCGACCCAGCCATCGGCGGGATAGTGCTGTGTCAGCTCCTTCTGCGCGGTGGCGACGACGTTGCCGGACAGGTCGAACACCAGCGCCCGGCTGCTGGTGGTTCCCTGATCGATAGCCAGTATGGCGGTCCCCGTCGTCATGCTACGACTATGCAATGGAAGGCGAGCAAAGCCAATCAGTTGACCTCTTGGTTGTCGGGGGCGGCATCAACGGCGCGGGCATTGCCCGCGACGCGGCGGGGCGCGGCCTGAAGGTGATGCTGGTCGAACGCGGCGACCTGGCGGGCGCGACATCGTCGGCCAGCTCCAAGCTGATTCATGGCGGCCTGCGCTATCTGGAGCAGTACGAGTTCGGCCTGGTGCGCAAGGCGCTGGCCGAGCGCGAGGTGCTGCTGGCGGCCGCGCCGCACCTGGTCGCGCCGCTGGAGTTCGTGCTGCCGCAGGGCGAAGGCTCGCGCCCGGGCTGGATGCTGCGCATCGGCCTGTTCCTCTACGACCATCTGGGTGGCCGAAGACGCCTGCCCGGATCGCATGGCATCGACCTGCGCAAGCATCCCGCGGGCCGGCCGCTGAAGGACGGCTACAGGCATGGCTTCACCTATGCCGATTGCTGGACCGACGACGCCCGCCTCGTCGTGGTCAACGCAATGGACGCGGCCAGCCACGGCGCGGTCATCCGCACCCGTACCGAACTGGTCAGCGCGAGGCGTGACGGAACGGTCTGGCGCGCGGTGCTGCGCGACGTCCACATCGGAAGGGAGGACACGGTACCCGCCCGGATCCTCGTCAACGCCGCCGGACCCTGGGCCGCCGACCTGATCGAGCACCAGCTCGGCATGGACGGCGGCAAGCGGCTGCGGCTGGTCAAGGGCAGCCATATCGTTGTGCCGCGCCCGGATGGCGCCGATGATGCCTACCTGCTGCAGAACGCCGACGGGCGCATCGTCTTCGTGCTACCGTTCCTCGATAAGTTCTCGCTGATCGGCACCACTGAAGTGGAGCTGGACCACATGCCCGACAGTGTCGCGATCACGCCGGACGAGGTCGACTATCTCTGCGGCATCGTGAACGCGTATTTCCGCACGCCCATTGCGCCGTCCGACGTGGTCTGGTCGTTCGCCGGCGTCCGGCCGCTGGTCGACGACGCCGACGACGATCCGTCCTCGGTCACCCGCGATTTCCTCATCGCGCTCGACGCGCCCCCACTCGATGCACCTGGTGGCGCTGCGCCGCTGCTGTCGGTCCTGGGCGGCAAGATCACCACCTACAGGGTGCTCGCCGAAGCCGCCATGGACGACCTGGCGCCGTTCCTGCCGGACCTACCCGGTCCGTGGACAAAGGGCGCCCCGCTCCCCGGCGGCGACATGCCGCGCGGCGATTTCGATGCCTATTCCTCCGGAATCCTGCAGGACGTTCCGTGGCTGCCACCCGGGGTGACCCGGCGGCTGGTGCAGGCGTATGGTAGCCGGATCGAGGCGTTGCTGGGCGGCGCCCGGTCGCCCGCCGACCTGGGCGCGCATTACGGCGATGGTGTCTACGAGGCGGAAATCAGCTATCTCTTGCAATATGAATGGCTTGAGACGGTGGAGGACTTTCTGTGGCGGCGCACCAAGCTGGGCCTGGTCGCCTCGGAAGCGACCGTTCAAAGGTTGCGGCAACGGCTGAGCACGGCAGGATGAAGAGGACAGCAACCGGTATTGTTGCGGTGTTCATGCTGGTGGTAGCTGCCGCCGGTGCCGCAGCGCAGCCGACGGCGTCCGACGACCGGACGGTCCGACTCGCGGGTCCGTCGCCCGACGCCACCTATGGTTATGACCGGAAAAATCCCATCCTGCTGGGCGGCATGGCCGAGCGCGATTTCGACAAGCGGGTGGAGACCTATTTCAGCCTGCTGTTCTCCGCCGACGGGCAGCCGCTGAAGGTGTTGCTCAACGAAACCTGCTGCCCGTTCCGGGCGCCGGGCGTGGCCGATCCTCTCAGCCTGCAGGTGATCGAGGCCGGGCAGGACGGCAAGCGGCCGTTCCGCTTCTATGTCAACGGGTTCCAGGATGGCCCGCTTCATGCGCCGCGCGGCCTGTTGGCGACGCTCAGCGAGGACAATGCAGAAATCCTGCAGGGCGCGCTCGACAATGTGCGCGCCGGTTTCACCGACGGCGCCATACAGGCGCTGCGGCCGCTGGCCGAGGCGGGCGACATGATGGCCCAGTACCAGATGGGACGTGTTCTCGCGGACCGGAAGGACTTCAAGGGCGCCTATGGCTGGTTCCTGATGGCCGCGAAGAACGGACACTCGGTGTCGCAGGCCGCTGTCGCATCCATGCTGGACGCGGGCACCGGCGTGACTGCCGACGAGCAGGCCGCCGCAAGCTGGCGCCGCCAGGCCGCGTCCAACGGCCACGCCGGTTCGCTGATGGCGCTCGCGCTCGCCGCGCTGTCGGGCAACCCGGACGCGGCGGCGACGGCGCGCGCCGCATCCATGCTGCGGCTTGCCGCCGACTTGGGCGACCCCGCCGCCCAGGCCGCCTACGGCGCCATGCTGATCCAGGGCAGGGGCGTGCCGAAGGACAACTTCCAGGGGCTGATGTGGCTGCGCGTCGCCAGGGAGGCCGGCAACGCGAACGCCGAGGCCGCCTACACCGCGCTGGCCGCCAGCCAGACCGCCCAGACTATGGCGCGGGTGGAGCAGGCCGCCGACCAGTGGTCGAAACGCCGCTCGCCGCCGCCGGTGGCGAGCGCAAAATAGCCGGCGGCCGTTACGGACTACGACTTGAAAACAACCGTCTTGTTGCCGTTGTCCAGGATCCGGTGCTCGGCATGCCAGCGCACCGCCCGGTTCAGCACCACGCTTTCGATGTCGCGGCCGATGCGGACCATGTCTTCGGGCGTCTGGACGTGGTCGATGCGCTCGACGGACTGCTCGATGATCGGGCCTTCGTCCAGCGCCGGCGTCACGTAATGGGCGGTGGCGCCGATGATCTTCACGCCGCGGGCATGGGCCTGGTGATAGGGCCGGGCGCCCTTGAAGCTGGGCAGGAACGAGTGGTGGATATTGATCGCCTTCCATTCCAGCGCCCGGCACAGGTCGTCGGACAGGATCTGCATGTAGCGGGCCAGCACCACCAGGTCGATTTCCAGCGAGCGGACCAGCTCCTTGATCCGCTCCTCCTGCCGCTGCTTGGTGTCGGGCGTAACCGGCAGGTACTGGTAGGGGATGCCGTGCCACTCGACCAGCGAGCGCATGTCCTCGTGGTTCGAGACGACGGCGCGGATATCGATCGGCAGCGAGCCGTTGCGCCAGTCGTGCAGCAGGTTGTTCAGGCAGTGGCCCAGCTTGCTGACCATCACCATCACCCGCACCTTCTGGGCGGCCGGGACGATGCGGAAATCCATCGAGAACCGGTCCGATACCGTCAGGAACTCCTGCTGCAGCTTCTCGCGCTTGGGCAGCTTGGGGCCGCCCGCGTGGAACACGGTGCGCAGGAACGACCGCTTCGACACCGGGTCGGCATAATGCGACAGCTCGGTCAGGAACCCGTCGCGCTCGGCGAGGAAGCCGGTGACGGCGGCGACGATGCCGGTACGGTCAGGGCAGGTCAGCGTCAGGACATAGCTGTCTTCGGGGCCGTTCATTATCTTCTCGTTGCGGGGAGCTGTTGGGGCTCGTCTAGGCGCTCAGGTCGGCGGCCCTGTCCTTTAGCCACATCCAGAGGTCCATCGCAAGCGAGCGATCGACGATCAGCTCATAGGAATCCGGCTCGCTCGTGGCGTGGATGATCACGTCGATGGCGGCGAGCTCCGTGGCGGCGAAGCGGCCCTGGCCGAACGCCCGGCGATGCAGGTCCTGCTCGCAGCCCCTGACCAGCAGGTCGTAGGCCAGCTTGCCCGACAGGTGGATGGAGACATAGCCGTCGGACACATCGTTGACCGCGGCCGCCATGCTGGACGAGGTGCGGACCAGCCGCTCGCCCAGCCCATGCGCCTTCTCGTAACTCACCAGCCAGCGGTTGCGCGCCAGCCGGTAACAGGACGGATCGTCCCCTGTCACCGCGTCGGCGGTCTCCGGCAAAGGCACGCCCAGCGCGTTGGCCACGCTCCTCGAGACCGCCGGCGATCCGTCGGTCACGACCAGCAACTTGCGGCGGGACGGATTCTCGCGCACCAGCAGCCCGTTACGCTGGATACGCGCGGCCACGTTGTCCTTGGCTTCGTCGCGCAGCGGCGACGCGGCGACGATGTCAGCCAAAGCGTCGTCTCCCGCTGGGATCGAACATCGGTGGCTTGACGATCCGCGCCGGCACGCTGCCGGTGCGCGACGCCACGCGAACCGTGTCGGCCAGCCGCTGGTGGCCGTTGACCACCAGTGCCAGGGTCACGGGCTGGCCCACGGCGTCGCTGTCGAAGCTGAGGATGATGCGGCCCTGCCGGTGGTCGGCGCTGCCGTCGAGCGGCACGATGGTGCCGGACTGGGGCAGCACGATCGCCGCGTCCTCGCTGCGCAGCGCGACGAGCTGTGGCCGGTCCTGAGGACCGCTGCGCGCCCGCGCCAGGGCGTTCTTGCCGACGAAATCCTGCTCCTTCGGCCGGTACTTGCCGCCCGCATCGAGATCGAACGGCGTCAGGCTCCTGGGCGCCACGCCCGGGACGTCGATACGGCCCTTCTCGGCGGCCAGCCGGTGCATGGCCAGCTCGCCCACCGGCCGCAGGCCGTAGCGCGACCCGGTCATGGCGATCGTCTCCCAGAGGGCTCGGCCGTAATTGGCGGGAACGTTGATCTCGAACGATACCTCGCCGATATTGCCGGTGCGCACCATCCGGACGGGCGCGCCGGCCAGTTTGCCCTCGCGTACCGCCAGGAAAGGGAATGCCGCCGTCGATACGTCAATATCGCGGTCCAGCTCGAGCAGCACCTGGCGCGCCCGCGGGCCGGCCAGCACCAGCGTCGACCACGCCGAGGTGATCGGCGAGACCAGCACCGACATGCCCTTGAGATCGCTCGCCAGCCAGCTTTCGAACCAGTCGCACACCGGGCCGTCATTGCCCGCCGAGGTGTGGACGATGAAGCGGTCGTAGTCCAGCCGCACCACGACGCCGTGATCGACTACCGTGCCGCCATCATCGAGCATGCGGCCATAGCGGGCGGTGCCTACGGGCAGGTCGGCCATTCTGTTGCAGTACAGGTACTCCAGGAATTCCGGGGAATCCTCGCCGCTCACTTCGATCTTGCCCAGCAGCGACAGGTCGATCAGGCCGGCGGAATTGCGCGCGGCGTGCATCTCCTGGGTGACCGTCTCTTCGGGCGTCACACCGTCGATGGGATAGTAGGCCGGGCTGAGCCAGCCGCCGGTGCGGCGGAACGCCGCGTCGCGCGCCGCGAACAGCGGATGCGCCGGCAGCAGCCGAAGCGGCGGATCCGGGCGCTTGTCGACGTTCATGGTGACGAAGTCGAAGCTGACGACGGGCTTCGGCGGCGTCAGCAGGGTGTCGGCGATGCCGCCCAGCCAGGTCTCGTCCGGGCCGCGTCCGGCAGCGGTGTGGTCGCTGGTGGTCATGTCGCGGCGCCAGTCCACCCATTGCCGCGCCCGGTTGCTCAGGCCCGACTGCGGCACCTGCCACAGGCCCATGCCGGTGGTCGGGCCGGGCTGGGCGTCGGTCTCCGGTACGTTGATCTCGTCGCCGCTGCTGAACCCGGCCGCTCGCGCGGCGGCGGCGCCTGCGTCGCGGCCCGAGGCCAGCGCGAAGCCGAGCGAGCCGTTACCGCTGATGCTGCCCACGGTGTAGGAGATCGAGCCCAGTTCGGACGGCACCAGCGCCGCCACCACCGGGTCGTAGACCACGTTGCCGCCGGCCTGGCGGAGCAGGTCGATGCGTGGGTTCCAGCCGCCCGAGGCGGCGACGAACCGGCAGTCGAACCGGCGCTTGTTGCCGTCGACCCTGCCGTCGCCCAGATGGTTCACCTCCAGGTAGTCCACGTGGGTGTCGCCGGCGATCTTGGTCACCACGTGGCCGCCGAACAGGTTGATGCCGCGGTCGCACATGGCGGCGATCATCTCCGCGCGAATCTCGCGGCGGGCGTCGATCACCGTCTCGACCGGCAGACCCTCGTCATGCATGCGGGCGGCCAGCTCCAGCGTGCGGTCGTTGTTGCCGACCAGGGCGATCGGGCCTTCGACCGGCCGCAGCGCGAATTGGCGCGAATAGCCCAGCACCGCGCTGGTCAGCATGACGCCGGGCGTGTCGTTGTCGGGGAACACGAACGGGCGCTCGATGCAGCCCGAGGCGAGCACGATCTGTTTCGCGACGACCTTCCAGACCTGCCACTGCCGTCCGCCCGCGCCGCTCGAGTCCGGAACCTCGCGCAGGATGACCACATGGCCGCGGCCGTCGATGCCCGTCACCGTGCTGCGATTGAAGATCCGCACGTCATCGAGCCCGCGCAGCGCCTGCTCGGCTTCGGCGAGCCATTCGTCACTCGGCATGCCGTCGATCGCGGCGGTGCACCACAGCAGGCTGCCGCCCAGCGTCACGCCGTCGTTGGCGAGAATCACGCGCGCGCCGGCATAGCCGGCGGTCAGCGCCGTCATCAGTCCCGCGGGGCCGCCGCCCACCACCAGCACGTCGCAATGTGCGAAGCCGGATTCGGCCGAGAAGTCGGGGCGCATGGGTGTATGGACCGGATCCGTGGAGGGCGGTTTCGGCTGGTCGCGGCGTAGCCGCTCCATCAGCGACGGCGGCGGCCACGGCAGCAGGCTTTCCGCCGCCAGCCCGTCATACAGGTCGACCTGGGTGGCGAGAACGGTCCGGGTCGAGCCGTTCTCCAGCAGCTTCAGGTAGGCGCCAGGGTCCGAATAGCCCGCGCCCATGATGCTGCGCGGCCGGTTGTGCCGCAGGCTGCGTCCGATGATCGAGATGTCGTTGGCCAGGAGCGCGGACGCCAGCGTGTCGCCGGCGAAGCCGGTGCATGGTCTTCCATTGAAGGTGAACGAGAGCGGACGAGCACGATCTATCCGGCCTCCCGTTTCACGTCGGCGCATCAAAGCGGGCATCTATGACCCTTGCCTGTAAAACCGGTGGTCTGGCACATTGTCGGCGGCTCGTCCGACCTGTTCTAACAGGAATGCCTCACGGGTGGCCACCCGTCGTGCGAGCTTTCCAACCAGAAAAGAACCAACTCAGGGAATTCAGTCATGTCAGTTGCCGCACGGTGGGAGAAGCAGGGTGATATCGGCATCATTACAGTCGATAGCCCGCCGGTAAATGCCCTTTCAGCGCCGGTCCGCCAGGGCATTTTCGATGGCGTCAAGGCGCTCGATTCCGACCCGGACGTCAAGGCCATCATCCTGATCTGCGACGGCCGCACCTTCATTGCCGGCGCCGACATCACCGAGTTCGGCAAGCCGCCGAAGGGTCCGGACCTGCGCTCGGTGCAGGAGACCATGGAGAACGCGTCCAAGCCGATCGTCGCGGCGATCCACGGCACCGCGCTGGGCGGCGGCCTCGAGACCGCCCTTGCGGCCCATTACCGCGTCGCGGTCGCCTCGGCCCAGGTCGGCCTGCCCGAGGTGAAGCTGGGCCTGCTGCCGGGCGCTGGCGGCACCCAGCGACTGCCGCGCCTCATTGGCCCGGAGCGGGCGCTGAAGGTGATCGTCGACGGCAACCCGATCAAGGCGCCCGAGGCCAGGAAACTCGACATCATCGACGAGGTGGTCGAGGGCGACCTGAAGGCCGGCGCGATCGATTTCACCCGCCGGCTGATCGACAAGGGCGCGCCGCTGCGCAAGGTGCGCGACATCAACATCGACGCATCGAGCCTGCCCGAGAACTTCTTCGCCGATTTCCGCAAGGGCCTCGCGAAGATGCGCGGCTTCCCGGCGCCCGAGAAGATCGTCCAGACCATCGAGGCGGCGGTGAACCTGCCGTTCGACGAGGGCATGAAGGTCGAGCGCGCCGGCATCACCGAGTTGATGGCCAGCACCGAGTCCAAGGCGCTGCGCTACATGTTCTTCGCCGAGCGCGAGGTGGCCAAGATCCCGGACGTGCCCAAGGACACCCCGCTGCGCAAGATCGAGACCGCGGCGGTGCTTGGCGCGGGTACCATGGGCGGCGGCATCGCCATGAACTTCGCCAATGCGGGCATTCCGGTCACCGTCGTCGAGGCGACCCGGGAAGCGCTCGACCGCGGCATGAAGATCATCGAGCAGAACTACCGCAACACCCAGGCGAAAGGCCGCCTGACCGCCGAGCAGGTCGACAAGCGCCTCGGCCTGATCACGCCCAGCCTCAGCTATGACGACATGGCCGGCGTGGACATCGTCATCGAGGCGATCTTCGAGAACATGGAGATCAAGAAGGACGTGTTCCGCAAGCTCGACGGCCTCTGCAAGCCGGGCTGCATCCTGGCGTCCAACACGTCCTATCTCGACCTGAACGAGATCGCGTCCGTCACCAGCCGGCCGGAGGACGTCATCGGCCTGCATTTCTTCAGCCCGGCCAACGTCATGCGGCTGCTGGAAATCGTCCGTGGCGGGAAGACCGGCAAGGACGTGCTCGCCACCTGCATGGCGCTCGCCAAGACCATCGGCAAGATAGGCGTCGTCGCCGGTGTCTGCCACGGCTTCATCGGCAACCGGATGATCGCCCGCTACAGCGGCGAGGCGAACAAGATGCTGTGGGAAGGCGCCACGCCGCACCAGATCGACAGCGTGCTCTACGACTTCGGCATGCCGATGGGGCCGCTGCAGATGGGCGATCTCGCCGGCCTCGACGTGGGTACGCGCGCCCGCAGCGAGTTCCCCGACATGTTCCCCATCGATCCCAGGTTCCCGGTGGTCGCCGACATGCTGGTGGCCAAGGGGCGCCACGGGCAGAAGACGAAGGCGGGCTATTACAGCTATGGCGACGACCGCAAGGCGACGCCCGATCCGGAGGTGGAAGCACTGATCGCCGCCGCCGCGAAGGAGCGCGGCATCGAGCGGCGCGAGATTTCCAACGAGGAGATCATCGAGCGCTGCATCTACGCCGCCATCAACGAGGGTGCGCGCGAGCTGGAGGAGGGGATCGCGCTGCGTCCCTGCGACATCGACATCATCTGGATCAACGGCTACGGCTTCCCGTCCTATCGCGGCGGGCCGATGTTCTATGCGGACACGGTCGGCGTCGCCAAGGTGCACGCGGCGGTCGATAAGTACCGCCAGCGCTACGGCGACCGGAGCTGGAAGCATTCCTGGCTGCTGGAGAAGCTCGCCCGCGCCGGCAAGGGCTTCGCCGACTGGAAAGACGTGATGTGACGGGTGGTATTGCGCCCGGAATGGCTATTTGATCCCTGTCCGAGGCACCCTACATCAAGCTCACACCTAGCCGGGCGCCGCTTCCTTCAGGGGGGTGGAAGCGGCGCACGACCGGCACCACCCCTTATTCAGTGAAGAAATCCATGGATCAAGCCAGCCCGCAGACCATCCGCCTCCAGGACTACCGTTCCCCGGCCTTCGCCATCGAGACCATCGATCTGCGGTTCGATCTTGACGAGGAACAAACCACCGTCACGTCCCTGATGACCGTGGTGCGCCAGCGGCCGGACGAGCCGCTGGAGCTGGACGGCGACGAGCTGGAGCTGGTCTCGCTGAAGCTCGACGGCCAAGCGCTGGGCCGCGACGTTTACACGGTCACGCCGCATTCGCTGGTCATTCCGGCGGTCGGCGACCGGGCGGAAGTCGAGATCGTCACCCGCATCCAGCCCCAGAACAACACTCAGCTGTCCGGCCTCTACAAGTCCAGCGGCAATTTCTGCACCCAGTGCGAGGCGCAGGGCTTCCGTCGCATCACCTTTTTCCTCGACCGTCCCGACGTGCTGTCGCGCTACACCACCACGATCACCGCCGACAAGGCGAAGTATCCGGTGCTGTTGTCGAACGGTAATCTGATCGAGGAGCGGGAGCTGGATGGCGGCCGGCACCTGGCGGTCTGGGAAGACCCGTTCCTGAAGCCCTGCTATCTGTTCGCGCTGGTCGCCGGCGACCTGGCGCATATCGAGGACCATTTCATCACGTCATCGGGCCGCGACGTGACGCTGCGCATCTACACGGTCGCCGACGACGCCGACAAGTGCGCGCACGCCATGGAGTCGCTGAAGAAGTCGATGAAGTGGGACGAGGACACCTACGGCCTCGAATACGACCTCGACATCTACAACATCGTCGCGGTGCGCGACTTCAACGCCGGCGCCATGGAGAACAAGAGCCTCAACGTCTTCAACAGCGCCTATGTGCTGGCGACGCCGGAGACCGCGACCGACGCCAACTTCAACGCCATCGAGAGTGTCATCGCCCACGAATACTTCCACAACTGGACAGGCAACCGCATCACCTGCCGCGACTGGTTCCAGCTCAGCCTGAAGGAAGGTTTGACTGTCTTCCGCGACCAGCAGTTCTCGGCCGACATGCAGTCAGCCGCCGAGCAGCGGATCGACGACGTGAAGGCGCTGCGCGCCCGCCAGTTCCCCGAGGACGCCGGCCCGCAGGCGCACCCGGTCCGGCCGGAATCCTATATCGAGATCAACAACTTCTACACCTCGACGGTCTACGAGAAGGGCTCCGAGGTGATCCGCATGATGCAGACCATCATCGGCGAGGACAATTTCCGCAAGGGCATGGACCTCTACGTGAAGCGCAACGACGGCACCGCCGCCACGGTGGAGGATTTCGTCGCCGCCATGCAGGACGCCTCGGGCGTCGACCTCACCCAGTTCAAGCGCTGGTACGGCCAGGCGGGCACGCCGCATCTCGAGGTGCGCGGCCAGTGGGACCAGGGTGCGCAGACCTACACGCTCAATGTCAGGCAGTCGGCCAAGCCGACGCCAGGGCAGCCGGTCAAGCAGCCGCTACATATCCCGCTCGCCATGGGCCTGCTGGGGCAGGGCGGGCAGCCCTTGCCGCTGACGCTCGATGGTGAGAACGACGACGGGCCGCTCAGCCGCGTGCTCGACGTGAAGGAGCCGGAGCAGAGCTTCACCTTCACCGGCGTCAGCGAGCGGCCGGTGCCCTCGCTGCTGCGCGGGTTCTCTGCGCCGGTCACCCTGGACGCCGGCTACAGCCGTGACGACCTCGCGTTCCTGCTGCGTAGCGACCCGGACAGCTTCGCCCGCTGGGAAGCCGGCCAGACGCTCGCCACCGGCCTGATGCTCGATCTCGTCGCCGCATACCGGCGCGGCGACCCGCTCGCGCTCGACCCAGCCTTCCTGGTGGCGTTCGAGAGCGTATTGACCAGCGCCGATCTTGATCCGGCGCTGATCGCGCTCACCATCATGCTGCCCAGCCAGGCCTATCTGGCGCAGCAGATGGCCGAGATCGACGTCGAGGCCATCGAGAAGGTCCATCGTTTCGTGCGGGGCGAGTTGTCGCGGCGCTTGCGGGATGACTTCCGCGGCATCCACGACCGGCTCAACGACCGCGGCGCCTATGTGTTCGAGACCGCCGCGGTGGGCCGCCGCAGCCTGAAGAACGTGGCGCTGTCCTACCTGATGGCCGATCCGACCCAGGAGATCGTCGCGCTGTGCCGCGACGAGTTCTTCCGCGCCGATAACATGACCGACTCGATGGCGGCGCTGACCGCGCTCGCCAGCACGAACACGCCGGCGCGGCAGGAAGTGATCGACGCCTTCTACGCCAAATGGGCGAAGAACCCGCTGGTGATCGACAAGTGGCTGTCGGTCCAGGCCCTGTCCGATCTGCCGGACACGCTGCAGCGGGTGAAGAAGCTGATGGGGCACGAGTCGTTCTCGATGCGCAATCCGAACCGGGTGCGGTCGCTGGTCGGCGCCTTCACCCAGTCCAACCAGCCGCGCTTCCACGACGCCGATGGCGGCGGCTACCGGTTGCTCGCCGACGTGGTGCTGGAGCTGAACAAGATCAACCCGGGCATCGCCGCCCGCATGACCGGCGGCTTCAACCAGTGGCGCCGCTTCGACGAGAAGCGCCGCGGCCTGATGCGCGCCGAGATCGACCGCATCCTCAGCCAGCCCGGCCTGTCGAAGGACGTCTACGAGATCGCCTCGAAGAGCGTGGCGGCGGAGTAGGGCAAGAGCCATAAGGTTGGCTCGCTTCCGACGGAAGTTCTTCCTGCGGTGCTTCTGCGAGCGTAGCGAAGCAGAATCACAGAAAGGTGAACTTTCGGATGGAGGAGCTGAGCGGCTAACGCTCTCGCACCGCGCAATGACCGAACTTGACAGCAACATCGGGTGTCATCCGGTCAGATCGCCGTTGACAGAAGTCAAACATGTTTGAAATATATCGGAGGTAAGTCGGCTCACAGCTTCGGGGAGGAAGTGACGTGACCAATTTCGGCCTCAGATTCGATTTGCGCCGTCACCCGGACGGCGCCAGCCACCAGGCGCTCTACAAGGCCTGCATCGAGCAATGTGCCTGGGCCGACCGGCTCGGCTTCAGCACCATCATGATCTCCGAGCATCACATCGCGCCCAGCGGCTACATGCCGTCGCCGATCGTGCTGGGCGGCGCCATCGCGGCGCGGACCAGCCGGGCGCGCATCCGCTCTCGTCGCTGGTCGCGCCGCTGCACAACCCGCTGCGGCTCGCCGAGGATCTGGCGACGCTGGATATCATTTCGAATGGGCGGCTTGAGCCGGTGTTCAGCGGCGGCTATGTGGGCGACGAGTTCGAAGCCATCGGCACCTCGCTTGCCGCGCGCAAGGACTTCATGGAGGAACTGCCGCCGTTCCTGCGCGCCGCCTGGGCAGGCGAGGAGGTGTCGTGGCGCGGCGGCCCCAAATTCCGGCTGACCACGCTCCCGGTGCAGCAGCCCTTCGTGCCGATCTGGATGGGCGGCGCCTCGAAGGCCGCCGCCCGGCGCGCGGCGCGGCATGCCGACCAGTTCCAGCCGGCGCACAAGGCGCTGTGGGAGACCTACGAGGAAGAGCTGACCGCCCTGGGCAAGCCGATCCCGAAGCGCCTGCCGCCGTCCGCCATGTTCTGGGTCGCCGAGGATCCCGAGGCGTTCTGGGCCAAATTCGCCCCGCACGCCGTGCTGGAAAACGATGAATATGGCGGCTGGTACGAGAAGTGGAACGCCTGGAACGGCTATGTCATCGAGCCGGAT
>CAMDTB010000020.1 GCA_945907245.1 Rhizobium sp. Q54
TGTTCCTGCTGTCCTATCTGGGCCTCGCCGTCAGCCTGTGGCCCTACATGGTGCCGCGCGCCATCACCATCTGGGACGCCGCCGCGCCGGAGAAGACCCAGTCGTTCCTGCTGGTCGGCGTCGTGCTGTTCATTCCGCTGATCCTGACCTACACCGTCATCGTCTACCGGGTGTTCCGCGGCAAGGTGCGCCATGGCGAGGGATACCACCACTGATGCGCGAGACGCCCCGCCGCCTGCTGTGGTTCACCGCCCTGTGGCTGGGCTCGCTGGCCGCGTTCGCCGCGCTGGCCTATGGGGCGCGGTGGCTGTTCGTAGTGCTGGGGAAGTTACTGTAATTCCATCCCCTTATTGTCATCCCGGCGAAAGCCGGGACCCAGAACGGGGAAGGACACAGTTCTAGAATCACTGGGTCCCGGCTTTCGCCGGGATGACAGTGATGTTTGTTATCTATCCGTCCGCGTCTTGAATTTCTCCGGCTCCCAACCCGCCAGCCACGCTTCCGCCGTGACCACGTCGGCGGGCTCGCCATTGGCGCCGAACCAGGAGTCGATCACCCACTGCATGCCCGTCGCCGTGTCGGTCGCGGTCGCGGTGTTGTGGAACCATCTGTCGATGACGTGGCCGCGGATGATCGGCTGGCCGACCGTGTGAAACTTCAGCAGCCCGTCGCGCGCCATCAGGTGCAGGTAGACCGACGTGTTGTGGGACTCGTCGATGCAGTCCATCTGGCCGATGGTGCGGGTGGTGATGATGGTGGCGCCGGGCCGGTCCCGCACCGTGCTGGTCTTGGGCCCGACGATGCGTTCGATCTGGCCGATAGCGAGGGCGATTCGCTGGCGCTCGGCGGCGGCGTCGGCGGCGGGCGGATCGAACACCGCACGCACCTGCGCCCATTCGGCATCGGTCATGGCCACGTTGTAGCGCGCGGTGCACCGGTAATGGGCGCAGACGACGAAGTTGCCGCGGGTGGACGTGTCCACATGGTCCTCGAGCAGCCCGATCGTCGGCGACGGGCCACAGCCGGCCAGCGCCAGCGGCGCCAGCAGCAACATGCTCAGGAGTTTCACGAATCCCTCGGCCCCGATCATGCGTCCAGCATACGGAACGTCCCCTGCCGGGTCGAGGCGTCTTCCCGGCGCGGACGCGATGGGCTAGACACGCGGCATGACCACGCTGATGCCCAACGACCCGTTCGTGCTGCTCGAGAACAGCCGCGACCCGCGCGCGGCCTCGCTGCTGTTCGAGAAGCCCGAGCGCATCGTCCGCTGCGACGATCTGGCTGGAATCGACGCCGCGCTGGCAGCGATTCAGCAGGGGCTGGACGATGGGCTGCACGCCGCCGGCTGGCTGTCCTACGAGGTCGGCTACGCGCTGGAGCCGAGGTTGGCGCCGCTTACGCCGGCCGATCGCCGCGAACCGCTGGTCTGGTTCGGCCTGTTCAGCCGCCGCCGGCGGCTTGAGCAGACGGACGTGGACATTTTCTGGCGCGAGCGGACTCAAGGCTCGTCCTATGCCCTGTCGCCGTTGCGCCCGGCCATCACCCGCGACGACTATCTCGCGGCGTTCGCCCAGGTGCAGGATTTGCTGGCGGCGGGCGACGTCTACCAGATCAACCTGACCATGGACGCGGTCGCCGATTTCTCCGGCGATCCGTTGAAGCTGCACGCGGCGCTGCGCCAGGCCCAGCCGGTCGCCCATGGCGGCTTCATCGCGGCGGGCGACTGGTGCGTGTCGTCGCATTCGCCCGAGTTGTTCCTCGAGCGGCGCGGCAACCGCCTGACGGTGAAGCCGATGAAGGGCACCGCGCGGCGCGGCCGTTCCTTCGCCGAGGACGAGGCGGCGGCCCGCGCGCTCAGGGACGACCCCAAGTCCCGCGCCGAGAACCTGATGATCGTCGACCTGGAGCGCAACGACCTGTCGCGGCTCGCACGGCCCGGTTCGGTGACCGTCGACAGTCTGTTCGAGGTGGAGGCCTATCCGACGGTGCTGCAGCTGGTCTCGACGGTCCGCGCCGAGGTGGCGGACGGCGTTCGCACCCTGGATGTGTTGAAGTCCATCTTCCCCTGCGGCTCGGTGACCGGCGCGCCGAAGATCCGCGCCATGGAGATCATCGCCGCGCTGGAGCGCCGGGCGCGCGGCGTCTACACCGGCGCGATCGGCCACATCGCGCCGGACGGCGACGCCGCGTTCAGCGTGCCGATCCGCACCCTCGTCATCGCTGACGGCATCGCCCACATGGGCATCGGCAGCGGCGTGGTCGCGGATTCCGATGGGCCCGGTGAATGGGACGAATCCCTGCTGAAGGCGGCTTTCCTCTCGGACCCGAAGGATCGCCCGAGCCTGATCGAGACATTGCTGTGGGAACGCGCCGGCGGCCACTGGCTGCTGGATCAGCATCTCGACCGCCTGCGGGGGTCGGCGGCCTATTTCGTCTATCCGTTCGACGATGCCGCGATCCGCGACGCCCTCGCTCTCGCCGCCGAAAGCTATTCCGCCGATACGGACCAGCGGGTGCGCCTGCTGCTGGCGCCGTCCGGCGAGGTCTCGGTCACCGCCGTGGCGGTCGATGTGGAAGGCGGCCGCGCGGCGCTGCGCGACCAGCCGCCGACGGTCGCCTGGGCAGCCGGTGGGGTGAATGCGGCCGACCCGTTCCTCGCCCACAAGACCACGCGGCGCGGCGCCTATGACCGGGCGCTGAAGGCGGCGGCCGCCGCGGGCTACTGGGACCTGCTGTTCGTCAATGAACGCGGCGAGGTGACCGAAGGCGCGCGCAGCACGCTGTTCCTGCAAAAGGACGGCCACTGGCTGACGCCGCCGGTGTCGAGCGGCGTGCTCCCCGGCGTGTTCCGGCGGCACTTCATGGCCGGCACGCCTGTCCAGGTCCGGCCGCTCACGCCGGAAGACGTCCGGGCAGCCGACAGGGTCTGCCTCGCCAACGCGGTCTGGGGCATGGTCGACGTGCGCCTGGTCGAGTCCGAATTCGACTTTTAGCGACGTAGACCTGCGCAAATCGGGTCACGGGGCGTCTGGACGGCCGGTCGTTTCGGCGGTAGAGAACCCACCATGGCTTTCGCATCGTCGACCAGGGGCTGGGTGTCGCGCGTCTTTGTGACGCTGACCGTGCTCGCGCTCGCGGTGCGCTTCGCCATCCCGGCCGGCATCATGCTGGAAAAGCCGGCGGAAGACGGCGACCTGCCGGCGCTGGTGCTTTGCACCTCGGCCGGCATGATCACCGTGAAGGCCGACGGCTACGGCATCCCCGGCAAGACCGATCCGGCCAAGCACGACGACAGCGGCAAGTCCGGCGAGCCCTGCGTGTTCGCCGCCATTGCCGTCAACGCCGCGCCGCCCGCGCCCGCTGTTCTCGATCTGCCCGCGCCGGTCGCCGTGCCCGTGCCATTCTGGGCCGCCGTACAGCAACGCCCCGGCGAAGGCCTCGCCGCCCCGCCGCCTCCCGCCACCGGACCACCCTCCCTCGCCTGACGCGACCTTGTCGCCGGCCGCTCCCGCGCGCCGGCTCGCCTTCGTCAGATTAGGGAGTCCGTTTCGTGATCTCGTCCCCGACCGCCGCCTCCGCGCGCGCACTGCTCTG
Source organism: Rhizobium sp. Q54 (assembly GCA_945907245.1). Taxonomy (GTDB): domain Bacteria; phylum Pseudomonadota; class Alphaproteobacteria; order SMXS01; family SMXS01; genus RI-34. The sequence continues at coordinate 3,595 of CAMDTB010000020.1, forward strand.
CCTGCTTGCCTTCTCCACGCCCGCCTTCGCCGATGACGTTCGGGACGCCTCTGAAGCGGCCGAGATGGACAGCGTCATCGTCAGCGCCAATCCCATCCCTGGCGAGCCGCCCATCGTCGCCGACGCGCGCAAGCGCCTGTCGCGCACGCCGGGCGCCGTGGCGGCCGTGTCCGCCGAGAGCTACGACAACCGGCTCGCCACCGGCTTCGCCGACATCCTGCGCGACGTGCCGGGCGTACTTGCCCAGAAGCGCTATGGCGAGGAGTCGCGGCTGTCGATCCGCGGTTCCGGCATCGACCAGTCCTACCACCAGCGGGGCGTGCTGATCGCCCAGGACGGCGTGCCTTTCGCCGATGCCGATGGTTTTTCGGACTTCCAGAAGGTCGATGCCCTCGGCGCCCGCTATGTCGAAGTCTACAAGGGCGGCAATGCGTTGCGTTTCGGCGGCGCCCAGCTCGGCGGCGCGGTCAACCTGGTCACGCCGAACGGCAAGACCGCCGAGGCCGAGAACGAACTCCGCCTGGAAGGCGGTTCGTTCGGCAGCTTTCGAGGCCGTGCCGCCTTCGCCCGGCAACTCGGCAACTGGGACATCTACGCCGCCGGCAGCGGCCTGACCGCCGACGGCTGGCGCGACCACAGCGCGCAGAGCCAGGGCCGCGGCACGCTCAACGTCGGCTACAGCTTCGGCGAGGACCGGGAGATCCGCGCCATCGGCTCCTACGCCGATATCAAGCAGGAGGTGCCGGGCACGCTGACGCTCGCCGACGCGCTGACCGTGCCGCGCAACGCCGGCGCCGGCATCATCGCTAACGACTGGGCCCGCGACCAGACCGTGGCGAGGGGCTCGCTGCAAACCCGCTGGCGGTTCAACGAGGAACTGGTGTTCGAGGGCGGCTTCTATGCCACGGCCACGAAAATCCATCACCCCATCGTCATTGTCATCGATCAGGACATCGAGACCCAGGGCGCCTTCGGCCGTTTCGACTGGGCCGGCGACATCGCCGGGATGAAGGCCGACCTGTTCTGGGGCGTGTCGTACCGCCAGGGCACCAACAAGCAGCAGCTCTATGTCAACATGGGCGGCAGCAGCGGCTTCCAGTTCGGCGATTCCCGGCAGAAGGCCACCGGTTTGGACGTGTTCGCCGAAGGCCGCCTGTTCGTCATCGAACCGCTCGCGATCGTTGTCGGCGGCTCCTACGGCCGCGCGACGCGCGATTACACCGACTACCTCAACCCGGGGAACGCCGCCTCGAAGAACTTCGACTGGTTCTCGCCCCGCGTCGGCCTGCTGTGGGAGTTCGCGGGCGGCGCCCAGGTCTACGCCAACGTCACGCGTTCGGTGGAACCGCCGCATTACGGCGCGCTGGTGCAGGCACCCAATCCCGGCTTCGTGCCCGTCGACGCGCAGCGCGCCTGGACCGGCGAGGTCGGCGCCCGCGGCCGCACCGGCGACCTGGCGTGGGACGTCACCTTCTACCGCGCTTGGGTCAAGGGCGAGCTGCTCAGCTTCCGGCTCGTCACCGGCGTGCCCGCCAGCTTCTTCAACGCCGACAAGACCATCCACCAGGGCATCGAGGCCGCGCTGGACTGGACCATCCTGCGCGACGCGCCGGGCGGGGGCAGCCTGTCGCTCAAGCAGAGCTACACCTTCAGCGACTTCACCTTCGACGGCGACCCGATCTACGGCGACAACCGCCTTCCGGTCGCGCCCAGGCACCAGTACCGCGCCGAGCTGACCTACCGGCATCCGGCCGGCTGGTACATCGCCCCGGCGGTCGACTGGCGCCCCGAAGCGGTCTGGGCGGACTACGCCAACACCATGAAGGTGCCGGGCTATGCGCTGCTGTCCATCGGCGCCGGCATCGACATCGGCGAGCACGTCACCCTCTATCTCGACGGACGCAACCTCACCGGCAAGCGCTATGTGGGCGAGTTCGGCGCGATGACCAACGCCGCCGATCCGGCGGTCGCCAAGGACGTGTTCTTTCCCGGCGAGGGCCGTTCGGTGTTCGCCGGTCTGACCGTCAGGCTCTAGCCAGAATCCGTCGTCCAACCATCGCAAGGGAAACAACCATGTTCCGTACCGCCACCGCCGCGCTGTTCCTGCTCGCCTGTGCCCTGCCGGGCACCGCCGCCGCCGCTGAATACAAGGCTGGACCGCTCACCATCCAGGACCCCTGGTCGCGCGCCACGCCCGATGGCGCCAAGGTCGGCGCCGGCTACCTGACCGTCGTCAACACCGCCGCCGAGGATCGCCTGGTTGCCGCCGAAGCGCCGGCGGTTGCCGGCAGGGTCGAGCTGCACGAAGGCGGGATGAAGGACGGGGTGATGACCATGCGGCACCTGCCCGAGGGCATGGCGGTGCCCGCCAACGGCACGCTGACCCTGAAGCCCCGCTCGTTCCACATCATGTTCTTGGACCTCAAGCGGCCGCTGAAGCAGGGCGAGTCCTTCGCGGGCACGCTGCGCTTCGAGAAGGCCGGGAAGGTCGAGGTCCGGTTCGAGGTGCAGCCGGTCGGCGCCATGGCGCCGGCAGCGGGCCATGACGCGCACGATCATTCGAACATGGCGCACTGACATGCGAAAGGGGGGAGCCATGTTGAAGTCAATGCTCGGCGCGGCGGCGATCGTTGCCGCGCTGCCTGCCGCGGCCGGCGCCGAGGAGCCGGCCGAAAGGCAGGGGTGGACGGCGGAGTCCGTCACCGTGACGGCGGTTCGCGACACATATGCCGAGCCGCAGGCCGCCACCGCGACGCGGACCGCGACGCCGGTGGAGAAGATCCCGCAGTCGATCCAGACCCTGACGCGCACGCTGATCGAGGAGCAGGATCTCCAGACCCTGTCGGCCGCGCTGGTCAACGTCTCGGGCGTCACGCCGACGAGCACCGACCAGACGCTGCTCCAGCCCGCCCTCATCCGGGGCTTCGGCGTCAGCTACTATATCGACGGGATGCCGACCTACCAGTTGCCGGCCAGCGTCGCCGACCCGGGCACGCTGGTCAATGTGGAGCGCATCGAGGTCGCCAAGGGGCCGACCGCCACGCTCTATGGCGGCGGCAGCGGTGCGCCCCTGTCGGGCATCATCAACCTTGTGTCGCGCGATCCCTACGACCGGTTCGGCGCCAGCTTCGCCGCGCGGGGCGGCAGCTTCAGCACCTTCGGCGGCGAGGGTGATGTGAACGTGCCGATCGCCGAAGGGATCGCCTTCCGCATCAACGGCATGATCGAGAGCGCCGACAGTCATGTCGATTTCGTCAGCCGCGACCGGTACGCGCTGTTCCCGACGCTGTCCGTCGACCTGGGAACGGAGACGCGCCTGGTCATCCGCGGGCGCTACAATCGCCTGGAGCAGACCGAGTATGCCGGACTGCCGTTCGAGTTGTTGAAGCCCGACCTGCTGATCGACCGGAAGGTCTATGCCGGTGCGCGCGACATGCCGCGCACGACCGTCGAAAACAAGTCGATCAACGCCAAGCTGACCCACAATTTTTCCGACCGGATTTCCGCCGAAGTGGCGGTCAATCACGCCGTCAGCGCTTTCGACGAATGGGGAACCTTCCCCTACGGCCAGCTCGGCGGCACGGTCTACAATTTCGGCAGCGCGTTCCTGCCGTCGAAAAGCAAGGAAACCTTCGTTACCGGCTCGGTCACCGCCCGCTTCGGCGATGACGGGTTCCGGCAGCAGATCCTGGCCGGTGTCGACTATGACAGCACCCACTATTTCGGAGCGATGTACTTCGACCCGGCCTGGGGCGTGGTCGACTATGCGGCGCCGCTGCCGGCCCAGTCCTTCGTCGTCCCGCCGTTCTATTTCGACCAGACCGACCGCCTCGAAAGCATCGCCGGATTCCTGCAGGACCAGATCAGCATCGGCGACAGGCTGGACCTGACGCTCGGCGTGCGGTGGACGCAGATCAAGATCAACAGCGCGATCTCCGGCTTCCCCACGGTCACCTCGGACGAGAAGGTGACTCCCCGGGCTGGCGCCACGTTCAGGATCGCCGATGGCCTGTCGCTGTTCGCCGGCTATTCGGAAGGATTCCGCGGCGTCGTGGCCGGCGGCTTCTACGGCGTCACCCCGAAGCCCGAAACCTCGCAGAACTGGGAGGCGGGCTTCAAGTTCACCGCGCCGATCAAGGGCCTGACCGGCACGGCCTCGCTCTATCAGATCACCCGGCAGAACGTCATCACGCCCGATCCGGCAAACCCGTTCTTCTACCTGCAGACCGGCGAACAGCGGGCGCGCGGGGCGGAGCTCGACCTGATCTACGAGCCGGATCCGGCCTTCTCCATGCTGTTCAACTATGCCTACACCGACGCCGAGGTGACCAAGGACAATGCCCTGCCGGTCGGTGACCGGCTGCGCGCCGTGCCGACGCATGCGGGACGTCTTGCCGTGCGCTACCGCTTCCTCGACGGCGACCTGAAGGGTCTCGCCGTCGGTGCGGGCGTGACGGCCGTGTCGAGCCGTGAACTGACCCTGCCGAACACGGCCTCGGTGAAAGGCAACGCACTGGTGGACCTGCAGGTCTCCTATGACCTGGGGCCGGTCACCATCGCCGTGTCCGCCGTCAACCTGCTGGGCTCCAAGGCCTACGAGCCCTACCAGTATTTTGGCGGCGCCTACGTCATCCCCACCCAGTCTCGTTCAGCATTCGTCACGTTGCGGGGAGGCTTCTGATGGCACAGTTGTCGGTCGACCGCCGCACGGCGCTGCTGATGGCCGTGCTGGCGCCGCTCGCGGCGTCGCGAGGACTGAGGGCGGAGCCATCGGCGACCGTCACCCCCGGACACGACATGAGCGGCATGCCCGCGTCATGGACCCGCCCGGACAGCATCGCCATGCTCTGCTATCCCAGGATGACGATCCTCGACCTGATCGGCCCGCAATACATGTTCGCGAGCCTGATGGGCGCGAGCGTCCACCTGGTCGGCAGGACCCGCGACCCCATTACCAGCGACACTGGCGTCACCATCGTCCCGAGCGCCACCTTCGACGAGTGCCCGCGCGATCTGACCGTGCTGTTCGTTCCCGGCGGCACCGACGGGACGCTGGCGGCGATGCGTGACGACGCGACGCGGGAATTCGTCGCCGATCGCGGCAGCCGCGCGCGCTACGTGACCTCGGTTTGCACCGGGGCGCTGGTGCTCGGCGCCGCCGGGCTCCTCGAAGGCTACCGCGCGACGACGCACTGGGCGGCGCTCGAGACCCTGCCGGATTTCGGGGCGATCCCCATTGCCGAACGAGTGGTGCGGGATCGTAACCGGATCACCGGCGCCGGCGTCACGGCGGGTCTCGACTTCGGCCTCACCATGGTCGCGGAAATGCGCGACGAGGCCTACGCCCAGGGCGTCCAGCTGATCTGCGAATACGATCCGGCGCCGCCGTTCAACGCCGGCTCCACCCGGACCGCCCCGCCCGAGGTCAAGGCCATGATGCAACAGATGTTCGTGTCATTCCCCGGTCAGGTGCGCGACACGCTGCGGCAGATCGGCGGCGTCTCGTGAGTGGCGGGGCACCATGATGCGTCGGCGCGAATGCCGGGACGAGATTGACGGTGTGATCCCGTTATCGCGGCGTAGGCATGCGCCGTCATCAAGCCTCGGCTGCTGGACGGGGTGCCGTTTCGGCGGTACAGAACCGGCCATGGCTTTCGCATCGTCGACCAGGGGCTGGATGTCGCGCGTCTTTGTGACGCTGACCGTGCTCGCGCTCGCGGTGCGCTTCGCCATCCCGGCCGGCATCATGCTGGAAAAGCCCTCGGAAGACGGCGACCTGCCGGCGCTGGTGCTCTGTACCTCGGCCGGCATGATCACCGTGAAGGCCGACGCCTACGGCATCCCCGGCAAGACCGATCCGAACAGGCACGACGACAGCGGCAAGTCTGGCGAGCCCTGCGTGTTCGCCGCCGTCGCCGCCCACGTCGCGCCGCCCGCGCCCGCGGTGCTCGAGCTTCCCGCGCCGGTCGCCACACCCGCGCCGTTCTGGGCCGCCGCCCAGCAACGCCCCGGCGAAGGCCTCGCCGCCCCGCCGCCTCCCGCCACCGGACCACCCTCCCTCGTCTGACGACAGACCGCCGGCGGCTGCCGCCGCCGGATTCATTCGTTGGGACTGGGGAGTTAACATGTCCAAGAAGAATACTTATGTCGCGCCTTGTCCGCCTGTCCGGGAAGGTCGCTCACGCCATGTCGTCGCAAAGCGCCACGCGCCGCTTGGCGACCGGACGCAAGCAGCTGCCTCGATCGGGGCAGCCTGCCGGCTTGCAAAGCCATCCATCATCGCGGTCGCCGCGATGCTCATTGCCCAGCCAGCGTTGGCTCAGGGCATCGGTCAGAGACAGGACATCGACGCGGTTTTCGTCACCGCCGCCGCCCAGGGGACCGCGACGGCGCCCAGTGTCGAGGAGGCCCGTGCGGCACTCGAACGGGTGCCCGGCGGCATCGGCTTCGTCGAGGACCGCGTCTTCGAAGACGACTTCACGCAAAGCATCGGTGACGCCCTGTCGCTGACACCCGGCGTTTTCGCCGACACCAGCGCCCAGCGCGAAAGCCGCATCTCGATTCGCGGTTCGGGCCTCAATTCCAGTTTCGAGCGACGCGGGATCACCGTGTTGCGGGACGGCGTTCCGATCAGCCGGGCAAGCGGCGCCACCGAGTTCCAGGAAGTCGATCCGCTGACCATCCGGTATCTGGAAGTGTTCAAGGGCGCCAATGGCCTCCGCTTCGGCGCCGCGTCGCTGGGCGGCGCGGTCAATGTGGTCAGCCCCACCGGCCGCACGGCGAGGGATCCGATCAGCGCGCGCATCGAAGGCGGCAGTTTCTCGACCCTGCGAGGCAACGTCTCGCTGGCTGGAAGCAACGAAGACCTGGACTACTATGTCGGCCTCACCGGCCTGCGCACGAACGGCTTCAGGGACCACAGCGACGTCCGCAGCTTCTACGGTCATGGAAACCTCGGCTGGCGGATCAACGACACGGTCGAGACCCGCTTCTATCTCACCGCGCTCAGCGACAACTTCGAGCTTGCAGGATCGTTGCGGCTCGCCGATGCGCTGGCCAATCCCCGCGCGGCGGGACGGCCGGTGCAGATCGGGCCGTTCTTTCCTGGCGGCCCCGTGACGGTGCTCGATCCCGGCCCCGTCGCGGACGACTGGGACCGGAATCTGGACGTCTACCGCATCGCCAACCTGACATCGGTCGATCTTGGCGGCGCGACGCTCGAGATCGGCGGCTGGTATGCCAAGCGCAAGCTCGACCACGCCATTACCCGGTTCGCCGGCATCATCGCGCAGGACGAGGACGAAGTCGGCACCTCGGCCCGGGTCACCGGCGAGTTCGAGCTGTTCGGCGGGCAGAGCCGCTGGGTCGTCGGCGGCAGCTACGCCTTTGGCACCAACGATGCGCGGACCTACGTCAACGACTTTGGCGCGCGGGGTCCGCTGCGGACCCAGGCGGACCAGGACTCGTCGATGCTGATCGTCTTCGGCGAGCTCGACCTGTCCATTGTCGGCGGCCTCCGTGCGGTCATTGGCGGGCAGTACGCCCGTGCGGTCCGCGATGTGGAGGCGCAGGTCAACGCCGTCTCCGGACGGGGCGTCTACGACCAGTTCAACCCGCGCTTCGGCCTGATCGCGGATATCGGCGAAAGCACGCAGGTCTACGGCAATGTGAGCCGCAGCTTCGAGCCGCCCAGCCTGGCCGACCTCACATCGGGCGGCGCGGCGCCGTTCGCGCCGCTGGTGCCGCAGAAGGCGACGACCTACGAAATCGGCACCCGGGGACAGCTTGGCCCGTTCGCCTGGGACATCTCCGTCTACCGTGCCGACGTCGCCAACGAGTTTCTCGACGTGGCGATCAACAATGGCGCCAGTTCCGTGACCAGCAACGGCGACAAGACGATCCATCAGGGCGTCGAGTTGGGTGTCGACGTGTTCATCGCCCGCGAAACACTGGAGGCGCGCGGGCAGGCGCTGCGGCTGAGCACGGCCTACACGCTCAACGACTTCCATTTTGACGGGGACGCGGCCTATGGCGACAACCGGCTTCCAGGTGTTCCGCGTCACATGGTCGTCACCGAGATCCGCTTCGACCAGAAGGATCGCTTCTATCTGTCGGCCAATCTGCGCTGGGCCCCCGAAGGCACCTGGGCCGATTACGCCAACACCGAGCGGGCACCGGGCTACGAGATCGTCGGCCTCACCGCCGGCGTCAGTCTCACCGATGGGATCACCCTGTTCGGGTCCATCGAGAACCTGTTCAACGTCCGGTACATTTCCAATGTGGGTACGGTCGCCAATCAGTCGCGTGAGCGGGCGGCGATATACACTCCTGGCCAGGGCCGGGCATTCTATGTCGGCCTGAAGGCCGGATTCTGAGATCGGGAGGGGCAACGTCATGGTCAGCAAATCCGGCATCGCGCGCTGGACATTCAGCAAGCACAGGTGGCTGGCGCTCATCGGCGGGATCAGCCTGCTGATCTGGGGCGTCTCCGGTTTCACGCATATCGCGATGGTGCTCTTCGGCCCGCAGCAGGCCCAGTTCATGCCGCCGACCAGCACCCTCCAACTCCAGGGTGCGCGGCCGCTGGCCGACATCCTGGCCGGCGCCGGGATCGAGCGGGCGGTCGCCGTCAGGACGGTCGCCAGCCGCGACGGCAGCCTGCTGCAGGTCACGGCCGATCCGATGCAGCCGCGCCGCTATTTCAATCCCGCAAGCGGCGCGGAACTGCCGGACCACGACCGGGTGCAGGCGGAATTCCTGGCACGGCACTTCCTCGACGAGGACCGTCCCGTCGCGGCGATCGACCTGCAGGGCCAATTCGATGCCGAATATCCCTGGGTCAACCGGCTGCTTCCGGTCTGGCGGGTGCGGTTCTCCGGGGATGACCAGCTGACGGCCTATGTCCACACGGAAACCACCAGCCTGGCGGCGGTGAACAATCTGTCGAAGACGCGCCTTCAGGCCGTGTTCCGCTACCTGCACACCTGGGAATGGGTCCCGCAGTCCATGGAATGGCTGCGGGTCCTTGTCATCGCCGTGATGGTCGGCAGCCTGGTCGCGCTGGCGATCACCGGGACGCTGATGCTGGTCACCATCCGCCGCAAGAAGCGGCTGCAGGGCTCGAAGGGCTGGCACAGGATCGCCGGCTATGTTCTCGCCCTGCCGTTGCTGATGTTCTCGGTCAGCGGGATCTATCACCTGATCCAGAGCGCCATCGAACGCCCGACCAGCCATCTGCGCATGGCCAGCCCCCTCGACCTGGGCGGCCAGCGGTTCCCTGTCACCGAGCATTGGGACGAGGTGACGCAGGGGCTTGATGTCGTCAGCCTCTCGCTGCTCGAAGGGGCGGGCGGCCGGCCCTTGTACAGGCTCGGGCTGGCGGCCGCCGGCGCACGGCCGCCGATGCACGAGCATGACCACGCGGACCAGGGCGAACACGCCGCGCCGTCGACGCCGACGACGGACCGGGAGATCCGCAACGCCCGGTTCGACGGGGTTCAGCCCACCGGACCCGCTCTCTACATCGATGCCGAAACCGGGGACGTCGCCCCGCAGGGGGATCGTGAACTCGCGCGGATCATCGCCAATCGATTCATGGGCGCCAGCGACGAGAGCATTGCCGGCATGGGCTTGGTGACCCGCTTCGGTCCGGACTACGACTTCCGCAACAAGCGCCTGCCGGTCTGGCGCGTGGACTATGGCGCGCCCTACGACACGACCGTGTTCGTCGACACCGCCACGGGCACCATGGTCGACCGGCTGGAAAATTGGCAGAAGGCCGAACGCTATGTGTTCAGCTTCGTCCACAAGTGGAACTTCCTGTTCCCGATCGGGCGGCTGGGCCTCAACGCGGTGGTCGGGGCCTTTGTCGTCGCGCTGATCGTCCTGATGGCGGGTCTGGGCCTGCAGCTCTATTGGAGAGGGAGGGCCAGGCCGAAACCCTCTTCCTGAGTATCCCGGCGGATTGCGGGCGCGGCGCCCCCCGATCCCGGGGACGCCCGCGCGCCGAACCCGACGACCGGGCCGCGCCGCTCAGATCGACCGGCTGATCAGTTCCTTCATGATCTCCGAGGTGCCGCCGAAGATGCGCTGCACGCGGGAATCGGTGTACAGCCGGGTGATCGGGTACTCGTTCATGAAGCCATAGCCGCCGTGGAGCTGCACGCCCTCGTCGACCACGCGGCCCAGCATCTCGGTGACCCACAGCTTGGCCATGGCCGCGTCGGTGGCGGTCAGCTCGTGGCGCAGATGATGCTCGATGCACTTGTCGCAGAACGCCCAGCCGACCTCGACCTGGGTCTTCAGCTCGGCCAGCTTGAAGCGGGTGTTCTGGAAGTCGAACACGGTCTTGCCGAACGCCTTGCGCTCCTTCACATAGGCGACCGTCAGGTCATAAGCGTACTGCGCCACGGCCTGGGCGTTGAGCGCGATGCCGAGCCGCTCCTGCGGCAGCTCGCTCATCAGCTGGATGAAGCCCTTGCCCTCTTCCGGGCCGAGCAGGTTCGACGTCGGCACCCGCACCTCGTCGAAGAACAGCTCGGACGTGTCAGCGGCGTGCATGCCCATCTTGTCCAGGTTCCGCCCCCGCGAGAAGCCCTCGCGCGTCGCCTCGACCAGGATCAGGCTGATGCCTTTCGCGCCCAGGCTCGGGTCGGTCTTGGCGACGACGATGATCAGGTCGGCGTTCTGGCCGTTGGAGATGAAGGTCTTGTTGCCGTTCACCACATAGTGGTTGCCGTCGAGCAGCGCCGTGGTCTTGACGCCCTGCAGGTCGCTGCCGGTGCCCGGCTCGGTCATGGCGATGGCGGTCACCACCTCGCCAGTGACCATCTTCGGCAGCCACTCGCGCTTCTGGTCCTCGCTGGCGTATTTCAGCATGTAGCCGCAGACGATGTCGCTGTGCACGGCGAAGCCCGGCCCGGACGCGCCGGCCAGTCCCAGTTCCTCGTCGACGATGGCCAGGTAGCGGTAATCGCCGCCTGCGCCGCCATACTCCTCCGGAACCTGCGGGCACAGCAGGCCCTGCTCGCCGGCCTTGCGCCAGAACTCGCGCGGCACCTTGCCCGCCTTCTCCCACTCGCCGTGGAACGGCTTCATCTCCTTGTCGAAGAACTTGCGGACGGCGTCGCGGAACATCTCGTGTTCCGGCTCATAGATGCTGCGGGTGAGCATGGTCGGTTCCTGAAAAACTGCGGTTGCCGTTTATAGACGGCAGGAGGCGGGTGCGCGCAAGGCCGAAGCGAAAAGCGGCGGCACAATCCGTGCGCTGGTGCCTCGAATCGCCGGATGGCCGGCCTGCGTCATGCGTCGGCCGCGAATGTAGTATGTCACCACCGCGGCTTGCGCCGCCCTGTCTTCGCCACTTAGGCTCGGCATGGCAGGCGAGGTCCGGCGCCCGGCGAGGTGCGGTCCTCGATCCCAAACTCTGGAACGGGGTCGTGATGGTGGTTGATGCCGATCAGGATTATGGGATCGATGCCCGCATGGGCGTGTTGTTCGATGCGGTGGCCTCGCACGGCTTCACCTCCCGGCAGACGATCATGGCGAGGATCGCCGAAGGCGGAATCGACCCGGACGACTACCGGATAGCCGGGAGCCGGGCGAAGCTTGACGCATGGGGCGATGCGCCGATCGGGCCAAGGGACTTCGAGTCTCTGCTCGCGGACGAGATCCTGACGATCAGCCGGATTTTCCGGCGCCAGCTGATCGTGCCCGATTGGCAGGATTTCTGCCGGGCGATAACCCTCATCTACGAAGGCGTCGCCGCTGACCGGTCAGGCGCCAACGCGGACTACATTCCGATCCTGCGGGACGCCGACCCCGAGAAGTGGGGTGTCGCCATTTGCAGCGTCGACGGCCAGCGGTTCTGTCTCGGCGACGTCGACGTCTATCATTCCATCCAGTCGGTCTCGAAACCGCTCACCTATGCCTTTGCCCTGCTGCGCGAGGGCGAGGCGTACACCAGCAGGTTCGTCGGAACGGAGCCGTCCGGCCGGCCGTTCAATGCCCTGGACCTGTTGCCAGACATGCGGCCGTTCAATCCGTGCGTGAACGCCGGCGCGATCATGACGGCGGGCATCGTGGCGTCGGGAAGCCCCGAGAAATCCGCCTTCGACATCACCCACGACCTCATGGCCCTGTGGCAAGGTCTGAGCGGATCCATTGCCGAGGTCCGCTACAGCCACGAAACCATGCTGTCCGAGAAGGCGACCGCGCATAACAATTACGCGATCTCCTATCTGCTCCAGGGCCGCAAGGGGCTACCGAGAGACGTCGACCTTCACAAGATGATCGAGCTCTATCTGTCGTGCTGCAGCATCGAGATGACCTGTTCGATGCTGTCGGTGGCCGCCGCGACGCTGGCGAATGGCGGTGTCTGTCCGTTGACCGGGCAGCAGGTCCTGCCGACCGAAATCGTCAAGAAGACGCTGTCGGTCATGCAGGTCGCCGGCATGTACGACAATGCCGGCGTGTTTACCCTGCAAGTCGGATTGCCGGCGAAATCGGGGGTGGCCGGCGCCATCCTGGTTGTCGTGCCCAACCTGATGGGATTTGCGACCTTTTCTCCCCGGCTGGATGACTACGGCAATTCCGTGCGCGGGGTGTCGTTCTTCCGGGACCTGGTGGAGCGCTTCACCTTCCACGTCTATGACAGCCTTTCGGGTGGCCGCACCGGGTGCAAGCTGGACCCGCGCGAGTCCCAGCACAATCGCAAGCAGCGCGATCTCTCCGACCTGAAGTGGGCGCTGTCCCACGGAGACCGCCATGCCCGGAATGTTTGCGAGTTGCTCCTGCAGGTCATGATGGATATCAGCCTGGCGGATGGAGACGTCGAGGATCCCGAGCTTCGGGTCATTTCGCAAAACCTAGACGAGATGATCGGGGCGCAGGTTTCAGTGCAGCAATTGCAGTCCCTGTCCCTTGAGCGTCAGGCGGAAGGGGCGAATTCGTTCGACGCGCTCCTGCGCCGGCTGGCGGATGACTGCCCCAACCTCGACGACAATGTGCGCGGGCTGGTTCTGGACGCCGCATTCCGGGTCGCCTGCGCGGACGGCATGGTCGAGCCGGAGGAATATGAGCGCCTGGCCGCGATCGCCGGCACGCTGGGCATTCACCGGGGTATCCTCGATATCCAGGTGGACCGGTTTCGCCGGCTGCACGCGGTAAAGGCGACCTGAGCGCCTATTGCGGCGGGTAGCGCTCGAACGCCGGCAGGTCGTGCGCGTGCTCCATCCAACGGATGCGTTCGGCGACCTGGATGTGGGCCTGGGCCGGCACCGCGTCAGGATCGTCATAGGTCGCGCTCTGCACGTCGATGATGCCGGGCAGGATGGTGTCGTTGGTATAGAACAGTCCGGTGCCGCACTCGGGGCAAAAGTGCCGCCGCCCATTGGCCGAGGATTCGTAGATCCTCGGGCTGCCACGCGTGACCGTTACCGCGTCGATGGGATACATGGTCCAGCCGACCATCGGCGCGCCGGCGTGACGCCGGCAGTCCGTGCAATGGCACAGCGCATGATTGAGCGGCTCTCCCTCCGCCCGGTAGCGGACCGCTCCGCAGTGACAGCCGCCGGTAATCGACATGGGTCCCTCCCGATCTCTGTGGGCGACATTGGAGGCGAGCCGACCTACCGCCCCATCGCCTGCTTCACCAGCGTCACCGCCTCCGCGGGAGTTTTGCCTGGAGTTTTGGTGACGCCTTACTAAAGTCCTGCACGTCCGATCGGCCCCGCCAACGACTGTCAGAACACTTTATCCAGTCGACGGATTTGGCCGCTTTCCCGCCGCTCGGCGGCTCTAACGCGGCGACTTCTCACTATCCACAACGTCGAGTCCGCTCAGCGACACCGGCGGCCGGTCGGGAAAACTGACGACCAGATCGAGCGTTCCACCCATCGCCGCGACATAGCTCCGAAGGGTGGACAGAAGGAGATCGGTTCGTTTCTCAAGCCGGGAGACGCTGTCCTGCCCGATGTTGAGTAACTCTGCCATGCGATCCTGAGTGAGCGCGCGCGCCTTGCGCAGGTCGCGCAGGGTCAGCTCCTCGGCGATGATCCCGGCCGCGCGCTTCTCGATGCGTTCGCGCCGCTCCGGAGGGAGCCGGTCCATCATGGTCTTGAGCGAAGCCATCTCAGCCTCCATTCTTCAGTTCCGCCAAATAGTCGTCATAGCGACGGTCGGCGGTCGTGATCAGCCTGCGATAGAATATCCTGCTCGATACGCCGGATTTGTCACCCGCGACCAACAGGATACCTCTGCGCTTCGGATCGAACGCAAAGGCAACGCGCCAGACGCCATCGTCCGCATCGAAGCGAAGTTCTGTCATGTTGGCGTACTTCGAGCCATTCAGCGTATCCACTCTCGGCCGTCCCATCGTCGGCCCAAGGGCACTCAAGGTATGGCCGAGGGCCAGAAGTTCATCCTGTACGGACTCGGAGAGAGTGGTGAACTCTGTCTCGAATTCAGGATGAAAATCAATTTCCCAAGCCACGACATATTATGGTTCTTAATACATATGTATTCAAGAACATATTGCGGCGAACTACTCGCCCATCGCCTGCTTAACCAGCGCGACCGCCTCGGGGCTGTCCCATTCGGCGTCGCCCAGCATGCGGCCCAGTTCGCGGCCCTGGGCGTCGAGCAGGATCGTCGTTGGCAGGCCGGTGACGCCGAGGCCCATGCCGACGGCGTTCTTGGGATCGTAGTAGCGCGCCAGCTTGATGCCAGCCTCGTCGAAATACGGATCGACCGCGCGCTTGCCGGCGCGGTCGCTGGAGATGGCGACGACGGCGAACTTGTCGCCGCCCAGCTGCGCCTGCAGCCGGTCCAGCGACGGCATCTCCACCTTGCACGGCGCGCACCAGGTGGCCCAGAAGTTGAGCAGCACGGTCTTGCCCTTGAAGTCGCTCAGCTTTACTTCCTTGTCGTCCACCGTCTTGAAGACCAGCTCCGGCATGGGCTTCGGTTCGGCGGCGACCTTGAAATCCGCGACCTGCCCCACAGGTTTCAGCACTGGGATCGCACCGGTTTCCGGGTTGCCTGTCTCGCCGCAGCCGACATATAAGGCGGCGCTCAGGATAATGGCGGTGCGCAGCAGGCGCTTCAGGGTCATGATGGGCTCCGGTTCAGGGGCGGCGGCGGACAAGATGGCAGACGATAACGGGTCCAACAAGCTCTGGGGCGGGCGCTTCGCCGGCGGCCCGGCCGCGATCATGGAGCGCATCAACGCCTCCATCGGCTTCGACCGCAAGCTCCATGCCCAGGACATCGCCGCGTCGAAGGCGCACTGCGCCATGCTGGCCGCCACCGGGATCATCTCGCGGGCCGACGCCGACGCCATTCTCGCCGGCCTGGACCAGATCAGCGGCGAGATCGCGGCGGGGAACTTTACCATCGACCCGGCGCTCGAGGACATCCACATGCATGTGGAATCCCGGCTGGCGAAAATCATCGGCGACGCGGCCGGAAGGCTGCACACCGCCCGCTCGCGCAACGACCAGGTGGCGACCGACTTCCGCCTCTGGGTGCGCGACGCCATCGACAATCTGGACGGGGACTTGGGTGACCTGCAGCGGGCATTGCTTGCGCGGGCCGAGGAGCACGCCGCGACCCTGATGCCGGGCTTTACCCATCTGCAGGTGGCGCAGCCGGTGACCTTCGGCCACCATTTGATGGCCTATGTGGAGATGTTCGGCCGCGACCGGGGCCGGCTGGCGGATGCGCGCCGGCGGCTCAACGAGAACCCGCTGGGCTCGGCGGCGCTGGCCGGCACGTCGTTCCCCATCGACCGGCACATGACGGCCGCGGCGCTCGGCTTCGACCGGCCCACCGCCAATTCGCTCGACGCGGTGTCCGACCGGGATTTCGCGCTGGAGTTCCTGTCGGTCGCCTCGATCTGCGCCGTGCACCTGTCGCGGCTCGCCGAGGAGCTGGTGATCTGGTCCAGTGCCCAGTTCCGCTTCGCCAGCCTGAGCGATTCGTTCTCCACCGGCTCGTCGATCATGCCGCAAAAGCGCAACCCCGACGCCGCCGAGCTGATCCGCGCCAAGACCGGCCGCATCGTCGGCTCGCTGAACACCTTGCTGATCGTCATGAAGGGCCTGCCGCTGGCCTATTCCAAGGACATGCAGGAGGACAAGGAGCCGACCTTCGACGCCGCCGAGTCGATTTCGCTGTGCGTCGCCGCCATGACCGGCATGATCGCTGACCTGAAGGTCAACGAGACGGTGCTGCTGGCGTCGGCCTCGACCGGTTTCGCCACCGCGACCGACCTGGCCGACTGGCTGGTGCAGAATTTGGACATGCCGTTCCGGCGCGCCCATCACGTCACCGGATCGCTGGTCAAGCTGGCGGAAGGCAAGGGCTGCGACCTGTCGGACCTCAGCCTCGACGACATGCGGTCGGTCGAGCCCGGCATCACCGACGCGGTGTTCTGCGTGCTGACCGTCGAGCAGTCCGTCGCCAGCCGCCGGTCCTATGGCGGCACCGCGCCCGACCGGGTGCGCGAAGCCATCGCCGCGTGGAAGGAGCGCCTCGCATGAAGCCGATCAAGATCGCGGTCCTCGTCGCGGTTTGCGCGCTCGCCGCCGCCTGCGGCCGCAAGGGTCCGCTCGAGGCGCCGCCCGACGCGACCGCGACGCCGCAGGTCAAGGAGGTCTCGCCCCAGTCGCCCGGCAGCAAGCCGACCATGAACGTGCCGCCCCAGACAAATACGCCCTGATGAACCACTTCGAGTACAGGAACGGCGTCCTGCACGCCGAGGATGTGCCGCTGCCCGAGATCGCGGCGGCGGTCGGCACGCCGTTCTACTGCTACTCGACCGCGACACTGACCCGGCACTTCACCGTGTTCTCGAACGCCTTCGCGCGGATGGACGCGCTGGTGTGCTACGCGGTGAAGGCCAATTCGAACATCGCGGTGCTGAAGACGCTGGGCCAGCTGGGCGCGGGCGCCGACATCGTCTCGGAAGGCGAGTTGCGGCGGGCGCTGGCGGCGGGCATCCCGGCCAGCAAGATCGTGTTCGCGGGCGTCGGCAAGACCTATGACGAGATGGCCTTCGCGCTCGACCAGGGCATCCTGCAGTTCAACGTGGAGTCCGAGCCCGAGCTGCTGGTGCTCAACGCCGTCGCCGTCGAGAAGGGCGTGAAGGCGCCGGTGGCGCTGCGGATCAACCCGGACGTTGACGCCAGGACCCACGAGAAAATCTCGACCGGCAAGGGCGAGAACAAGTTCGGCCTGCCGCTTGTGCGGGCGCGCGAGATCTACCGGCTGGCCGCCGACCTGCCCGGCATCGACCCGGTCGGCGTCGACGTCCATATCGGCTCCCAGCTCACCTCGCTGGAGCCCTACGAAGAGGCATTCGGCCACATCGCCACCCTGGTGATGGAGCTGCGCGCCGAGGGCCACGACATCCGCCGTGTCGACGTGGGCGGCGGCCTCGGCATCCCCTATCATCCGGACGATCCCGAGCCGCCCCATCCCGACGCCTATGCCGAACTGATCGAGCGGCTGATCGGGCCGCTGGGCTGCCAGGTCGTGCTGGAGCCGGGCCGGCTGATCGTCGGCAACGCAGGCATCATGGTGTCCAAGGTGGTCTACGTGAAGCCCACGGCAAACCGCGGCTTCGTGATCATCGACGGCGCCATGAACGACCTGGTCCGGCCCAGCATGTACGGCGCCTACCACCACATCCTGCCGGTCGCCGAGCCCGCGCCCGGCGCCGAGGCATCGCCGGTCGACTTCGTCGGGCCGATCTGCGAGACCGGCGATACCTTCGCCAAGGAGCGGATGTCCACGCCACTCTCGTCGGGCGATCTCGTCGCCATCATGTCCGCCGGCGCCTATGGCGCGGTGATGGCTTCCAGCTATAATACCAGGCCACTGGTGCCGGAAGTGCTGGTGGACGGCGACCGATTCGCCGTCACCCGCCGCCGGCCTACATACGAGGAAATGCTGGCCGCGGAAACGCTGCCGGACTGGCTGCTGGGCTGAGGACACAAGGGCGGGATGCCTGCTTCCGACGAACAACCTCCGGGCCGCCTCTCGCGGATCCTGACGGTCGCGCGCTGGGCCGCGGTCGGCGTGTTGCTCGCCTTGATCACGGTTCGATACATCCTGCCGGGTTTTGTCACCGACCCGGCGGTGGTCTCGCTCAAGCCTGAGGATGGCGTCGTCACCGACGACATCAGGGACAAGCTGGTGCCGCCGACCCAGACCTTCGCCAATCCGGTCGCCCGCCAACTCGTCGACGTGGGCAACAATCTCGTCGCCGACCCGCGCGACCGGCAGGATGCCATCCGCCAGTTGTTCACCCTCAGCGAGAACCCCGACATGCTCGGCGATGACATGACCACCTATCTGGCCGTGCGCTCGGCTTACTGGCAGCTGCGCCGTGATCCTGAAGTGCGCGGCAGCTACGAGATCGCGCTGATGCTGTGGGACGCGGCCGAGCGGCTGGAAAGCAACAGTGCCATCGCCTCGGCCACGAGAGACGCCGAGGACAGTCTCGACTAGCTTCCGGAAATAAACTGGAAAACCATCCGCAAACCTTCCGGCCCGCCGGCTGGTAATGCCGTTTACCGGGTTTTGGGCCGGTTTTGGCGCGAATAGTGGCCCAAATCACCCCAATTGGGCGAAACGACGCATCATTGCGCCGGCGGATCAAAATCGTAGACCCGGCTGCAGAACTCGCAGGTTACGACGATCTTGCCGTCGACGACCATATCCGACATGTCGTCGCCGGCGAACTGGGCCAGCACATCCTCGATCCGCTCCCGGCTGCACTGGCAGAACACATCGAGCGGGATCGGGTCGAACACCCGCACGCCGCGCTCGTGGAACAGCCGGAACAGCAGCTGAGTCGGCGACACCTCCGGGCTGACCAGCTCGTCGTCGCGGGTGCTGGCCATCAGGATGGCGCTCTCGCGCCAGCTGTCGTCGTCCTCGTCGTCGTCATGCTGATGACCGGCCGAGGCCAGATATTGCAGCATGATGCCGCCGGCGCGCCATTTGCCGCCGACCTGTGCCGCGCTGAGCTTCACCGCCGAGGGAAGCTGCTCGGAATCCTCGAAGTATTTCTGCGCGCATTCGGCCAGCGTGCCGCCTTCCAGGCCGACGATGCCCTGGTAGCGCTCGGTGTCCGGTCCCTGGTCGATGGTGAATGCCAGGTAGCCGCCGCCGAGCAGCTGCGGCACCTCGCGGCCGGGATCGACGCCCCTGGCCACCGCCTGGTCATACAGTTCCTGGTCGAACGCGACCCAACCCCGCATCTCACCCGGCGTCTTGTAGTCGACGACGATGGTCTTTACCGCGCCGTCGCCCTTGGCCTGCATGATCAGCTTGCCCTCGAACTTGATCGAGCTGCCAAGCAGCGCGGTCATGGCCAAGGCGTGCGCCAGCAGGCTGGCAACGCCGTCCGGATAGGCGTGGCGGTGCAGGATGTCGTCGACCAGCGGACCGAGGCGGACCACGCGGCCACGCACATCCTCACCCTCGATCTGGAACGGCTGGATCACATCGTCGGCGGCGCCGGCGAGAAGGGTGGTGGTGGTCGGCATGAGGCCCTTACTTTCCCAGGCACCACAGCAGGATGGCCTTCTGGACGTGCAGCCGGTTCTCAGCCTCGTCCCAGACAACCGACTGGGGCCCGTCGATTACCGCCTCGTCGACTTCCTCGCCGCGGTGGGCGGGCAGACAGTGCAGGAACAGGGCGCCGGGCCTGGCCGCCGCCATCAGCGTCTCGCTGACGCTGAACGGCGCCAGCCGCTCCAGCCGCTTCTCGCGGCCGGTCTGGCCCATGGAGACGAAGGTGTCGGTGAACACGCAGTCTGCGCCTGCGGCGGCGGCCCACGGATCGTCGCCCACCGTGACGCGGCCCTGGTGCGACGCCGCCCAGTCCAGCACGTCCTGGCGCAGGGCGTATTTCTTCGGCGTGGCGATGCGCAGCTCGAAATCGAACTTCACCGCGGCATGCACCAGGCTGGCGCAGACATTGTTGCCGTCGCCGGTCCAGGCCACGACCTTGCCGGCGATCGGACCGCTGTGTTCTTCGATGGTCATGACATCGGCCATCAGCTGGCAGGGATGCGTCAGCTGGGTCAAGCCGTTGATGACCGGGATGGTGGCGTTCTCCGCCAGCTCCAGCAGGTAGTCGTGGCGCAGGGTGCGCAGCATGATGGCGTCGACGAAGCGCGACAGCACGCGGGCGGTGTCGGCCACCGTCTCGCCGCGGCCGAGCTGGGTCTCGTCGCCGGTCAGGATCATGGTCTGGCCGCCGAGCTGGCGCATGCCGACGTCGAACGACACCCGGGTCCGGGTGGATTCGCGTTCGAAGATCGCCGCCAGCATGTGGCCGTTCAGCGGCGGCTGCGGGTCCAGGGTGCCCTTCGGCAACCCGGCGCGGGCGGCCTTGATCGACCGGGCGCGGTCGATGATCCCCCTCAGTTCGCCGGCGTCGATGTCGTCGAGGTCGAGGAAGTGCCGGTACCCGCCATCGCTCATGACGCCGGACTCAACTGGGCGGCCACCGCGCTGCACGCCGCGTCGATGGCGGCGGCGGCTTCGTCGATTTCGTCCTCGGTCACGGTCAGCGGCGGCAGCAGGCGGACCTGGTTGTCGCCCGCGCCGACGGTCAGCACATGCTGGTCGCGCAGTGCGTTCACCAGGTCGGTGTTGGTCACTTTGCAACGCAGGCCGCGGATCAGGCCGACGCCGTGCACGCCCTCCAGGATGTCCGGGTGCCGGGCGACCACGGCGGCCATCTTCTGGCCCATGTAGCCGCCCAAATCCTGCACCCTGTCGAGGAAACCGGGCTCCAGCACCACGTCGAGCACGGCATTGGCCACGGCGCAGGCCATGGGATTGCCGCCGAAGGTCGAGCCGTGGCTTCCGGCTACCATGCCCTTCGCCGCCTTTTCGGTGGCGAGGCAGGCGCCGATCGGGAATCCGCCGCCCAGCCCCTTGGCGCTCGCCAGGATGTCGGGGGTGATGTCGGACCACTGGTAGGCGAACAGCTTGCCGGTGCGGCCGATGCCGCACTGGACCTCGTCCAGCACCATCAGGGCGCCGCGCTCGTCGCACAGCCTGCGGATCTTCGCCATCAGTTCGACCGGGATGGCGTTGATGCCGCCCTCGCCGCGCACCGGCTCGAACAGCACGCCGGCGGTCTGCGGGCCGATGGCGTTCGCCAGCGCGTCCAGGTCGCCGAACGGCACCTGGTCGAAGCCCTCGACCTTGGGTCCGAAGCCTTCAAGATGCTTGGCCTGGCCGCCGGCGGCGATGGTCGCCAGGGTGCGGCCGTGGAAGGCGCCTTCCATGGTGACGATGCGGAAGCGCTCCGGCGCGCCGTTGACGTAATGGTACTTGCGGGTGGTCTTGATGGCGCATTCGAGCGCCTCGGCGCCCGAGTTGCACACGAACACGGTGTCCGCGAACGTCGCCTCGACAAGGCGCGCGGCCAGCTTTTCCTGTTGCGGGATTCGGTAGAGGTTCGACGTGTGCCACAGCGCGTCGGCCTGGGCCTTCAGCGCCGCGACGAGATGCGGGTGGGCGTGACCGAGGCTGGTGACGGCGATGCCGCCGCAGAAGTCCAGGAACTTCTCGCCATCGGTGGTGTAGAGGTACGACCCCTTGCCCTTTTCAAAGGCGAGGTCGGCCCGCGCATAGGTCGGCATCACAGCCGTGATCATCGAATTTCCCCGTCCGGGTGTGGGTCTTGGAAAAAGCCGTGGAGTATCGGTAGGCCTCCACGGGGTGTCAACGAAAAAGGCCGGCGCCCGAGGGTGCCTGTTTGCTGCCCGCGGCTTTCTGACGGCGAGGCTTTCAGCCCCGCCTGAAAGCGCTCAGTCCTTCAGCCGGTAGCCTCGTCGGAACACCCAGTAGCAGACGGTATAGAGCGCGATGTTGAGAGCCAGCATGACGCCCATGCCCAGCGGGATGGAACTGTCCGCATGGCCGATGAACGAATAGCGCAGCCCGTCGATCGCATAGAAGAACGGGTTGAAATGGCTGACCACCTGCCACACGGCCGGCAGGCGCTCGATCGAGTAGAACGTACCCGACAAGAATGACAGCGGCATGATGACGAAGTTGGTGATCGATGCCATGTGGTCGAACTTGGTCGCCCAGACGCCGCCCAGCAGGCCGATCAGCGACAGCAGCATGGCCGACGACAGGGCGAAATAGGCGGCGATGAACGGATGGGGCATGTGCAGTTCGACGAACGGCAGCAGCGGCACCACCACCGAGAACGCCACCAGCACGCCCCGCGTTATGCCGCCCGCGACGAAGGCGAGCACCATTTCGCCCGGCGACAGCGGCGGCATCAGCAGGTCGACGATGTTGCCCTGCACCTTGGCGATCAGCAGCGAGGACGAGGTGTTGGCGAAACTGTTCTGGACGATGGCCATCATCACCAGCCCGGGCACCAGGAATTCGGCGAACGGTTGGCCGTTCACCACGCGGTGATCGCCGCCCAGCGCCAGCATGAAGATGGTGAAGAACAGGATGGTGGTCACCGCCGGCGCGAACACCGTCTGCATGATCACCTTCATGAACCGCTTCACCTCCTTGCAGTACAGCGTCCACAGCCCGATCCAGTTGACGGCGCCCATCGGGCGGACGGCATAGGCGGGCGGTTCGATGATCTTGTGCATGGCGGCTCAGGTTCCTCGGCGCCGCTTCTACCGCGAGGCCCGGAATTCGGCAAGGCTGCAGGAATGTGCGGCGGCGCACGGACCATGTGCGCCCGGCTTTGACAACGCCAATCGCCGTCCTATGTGTCGCAATTGACCGAAACGGGCGTTTTCTGTAGGGTGCGCCCCCGAACTCCGGACAGGATTGTGACGATGACCTTGGGTTGGACCGACGAACGGGTCGAGCTTCTGAAGACTCTGTGGAAGAAGGGCCTCAGCGCCAGCCAGATCGCCGAGGAGCTCGGCGGCGACGTGACCCGCAACGCGGTGATCGGCAAGGCGCACCGCCTTGGCCTGTCGTCGCGCCCGTCGCCGGTGAAGAAGCCCGCCGAGGAAGCCGCCGAGCCGGTGGCCAAGCCGGTGAAGAAGGCGCCGAAGGTCGAGAAGCCCGCGCCGAAGGTCGAGCCGGAGATCATCACCATCCTCACTCTCACCGACCGCATGTGCAAATGGCCCATGGGCCATCCGGGCGACGCGGATTTCCGCTTCTGCGGCCGCAAGTCGACGCCGGGCCAGCCCTATTGCCAGCACCATGCGTCGATCGCCTACCAGGCGCCCCAGCCGCGCAAGGACCGCCGCCGCGGCAACCGGTAGGTTTCCCTCGCATAATGCTTGAAGTGACTTCGCGAGCGTAGCGACGCGATCCAGCTGCGCCATTGACAGCTGTGTGGCGGCAAGGCTGGATTGCGTCGCTACGCTCGCAAAAGCACTGAAAGCAAAGCGGCGCCGGAAATCTTTCCCGGCGCCGCGTCTTCCATCCTGATTGTTGCCGCCCGTGCGGCCCTAGCTGACTTACGGCTTGGCCGGTTCGGCCGGGGGCGGGGGCGCGTCGTGGCCTTCGTGGCCGGAGCCGGCTTCGGCGGCGGGCTTCGGCTTCTCGATCTTGGCCTTGCCGCGCAGCTCGTCGAGGATTTCCTGCACGACCTTGTCGCGCTCGGACTCCCTGAGCTGGGCTTCCACGTCGGCCTGTTTGGGCGGCGTGCTCTGGCGGGTGTCGACCACCTTGATCACATGCCAGCCATACTGGCTCTTCACCGGCGTCTTGGAGACCTCGCCCGGCTTCAGCGTGGTCACCGCCTGGGCGAATTCGGGCACCATCTTGTCCGGGGCGAAGTAGTCGCCCAGGTTGCCGCCCTCGGCGGCCGAACCCTGGTCCAGCGACTTCGCCTTGGCAAGGGTGGCGAAGTCGCCGCCGCGCGCCAGGTCGGCGATCACCTGCTTGCCCTCGTCCTCGGTCTTCACCAGGATGTGGCTGGCCTTGTACTCCGCCGACGGCTTGAAGCCCTTGACCATCTCGTCATAGGACGTCTTGAGCCGCTCGGGCGACAGGCGCTTGTCGATCTCGCTGGTCAGCCAGACGTCTTCCAGGATCTGATCCTTCGCCGAGGCCAGACGCTCCTTGTATTTGGCGTCCTTCTCCGTGCCGTCGGCCTTCGCCTTGGCAACCACCAGCTTCTGGTCGACCAGCCGTTCGACCAGCTGGTCCTGCAGGAACTCGATTGGCAGCTGGCGGTACTGGCCGGGCAGCGCGTTGTACAGCTGGGCGACGTCGGACTGGCGGATTTTCTGCCCGTTGACCGTCGCGACGACGGCATCCTCGGCCTTGGCCTGCTCGTCGGGGGCCTTCTTGTCACAACCCGTCAGCGCAAGGCAGGCGAGCACGAGGCCCGTGACAGGTCCGAGAGCGAATTTCATGGCGGCAGCCTTCTCTGATGTTTGTGGTCCGGCGGGATTTTTGGTTCAGGCCGGTTGGCGTTTCCATCTCTGCGCATGCTGTAGCAAGCAGGCGCGTCAAAGAAAAGATGTAACTCCGTCACACCCGAAGGCAACGGGCCGCGTCAATGGCGGTGCCCGGAATCGCCGTGGTCATGGTGCCCGAGACCGTTGCTCGCGTGGCCATTGTGCCCATGGCGCAGCCGGTGATAGGTCAGGTGCAGCAGCGACCCGGCGACGAAGGCCTGCAGCCAGGCAAACTCGGCCTCGCTGGCGACGCTGGCCACCGCCGACGCGGCGAAATAGCCCGCCACGGTCGCCGCCACCAGCAGGCCGAGCACGAAAACCGCGGCGCGGGTGCCCACATTGGTCTGCACAAGCCACCAGATCGCCAGCCCTGCCGGGACGTTATGCAGCACCACGGCGAGCGACAGCGCCTCGTGATGGCCCAGATGGCCACTGAGCAGCGCCGCGCCGTCGGCGGCGCTGTGCAGCAGCAGGCCGGCGACGCCTACGACCAGGGTCGCGGCGTGGACGCCGCGTTCCCGGTGCAGCAGCGCTTCGGCCACCAGCGGGCCGGCGAGGCCCACCAGCGCGAACGCCACGGTCAGCCAGCCACCGGTCTCGCCGGTGTCCCAGAGGATCAGCAGGGCCAGCGCGGTGATCACGCCGGTGACCGCCAGATCGAGCGCACGCCGGATGCGCGCCAGCCCGTGCAGGAACTGGTAGGCGATGGGCCCGATCAGCAGGGCGGTGATGCCGGCGACGAGATACATGTCTTTGTTATAACATAACGCTGGTGGCGATGGGTCGTTATCCGCGACATGGCGGGCCGATGCAAGAGGCGTCTGACCGACGTCAGGCTTGCAAACCTGACCGGGCCAAGCATTAAGATGCTCGCGGAGGAATGGATGCTCATCAGACCGCTCATCGCCGTCATCGTGCTGGCCGCCGCGCTGTCGGGCGCGGCGATGGCCGCCGAGGCCGACCTGTCGGATGCGAGCCCGGCCGAACTGCAGGCGGTGATCGCGAAGATTCCGCCCTCCGGCGCGCCCACCGAGCAGGCGCTGCGGCGGGCCGAGGCCATGTTCCGGCTGGGCGACCTCAGCGGCGACGTCGGCATGATCCGCCGCGGCGCCGACGCCGCGTCCGCCGTGCTGGCATCGCTGGAGACCGGCGGCCGCGGCGCATTGTGGGTCACGGCCAACAAGGACCTCGGCACGGCGCTGGTCATGCTGGCGCGGCGCACCAACGACCGGAGCCGGCTGGACGAGGCCATCGCCGCGTTCGAATCGGCGGCGCTGTTCGCGCGCGATTCGCAGCCGGACCAGTGGCCGGGCCTGATGAACAGCCTGGCGATCGCCCACTGGACCAAGGGCAGCATGGCCAGGGACGTGGCCGCCATGAAGGTCGCCAACCAGACCTTCCGGTCGGCGCTGTCCGACCCGACGATCAAGCCCGTCGACCGCGAGCGGGTGCGCATCCAGGTCAACATGGCGAGCGCGCTGGTCGAGATGGCGATGCTGAGCAAGGACGTGGCGCCGACCGACGAGGCGATAACCCAGCTGCGCGGCGCGTTGTCCATGGTCGAGACGCTCGACCTGCCGGGCCAGAAGGCGATCATCCAGGGCAATCTGGCCCAGGCGCTGACCGTGCGCGGCGCGCACAACAGGGTGGCCGGCGACGTGGAGGAGGCGGTGGAACTGGGCAAGGCTGCCGTCGCCTACTGGGATTCGGTGGGCGCCACCGACGCCCGCAACGACACCGAAGCGAACCTCCGGCAGTCCTACCAGGTGCTGACCGAGCTCTACAGCGTGCGATAGATTCAACCCAAGCGGGGAGACGCGACATGGTTGCCTTGGACGATTACCGCACCTTGGGCCGCAGCGGCCTGAGGGTTTCACCGCTCTGCCTGGGGGCGATGACCTTCGGCGAGGACTGGGGCTGGGGCGCCAACGCCCAGGACAGCCGCCGCATGTTCGACATGTATGCCGACCGGGGCGGCAACTTCGTCGACACCGCAGACGGCTATACCCAGGGCACCAGCGAAACGCTGCTGGGCGAGTTCATGAAGGGCCAGCGCGAGCGCTGGGTAATCGGCACCAAGTTCAGCATGAACACCTCGCCGGGCGATCCCAACGCCGGCGGCAACGCGCGCAAGAACATCATGCAGTCGCTGGAGTCCTCGCTGAAGCGGCTGGGCACCGACTACATCGACCTCTACTGGCTGCATGTCTGGGAGTTCCGCACCCCGGTGCATGAGATCATGCGCGCCCTCGACGACGCGGTCAGCCAGGGCAAGCTGCTCTATGTGGGCGTGTCGAACGCGCCGGCGTGGAAGATCGCCCAGGCCAACACCTTGGCCGAGCTGAAGGGCTGGAGCCCGTTCATCGCCCTGCAGCTGGAATACAACCTGCTGCAGCGGACACCAGAGCGCGACCTGCTGCCCATGTGCCGCGAGTTCGGCCTCGGCGTCACGCCGTGGTCGCCGCTCGCCGCCGGCCTGCTCACCGGCAAATACGGCCGCAAGCACCTCGCCCAGCCGGGCAGCAGCGACAACCGCGTGCTCGGCGGCGGCAACGGCACTCGCGAGGGCATGGTGGCCTCGTCCGGCCGGGTGACCGAGAAGGCGCTCGAGGTCAACGACGCGCTGATCGACATCGGCAAGCAGATCGGCGCGACGCCGGCGCAGGTGGCGCTTGCCTGGGTGATGACCCATCAGGGCGTCTCCAGCACCATCCTGGGCGCGCGCACGCCGGCCCAGCTCGAGGACAATCTCGGCGCCATGGAGGTGAAGCTGTCGCTGGAGCACAAGGCGTGGCTGGACGAACTGACCGAGGTCGAACTGGGTTATCCCCACGACCTGATCCAGAGCCGCTTCATCCAGGATGTAACCGACGGCGGCTCGAAGATCGACAAGCCGTTCGGGCGTCCTGCTTAGCTCAGAAACGCCCGCGCAGGTACTCGCCGATGCGGTTGATGCCCTGGGTTGCTTCGGGCACGCGGTGTCCGAGCGCGTGCCAAACGTGGATCACGTCGGGCCAGCATTCCAGGGTGACGTCGACGCCCGCCGCCTGGGCCTTGTCGGCGGCGACGCGGGAATCGTCCAGCAGGGTTTCGTTCTCGCCGACCTGGATCAGCATGGGCGGCAGGCCGGCATAGTCGCCGAACAGCGGTGACACGCGCGGATCGGCAGGGTCGCCGTCGCCCACCACCATGCCCGCCATCCACGACAGCAGGCCGTAGCCGACCATCGGATCCTTGTCCGCATTGGACCGCATCGACCCGCCCGAGCCGGTCATGTCCGTCCAGGGCGAGATCAGCACCGCCGCGTCGGGCGCGCGCAGCCGGGCGTCGCGTATGCCCTGCAGCACGGCGAGCCCCAGGCCGCCGCCCGCCGAATCGCCGGCCACGAAGGCATGGCTCGCCTCGTCCTCGCCCAGCGGGCCATTGTCCAGCATCCAGCGATAGGCGAGCAGCGCGTCGTCGAACTGAGCGGGCGCGGTGTATTCCGGCGCCAGCCGGTAGTCGACATTGAGTACCGACGCGCCCGAGGCGACCGAGATGTCGCCGCACAGCGCGCGGTGGGTATCCAGGTTTCCGGCCGCGTAGCCGCCGCCATGCAGGTAGAGGATGCGCTTGCCCGGATCGGAGCCGGGGGCGCAGACCCATTCGCAGGGGACGGTGACCGCCCGTACCTTCGCGGTGCGGATGCCGGCAGGCGCGGGCGCGGTGAACACGGCGGTGGCCATCATCTCGCGCACGCCCTTGACGCTGGGCGCGACCCCGGCCTTGGCCGCGGCTTCGTTGCCCGCGCGCAGCATGTTGATGGTGTCCTGCAGCTCAGGCGATGCGGCCATGGAATCCTCCCGTTGTTTCCGGCTGGTATTCTTAAGGGAAAAACGCCCGGAGTCGACCTCAGGCCGACAGCGCCGCCACCAGCTTCTCGATGAATTCGGTGCCCGCGTCCATCTGGCTAAGTTCGATGAACTCGTCGGGCCGGTGGGCCTGGTCGATGGAGCCGGGGCCGCAGACCACGGTCGGGATGTCGGCCTGCTGGAACAGGCCGGCCTCGGTGACATAGGCGGCGGTCAGCGTGTCGTTCTGGCCGGTCAGCGCCCGCACCAGCTCCTCGGCGGGCGAGTTCTCCCGCCGCAGCAGCGCGGGAGCGCGCGAGATCTGGGTGGTGACGATGGACGCGCCGCCGTACCGGGCGCGCATCTCGGCCTCGACCTCGCGGGAGAACGCCTCGAACCTTGTGATGATCTCGTCCTCGTCGGCCTGCGGCAGCGGCCGGTACTCCCACACCATCCGGCAATGGTTCGGCGTGATGTTGACGGCGGTGCCGCCGTCGATCATGCCGACATTGAGCGAGGTATAGGGCGGATCGAAGCGTCCGGTGTCGTCGCCGCGCGCCTTCATCTCGGCGAGGATGCCGCGCAGGAACTCGATCAGCCGGCTGGCGGCCATGATCGCGCTGACGCCGAATTCGGTGTTGCTGGAATGGGACTCGCGCCCGGTGATCGCCGTCTCGAACGCACGGATGCCCTTGTGGGCGGTGACTGCGCGCATGGACGTGGGCTCGCCGACGATGCAGGCGCGCGGCAGCGGCGCGCGGCCGGCGATCTTCTCGATCATGCCGGCGACGCCGCGGCAGCCGACTTCCTCGTCATAGGAAAACGCAAAATGGATCGGCCGCTTCAGCCCGGCCATGGCGATGGCCGGCGCCATCGCGAGGCAGATGGCGATGAAGCCCTTCATGTCGCATGTGCCGCGCCCGAACAGCTTGCCGTCGCGCTCGGTCAGGGTGAACGGATCGCTCGACCAGTCCTGTCCCTCGACCGGGACCACGTCCGTATGCCCGGACAGCACGATGCCGGGGACGCCGGCCGGGCCGCCGACCGTGGCGAACAGGTTCGCCTTGGCGCCGGTGTCGTCGCGGATGATCTCGCAATGGACGCCGAGGCTCGCCAGGTAGCGGGAGATATAGTCGATCAGCGCCAGGTTGGAGTTGCGGCTGACCGTGTCGAACGCGATCAGGTCGCGGAGGATGTCGACCGCTTTCCTGGCGTTATCCCTCATCTCTAGCCGTAGACGCGGCTGGCCGGGCTGCCGATCATGGCCATGAACTCGGCGCGGGTATGGATGTTCTCGCGGAACGCGCCGAGCAGGGTGCTGGTCACCATGGACACGCCGTGCTTGTGGACGCCGCGCGTGGTCATGCAGTGGTGCACCGCCTCGATCACCACGGCGACGCCGTCCGGCTTCAGCGCGCTGTTGATGCATTCGGCGATCTGGGCGGTCATCTTCTCCTGCACCTGAAGGCGCTTGGCGAAGGCGTCGACGACGCGGGCCAGCTTGGAGATGCCGACGACCCGGTTGGTCGGCAGATAGGCCACATGCGCCCTGCCGATGATCGGCGCGAGATGGTGCTCGCAGTGGGATTCGAACGGAATGTCGCGCAGCACGACCATCTCGTCATAGCCGGCCACTTCCTCGAAGGTCCGCTCCAGGTAATGGTTCGGATCCTCGCGATATCCGGCGAAGAATTCCTCATAGGCGCGGACGACGCGGGCCGGCGTGTCCATCAGGCCTTCGCGCGCCGGATCGTCGCCCGCCCAGCGCAGCATGGTGCGCACGGCCTCCTCCGCTTCTTCGCGGGTCGGCATCCTCACCACTCTCTTGTCCACGGTCTTCTCCCCGGTTCGCCAGCGATCCCTGGCGTCAGTTCAGGCTCGTACGCTGGTACGGACTGTCCAGCGAGAAGGCGGGGATCTCGATCTCGAATCCCTCGCCGCCCTTGGTTTCCATCTGATAGCGCCCGACCATGATCCCCGACGGCGTCGACAGCGGCGTGCCGCTGGTATACTCGAAGCTTTCGCCCGGGCGTAGCACCGGCTGCTCGCCGACAACGCCGTCGCCGCGCACCTCCTGCACCTGGCCGTTCGCGTCGGTGATATGCCAGTAACGGCTGATCAGCTGAACGGTTTCACTGCCGGCATTCTCGATATTGACCTGGTACGCCCAGACATAATGATTGTCCTCGGGGTCCGACTGGTCCTCGATGAAGTGGGGCGTTACGGTCACGCTGATCTGCCGGGTTACGGCGTTGTACATGGTATGGCCTTGTTCTGGATCGGCCCTGCTGGCGGTCCGAGCGGGCGGCAATCCGGGTACTCTAACCCCGGATTGCCTTTTGTCTACAGCCCTAAGCCGATATATGCGACATCGCCTGATCCAGATCTTCGATCAGGTCCAGAGGATCCTCCAGGCCGACCGACAACCGCAGCGTGCCCTCGACGATGCCCAGCTCCAGCCGGGCCTCCTCGGCGAGCGACCGGTGCGTCGTGCTTGATGGATGGGTCATCAGGCTCTTGGCGTCGCCCAGATTGTTGGAGATGTCGATGATCCGCAGCGCGTTGAGCAGCCGGAACGCGGCGTCACGCCCGCCCGGCACGTCGACGGTGATGACGCTGCCGCCGGCTTTCATCTGGCGCATGGCGAGCGCATGCTGCGGATGGTCCTTTCGGCCCGGATAGAGCACCCGCGCCAGCCTGCCGCTGTCGGCGAGGAAATCGGCCACCTTCGCGGCGTTCTCGCACATCCGGGTCACGCGCAGGTCCAGCGTCTCGAGGCCCTTGAGCATGATCCAGGCGTTGAACGGGCTCATGGTCGGGCCGGTGTGGCGCAGATACTGGTTCAGGTGGTCCTCGAAGAACGTCTCGTCGCACAGGATCACCCCGCCCAGCGCCCGGCCCTGGCCGTCGATGTGCTTGGTGCCGGAATAGACCACGACATCGGCGCCGTAGTCGGTCGGCCGCTGCAGCAGCGGCGTGGCGAACACGTTGTCGACGATAACCGTGGCGCCGACCGCGTGCGCCGCCTTGCAGACATGCCCCAGGTCGACCACGTCGAGCGTGGGATTGGCCGGCGTTTCCACGAACACGGTCCTGGTGCCGGGCGTGATCGCGCGGCTCCAGGCGTCGTTGTCCGATCCCGTCACCAGCTCGGTGGTGATGCCGAAGCGCGGCAGGATCTGGTCGAGGATGTAGCGACACGAGCCGAACAGCGCCTTGGCGCCCACCACCTTGTCGCCCGCCTTGAGCTGGCACATCAGCGCGGCATTGACCGCGGCCATGCCGGTCGCCGTCGCCTTGGCCACGGGCAGGCCCTCGAGCAGCGACATGCGTTCCTCGAACATGGCGATGGTCGGGTTGGACAACCGCGAATAGGTAAAGCCGTCGGCGGTGCCGGCGAAGCGGTCGGCGGCGATCTCGGCCGCGTCATAGCGGAAGCCGGAGGTCATGAAGATAGCTTCCGACGTCTCGCCGAAATTCGATCGCTTCGTGCCGCCGCGCACCAGCCGGGTCGCCAGCCGCCAGTCGGAGGGTTTCTTCTCGGTCATGACCTTGCGTCCTTCTCGCTTCTCTCCATCGCGTCGGCGAGGAAATGGTACGGCGCGTACATCGCATCCGCCCAAAACAAAAAACCCCGACCAAAACGGGTCAGGGTTCGCGCCCGACCGTTTAGCTGTTTGTTTAACGTGGCCGCAAGCTGGTCGCCAAATCACCACGGGCCGAGTGTTAGGCGTTTTCCTCCGCCGGGTCAAGCAGCCGGCGAAGCTGGACGGCCAGCTCCTGGTTGCGGAACGGCTTGCGCAGCACCGGCGCATCGACGCCCAGCTGGCCCAGATGGTCCATGGCGTTCTTGGGGTAGCCCGACATGAACAGCACCTTCAGGCCGGGCCGCAATTCACGGGCCTGGACCGCCAGCTTGTCGCCGTAGATGCCACCCGGCAGCACCACGTCGGTCAGCAGCAGGTCCACGTCGTGCTCGGGCAGGACCTTCAGCGCCTTCACCGCGTCGTCGACCGGCACCACCTCATAGCCCATGCTCCGCAGCCGGCGCACCAGCAGGTCGCGCACCGCGGCGTCGTCCTCGACCAGCATGATGCGCTCGCCCTTGCCGCTGTGCTGGGCGTCCGGTTTCCTCGCGTTGCTCGCGGTCCCGGTCGTGTCGCGGTAGCTCGGCAGGTAGAAGATGATTCGCGAGCCCTTGCCGGCCTCGCTCTCGGCCTTGATGGCGCCGCCGGACTGGCGCACGAAGCCGTAGGCCATGCTGAGGCCCAGGCCGCTGCCGCGGCCGGTGTCCTTGGTGGTGAAGAACGGCTCGAAGATGCGGTCCAGCACCTCGGGCGACATGCCCGAGCCGGTGTCGCACACCTCGATCGTCACGTAATCGCCGGCGGACAGCGGATCCTTGCCGGCCACGGTCTCGGCGGCGAAGCGGTCGTTGCGCGTGCGGATGGTCAGCAGGCCGCCCGACGGCATGGCGTCGCGCGCGTTCAGCGCCAGGTTGAGCATGACGGATTCGAGCTGGGACGGATCGACCCGCACCAGCCAGGGATCGTCCTCCAGCTCGCGCCTGACCTCGATGCCGTCGCCCAGCGAATGCTCGAGGATCTCGCTCAGCCCGGCGATCAGGATGTTGACGTCGACGATCTTGGGCGACAGCGCCTGGCGCCGCGAGAATGCCAGCAGCCGCTGGATCAGCAGCGCGCCGCGCTCGGCGGCGTTGAGCGCCTTGCGCAGCAGGTCGCGGCTGTTCCGCGGGTTTTCGATGATCGTCTCGTCGGCCAGTTCCATGTTGCCGATCATCACCGCCAGAAGGTTGTTGAAATCGTGCGCCAGGCCGCCGGTGAGCTGGCCGACGCTTTCCATCTTCTGCGCCTGGAACAACGCGTCGGCGGCGTCGATCTGCTCGGTGATGTCGGTGCACGCGCCGCGGTAGCCCAGGAACTCGCCGCGGTCGCCGAAGATCGGCTTGCCGCTGGCCATCAGCACCTTGCGCTCGCCCGACATGGTGGTCACCGGCACGCGGACGTTGCGGTATGGCTCGCGCCGCGCGATATGCTCGAGCAGTTGCGGCCAATCGGCCTCGGTGGCGTCGCTCACCTCGTCCCTGAACGCGACGCGGCCCAGCAGCAGCTCGGTCTGGCTGCCGACGAAGTCGGCGAAGCGCTCGGACACGTATCGCAGGCGTCCGCGCGCGTCGGTCTCGAAAAAGAAGTCGCTGGCGCTGTCGGCGATATCGCGCAGCCGCCGCTCGCTGTCGATGACCTCGCGCTGCATGCGGCGCATGGCGTCCATGGCGGCATGGAGCAGCAGGGCCGTCAGCGTCGACAGGATGCAGAACGACGTCAGCGTCGTCCATTGGCCGCCTGCCGAAAAGGCATGCAGCGGACCGGCGCCCTGCGCGGTGCCGAACTGCGCGAACACCAGCGAGAACGCGATCAGGATGCCGACGCCCAGCAGGTTGAACCGCACCGCCATCCACGCCAGCAGCGGGAACTGGCTGACCACTATGGCGAGCTGCACCGAATTGGGCAGGGTTGGCATGTTGACCGCCAGCGCCGACAGGGCCTTGATACCCATGATCGCGCTGAACTCCAGCCAGCGGAGCGGCCGCAGGGCGATCGGCCGGCGCAGCGCGATGCCCATGACCAGCGGCACCAAGGCGAAACTGCTGAACAGGCAGCCCAACCCGCGCCCCAGGACGATCGCGCCGGGCCCGACGTCCGGGCGGTCGACGACCGGCGACATGAACAGCAGCCCGTCGCCCAGTGCCGCCATCAGGCACGCGCCGGGCACGATGAGGCCCATCAGCAGCCCGACGTCGCGGAACCGGTCCAGCCCCGCGCCCAGCCCCACCCGGCCTGCCACCCAGGCGCCCGCCAGGGCGGCACCGGTGCCGGTGGCGCCGGTGGCGACAGCGGCCGCGGGGCCCAGGCCGGCAAGCATGGCGCCGGCCACCCAGCCGATCAGGACGCCCGGCCAGACCACGCGGCCATAGGCGATGACACCGCCGAGGGCGATGCCCATGGGCCACCAGGTGGCCGGCGCCACGGTGCTGGAAATCGAATAGAGATGGCTGGTGGCGGCGATCGCCGCGCAGACCAGCGCGATGATCGCGGCCCTGGCCGCCTCAGCCGAAGTTCTTGGAAACATCGCGCAAACCGCTACCCGGCGCCCATTCACGGTGCTGTTGGCAACCCGCAACCCTCACCCATCATAAGGAAAATCCGCCCGGGTTGGGGAATAAATCGCGCACCGGCTCAGGGTGGCGGCGGACGCGCCGGCGGCGGATTGTGCAGCGTGTGTTCGGTCAGCGCCAGCTGGACGCCCTCGTCGTCGAACCGCTGCTTCAGCCGGGCGACCAGATCGTAGCGGAAGCCCAGATAGTCCAGGCTGTTCACCCAGACGCGGATGATCACCTGCACCGCCAGGTCGCCCAGCGCGCCGGCCACCACCTGCGGTTCGGGCTTCGCCAGCGGGCGCGGGTCGGCGGCGATGGTGTCGCGGATCATCGCCAGCACCGCGTCCAGCCGGTTGCCGTAGCCGATGTTGACGATCACTTCGACCCGCCGCGTCCTGTGGGCGCTGAAGTTCTTGATCGCCGCGCCCCAGACCATGCCGTTGGGCAGGAACAGCTGCACGTTGTCGGCCATCGCCAGCTCGGTGGCGAACAGGGTGATCGCCCGCACCGTGCCGGCATGGGCGCCGACCTCGATGTCGTCGCCCACCCGGAACGGCCGGAACATCAGCAGCATGACGCCCGAGGCGAAATGGCTCAGCGTTCCCTGCAGCGCCAGGCCGATGGCGATGGACGCGGCGCCCAGGACGGCGATCAGGCTGGTGGTCTCGACCCCGAACTGGGAGAGCACCGCGATGATGGTGAAGGCCAGGATCGCCCAGCGCACGAAGCTGGCGAGGAAGGTGGTCAGCGTCGGGTCGAGCTTGCTGGCCCGGCGCGACAGCCGCATCATCGCCCGCCCGGCCCAGGACGACGCTAGCCAGCCGACGATCAGGATCACCACCGCGCCGATCAGCTTCAGGCCGTAGACCGTCAGCAGCGTCGTCGTCGATCGGATGATCTCGTGCATGTCCATGGGGCGCTCCGGAAGGCAGGCCTCTTCAATACGGGAAATCCGCCCGGCGCGGGAGATGTGAAAACAATGGACTGCCCTAATCCAGCCGTCATACCGGCGAAGGCCGGTATCCAGACTGGGCAGTTACTGCGGCACGCAGGGGTTCTTCGTAAGAGGCAGGGGTTCTTCGTAAGAGAAGGTCTGGATCCCGCTCTTCAGCGGGATGACGGCTGAGGAATGGCGCAGCCGGGATTGAGCTTGCGCGTCTCGGCCCATATGCTATCTCAGATCGTCTGGATGCGCGGGTGTAGCTCAATGGTAGAGCAGAAGCTTCCCAAGCTTACGACGAGGGTTCGATTCCCTTCACCCGCTCCAGTTTCCTATTTGATCTCCACCATGATTTCCCGGTAACGGCCGGCGCCGACGTTCTTCGCGTCGTGGGTCGTCGGCGTGCTCAGGCCGCCGGAGGTGGCGATGCCGTCCCGGATCTCGAAGAAGAAGGTGTCGTCCGGCTGCAAGGTGATCTCGGCGGCGTTCTCGCCGTTGCCGTCGGTGGCGCGCAGGGTCGAGCCTTCGATCACATGCACGATGTAGCTGAGCTCGTGGCGGTGCACGCCGGTGCTCTCGCCGGGCTCGAGCAGCAGCTCCCAGACGATGACCTTGTCGTTCTCCAGCAGCTTCTTGGTCGCGACCTCGGCCATGAATGCCTCCCTGCCATTGGAAATCCGGCGATCCTCACGACGTCACCGCCCGGCTGCGCCGCTGGGACGGCTGTCCATCATACCAGCTCCATGCGTGCCCGTCCGCCGTCCTGATATGGGGGATGTGGTAAATTGACACCATCATGCGCCGATCCTAGCCTTGCCCCAGGGCAGAGCGAGAGTGGGCGACATGCTTAAAATTGCTGGTAAATTTCCAGGTTCAGTCGTGTCGGGCCTGCGGATGGCCGGTATCGCGGCGGCCGCTCTTGCCGCCGCGTCCATGGCCTGGGCAGCGTCGGATGACACCGGTGCGGCGGACGGCGTCGGGCCGGATCAGATGGCGTTCAGCACCGCGAACATGGATACATCGGTCTCCCCGGCCAAGGACTTCTACAGCTATGCCGCAGGCGGGTGGCTGAAGCGGGTCGAGCGGCCGGAGCGCCATGGCGGCTATGGCTTCTTCGAAGTCGTCGCCGACCGTGTGGAGGACCAGATGCGACAGGTTCTCCAGAAGGCGGGCCGCGATGCCGCGACGGCGCCGAAGGGCAGCCCGGCACAGCAAGTGGGAACCCTCTACAACGCCTACCTGGACCTGGATGCCCGCAAGGCGGCGGGCATGGCGCCGATCAAGCCGTTCCTCGACCGGGCCGACGCGATCCGCGACATGAACGGGCTCGCGCGGTTCATGGCGCAGTCGACTCGCGACGGCGGACCGTCGCTGTTCCTCCAGATCGGTCCCGAAGTCGATCTGGCCAACAGCAAGGTCGTCGCCATGTATGTGTTGGCCGGCGCACTGGGCCTGCCCGACGACTTCGAGGACGTGTTCGAGGAAGCCGATGGCGATGCCCGCATCACCGGCTATCGCACCTACCTGATCGAGACGCTGAAACTGGCCGGAACCTCGCCCGCCGAAGCGGCGCGCATGGCGGATCTCTCGATCCGGATCGACCGGACGCTGCACGCGGCCAAGCTGCCGCCTGCCGAGTCGAACGATCCCAGCAAGATGTACAACCTGACGACGCTGGCCGAGCTGCAAAGGCAAATTCCCCGGCTCGATCTCGGCCTGCTGCTGCAGTCGCTGCAGTTCGGATCGCCGGACCGGCTGATCCTGACCGAACCGCGCTACCTGCCGGCGCTGGACTCGCTGCTTGCCGGGCTGTCGCTGCAGGACATCCGCGATTATGCGCGGACCCGAACGATCCTGGCCTACACGCCCTATCTGAGCCCGGATTTCGACGCGCCGCTGCTGGGGCTGAACCAGGCGCTGCTCGGCGTCGGGGTCCTGCCGTCGCTGGAGGACCGCGCGTTCGAGACGATCAAGGCGCAGCTGGGCCAGCCGGTCAGCAAGATCTACACCGACAATTTCTTCCCGGAGGCCACCCGCCAGCAGGCCGCCGAGATGGTCGGGCTGATCAAGGCCGCCTTTGTCGAGCGGATGCCGGGACGCACCTGGCTGTCGGACGCAACCCGCGCCGCCGCCATCGCCAAGCTGGACGCGCTGACGTTCAAGATCGGCTATCCGGACACCTGGATCGACTATTCCGGGGTTGACGTGACCAGCGATCTCGTCGGCTCGGTCACCGCGATCGCGCGCTTCAATTACGAGCGGGCGCGCGAGAAGATCGGCAAACCGGTGGTGCATGACTATTTCGAGGATCCGAAGACCCTGCCGATGGTGGTCAATGCCGGCTACAACCCGACCGTGAACGGCTTCGAAGTACCGGCCGCGATCATCCAGGCGCCGATGTTCGACGCCGGCATGGACCCGGCGGTGAACTTCTGCCGCATGGGCGCGGTGCTCGGCCACGAGATGACCCACGGCTTCGACTGGACCGGTAAGCAGTACGACAAGGACGGAAGCCTGGGGAACTGGTGGACGCCAGCGGATGGCGCGGCTTTCGACGCACTCGCGGGAAGCCTGATCGCGCAGGCCAACAGCTATGAATATCTGCCCGGCCAGATCAATGGCAGCGGCGCGCAGCAGGTGGGCGAGAACATGGCCGACCTGGGCGGCATCACGCTGGCTCATGTCGCCCTGCGCACCTATCTGGCGCGCCACCCCGAAAAGGATGTGCCGATCGACGGCCTGACCCAGGACCAGCGCTGCTTCCTCGCCTGGGCGCAGTTGTGGGCGTGGAAAGGCAAGGACGAGGTCCTGCGCTCGCAGGTCGCCCGCGACGCCCATCCGCCGAACGGCTACCGAGCGGTGGCGCCGCTGCGGCATCTCGACGCCTTCTACGCCGCGTTCGGCATCAAGGAAGGCGACCCGATGTGGCTTGCCCCCGAAAAGCGCGTACAGGCCTGGTAGGAGGACGCCACCCGGTTCGCGGCGACGTCAGCGTCGATGGTCAGCCGCCGCCCACGGTTCGTGACTCGGTGACGGTGTATTCGACCATGCGCGCGATGACCTGACACTGAAGTCGACCGCGCCGTCCCCTCAATGCGCGGCCGTCACTGTCACCTGCGGTAGATGGTCATCCACGAGATCACCGCTCCCTGCAGTTTGCCGTCCACGAGGTATAGCGCCATGGCGTCCGCCAGTTCCTTCTTGAAGCGCGGCAGGTTGCGATGGATCAGTTCCGCGGAACGGCCGTAGGACATCGCGTGCTTGGCAAGGCCATCCAGTGACAGCCTGGTCTTGTTTTCGCTGTACATTTCCTTTTGGAACTGGAAGCCAATTCGCCCGAGTTTGCGATTTCCCTTGTGGTCCTTTTCGCCTTCATCGTGCGAATAGGCTTCTTTCAGGTTTCGAAAGGCCGCAATCCATTTTGTTTTGTCGCTGAAACCAGACCCACAGATCAGAATGCAGCCCTCGCGCTTGAGATTCTGCTCGGTCACCTGCGCGAGCGCGCCTTCGTCGATCCAGTGTATCGCCCGGCCTATGGCGAAGCAGTCGAACCGCACTTGTTGCAAAATCTCCGGAACGGGCAGGGTGTTGATGTCGTGCCTGATATAGTCGACCCGTTCGTGCCGCGGCGCGAGCGCGAGCATCCGCTCCGAGAAGTCCAGGCCAGCGACTCGCCCGACGTGATTGGCGAATCCCACGGCAAGATCACCGGAACCGCAGCAGACGTCGAGGACCGCGGAGTCACGGTCCAGCTTCAGAAGCCGGCAAGCGCTCTCGAACAGGTTGGCTGGATAGGGGACGCGCCATTTTTAGAAGCGGGATGCAATGGCGAACGACGTCCTCACATCCCGCCCGGAGACGGGCTCACTCGTGCTTCGGGCTATTGGCTGAGATTCTGGTTCCATAGACTCATCCGGCGGCCGGCGCCCACCTCGGGAAAGCGCTAGAACCCGTAACCGCCCGTTTCCGGCACGGGCAACGCCCGCTGGTTGTAGAGCATCTTCGTCCGGCGCTCGATTTCCTCGGGCGGCAGGTCGGTGAGGAGCGAGGCGAAGTCGGCGCCGACGGCCATGCCGCGCTGCACCGCCGGGCGCTCGCTCAACTCGTCGAACCAGCGCTTGAAATACTTGAACTCGTTGATGTCCTGCTTGTGAAACTTCCAGTTCACCGTCCACGGATAGGCGGCCATGTCGGCGATGGTATACGCGTCGCCCGCCAGATAGCGGCGGTCGTAGAGCCGCTTGTTCAGCACGCCGTAGAGCCGGTTGGCCTCGTCGGTGAAGCGGCGCAGGGCGAACGACTGGTCGCCATGCTTGTCTCCGGCGCGGATGAACGTCCCCAGCTCGCCCAGCTTCGGGCCCTGGTTCGCCATCTGCCAGAACACCCACTGCACCACGTCGTATTTGGTGCGCAGATCCTGCGGCCAGAACCGGCCGAACTTTTCCGCCAGGTAGAGCAGGATGGCGCCGGATTCGAACACGCTGACCGGCGCGCCGCCGCCGTCGGGCGCGTCGTCGACCAGGGTCGGCATCCGGTGGTTGGGATTGATCGCCAGGAACTCGGGCTTGAACTGGTCGCCCGCGCCGATGTTGCACGGGATGACGGTGTACTCGACCCCGGCCTCCTCGAGGAAGATGGTGACCTTCTTGCCATTCGGAGTCGGCCAGTAGTGGAGATTGATCATCGGGTCACCTTCGCTGTTTTCCATGGCGGCGCGCCAGAGCGTAACCCCTGTACACTCGCTCGGCCAGCGCGCGGATCGATACGCGCATGGCGGCGCCAATTGTCCTGACGTCGACTTTGTGGCATAAACGAATTTCATGCCACATCGTGATTTTACACCATGAACAAGATAGTTGTCAGAGTCTCTCCGTCTGGCCGAGTCAGCATCCCAGCCGAGGTCCGGCGCGCCATGGGGCTGGACGGCGGCGGCACCGTGATCATGGAAATGGACGGCAACGATCTGCGCATCCGGACACTGCGCGAGGGTGTCGCACGGGCGCAGGCCATCGCCCGCAAGATCCTGGGCGATAGCACCGAGTTGCTGTCCGACGAACTGATCGCCGAACGCCGCCGCGAGGCAGCAAGGGAATGAACGGAATCGTGCTCGACGCTTCGGCCCTGACCGCGCTGTTGTCGAGAGAGACCGGATGGGAGCAGGTCGACGAAGCGCTCGCCGAGGCCGTGATCTCCGCGGTCAACCTGGCCGAGGTCGCCGGCATTTTTGCCAGAAGAGGCGCGGAGGAAGCGGACATTCGCGAGATGCTCGGTAACGTGACCATCAAACGCGTGCCGTTCGACGAAGAGCTCGCACTTGACGCGGGAATGCTCGAGCCGCTTACCCGCGTGGCCGGACTATCGCTGGGCGATCGCGCCTGCCTCGCTCTCGCGCGGCGGCTGCGCGCGCCGGTGATGACCGCCGATCGCGCATGGAGCGCTGTCGCGGACGTCGTCGGAGTGACCGTGCGGCACATCCGCTAACCGCGTCTGCGCGAGTTCCCTCCCCCGCTGGCCGGGTTCCGCCTACGCCCTCATCGGCGGAATCCGCCCGTCGGCGTGCGCCTCGCTGGGACGCTTGACGGCGACAAGGCGGCCGTCGCGCTGCATGCGGCGGCCCACATCCTGCCAGAACGGCATTCGCGGCGTCTCCTGCTCCCAGTGCAGCACCGAGGCCTCGCTGCACCAGCGCTGCAGGTGCGGCATGACGTTCTTGTGGGCGCCTTACGTCATGAAGGCGCGCATGGCCGACTCGTCGCGCCAGGCCGACCTGGTCCAGAAGGTCATGCCCGCGTCGCGGAACACCTCGACGCCCAGATTGCCGGGCGCGGCGCGCGCCTGGCGGGTGATCTTCACCGAATGCAGCAGGAAGTCCGGCAGGAAGCGCCAGGACCTTACGCGCAATCGTGTGATCGAGATGACCGCCATTCGGGAATCCTCGGGGGAAGTGCCGGGAAGATATATGCAGCGCCGCTCAGGACACCAGCAATAACGGCAGCGCGCGGCGCGCGGTTTCAAACGTCTGCTGCACCTGGCGCGAGGCGGCCGCGTCGCGGCCCATGACGAGGAGGCCGGGTCCCAGTTCGACCAGCTCCGCCGCCAGCGCGGCGCCGTCCGGGTCGGAGAACTGCAGCAGCCGGGTCGGCAGCCCACGCCGCGACAGCCAGTCGGTGGCGCGGCGGCGCGCGCGGGCGTCCATGCCGTGGGGCAGCACCACCGCCAGTTCCTTGCCGAACGCCGCCGCCACCTCGCGCGCCGCGCCCAGCACGACCGTGTCGCCTTCGAACAGGGCGATCACCGGCCGGTCGCGGCCCCGACCCTGGCTATCGAGCCCGTCGCCCAGCAGCAGCAGCGAGCAGGCCATGGCGCCGACCGCCTCGCTGACGTTACGGGCGGTGCGCGAGCAGATCGCCAGCAGGTCGCCCTGCAGCGCCTCGCTGGCCGCCACCTGCTCGGTATGCCCGGTCGCGGTGCGGAACGACCAGCGCACGCCCGACGCCGCGCGGGCGAGCGCCGCCTCGGCCTGGTGCGCCAGCCGGTCCAGCCGCTGCTCCAGCATGGTGCGGTCGATCACCCGGGTGACGCCGCCCCGGCTGGTCAGCACCGCGCCGAACGGCAGCGAGACCATGTTCATCATGTCGCTGGTCTTGACGAACAGCGCGACCAGCTCGGCCTCGTAGGCGCGGGCCAGCCGCACCGCCGTGTCGATGGCCTCGCCGCCAGCCGATTCCGGCTCGATGGTCAGCACGATGCGGCTGACGACGCGGCGCCTGCGGCCCGGCTTGCGCGCGGCGGCATTTTCACCGCGGGCGCTTTCTGGGGTGATGGGCGCGCCGGTCATGCGTCGCCCTCCCAGCGCGGCGGCTGGCCGAAGCGCTGCCTGGCCTGGGCGAAGCCGTGCAGCCGGTCGGCGACGCGGGCGTTGATGGTGCCCGGCGGGAACACGCCGTTCGCGTCGGCCTTGCCGGCGGCCACGCCGGTCAGGATCTCGATCCCCTGGTCGATGCTGGAGACGGCGTGGATGTGGAATTTCTTCGCCTCGACCGCGTCGACCACCCGGTGATGCAGCATCAGGTGCTTGACGTTGGCGGTGGGGACCAGCACGCCCTGCTTGCCGGAGAGCCCCCGTTTCTCGCACAGGTCGAAGAAGCCCTCGACCTTCTCGTTGACGCCGCCGATGGCCTGCACCTGGCCGCGCTGGTTGACCGAGCCGGTGACCGCGAAATGCTGGAAGATCGGCGCCTCGGCCAGCGCCGACAGCAGCGCGTAGAGCTCGGCCGACGAGGCGCTGTCGCCGTCGACGCCGCCATAGGACTGCTCGAACACCAGGCTGGCCGACAGCGACAGCGGCAGGTCCTGGGAATATTGCGCGCCCAGGTAGCCCGTCAGGATCAGCACGCCCTTGGAATGCAGCGGCCCGCCCAGCGCCACCGTGCGCTCGATGTCGAGCACGTCGCCGCGCCCCAGCCAGACGCGGGCGGTGATCCGGCTCGGCTTGCCGAACGAGGCCGCGCCGATGGAATAGACCGACAGGCCGTTGATCTGGCCGGTGACGGCGCCCGCGGTGTCGATCAGCATGGTCTGGCGGACGATCTCGGCCTGCATCCGCTCGTTGATGCGGCTGACCCGGCGGCGCCTGGCGTCGATGGCCTCGTCCACGTCGGCCGCCATCACCACGTCGCGGCCGGTCTTGCCAGCGAGGTAGTCGGCCTCGCGCATCACGTCGGTGAGGTGCTCCACATTGGCCGACAGCCGCTCGGAATCCTCTTCCTGGCGCGACATCTCGTCGATCAGCCGGGCGACGGCGCCGCGGTGGAACGGCTTCAGGG
This sequence comes from Rhizobium sp. Q54, assembly GCA_945907245.1. GTDB lineage: Bacteria > Pseudomonadota > Alphaproteobacteria > SMXS01 > SMXS01 > RI-34. The sequence continues at coordinate 46,800 of CAMDTB010000020.1, forward strand.
TGTCGCTGCGCGCCCGCGCCGCGATCAGCCGCGCCATCTTCCGGACGGTCTCGTCGTCGCGCACCACCCGCTCGTCGAAGTCGGCCATCACCTTGAACAGGCCGGGGAAGTCCGGGTCATAGGCGTGCAGCGGATAGTAGATGTTGCCCTCGCCCAGCAGCACGATCTTCACCTGCAGCGGAATGGCTTCGGGCTCCAGCATGGTGGTGACCGGCAGGCCCATGGCGCCGAACACCGGCTCGATGCGGATCTCGTTCGCCCGGACCGCGCGCTTCAGCGCCTCCCAGGCCATCGGCTGCATCAGCACCTTGCGCGCATCGAGCAGCAGGTAGCCGCCATTCGCCCGGTGCAGCGCGCCGGCGCGGATCATGCCGAAGTCGGTGACCAGCGTGCCCATCTCCACCCGCTGCTCGATCCGGCCGATCAGCCGCTCGTAGGTCGGCTCGTCCTCGTAGACCACCGGCGCCGGCCCGCCCTCCTTGTGCTCTACGATCAAATTGACCAGGTAGCGGCGGAAATAGACCTCCGGCCCCGGACCCCGGCCCGGGCCCTTGTCCTCCTCGGCCGGCTTCTGCGCCTTCAGGAACAGGTCGACGCTGTCCTTCAGGTCGGCGTGGACCCGCTCCAGGTGGCCGGCGACCTCCTCAAGATCGGCATAGCGTTCCTGCACGGCGCGGACCAGGCTGGCGGTGGCGAATTCGGCGGTCTCCTCGTTCACCGCCTCGATGCGCTCGCGCACCTCCTGCAGCACCGCCGGCATCCCCTGCATGGCGACGCGCAGCCCTTCCTGCAGCGCCCTGATGTCCTCCTCGATGCGCTTGCGCTCGTCCTCGGGCAGCTTGTTGAAGTTCTCCGGGTCCATCACCTTGCCGCCATCCAGCGGCGCGAACCCCATGCCCATGGGCGTGTTCAGCAGGGTGATTTTCTTTTCGGCCGCCTCGGCGCGCAGCGCCTCCAGCGCGGCGTTCTGGCGGCGCTCGACCTCGTCCTGGATCGCCTGGACGGCGTTGCGGTAGTCCTCGCTGGAGAACGCGTTGGTCAGCGCCGCGCGCACGTCGCGCACCAGCTGCTCCATCGCCTCGGCGAACGCCGCGCCCCGCCCGGCCGGCAGCGACAGCGCGTTGGGCCGGCGCTCGTCCTCGAAATTGTAGACATAGGCCCAGTCGCGCTCGGCGTGCCGCGTCGATGCCGCCTGCTCCACCAGCCCGCGCACCAGCCGGTACTTGCCGGTGCCGCGCGGGCCGACGGCGAACAGATTGTAGCCGGGCTTGTCCATGCCCAGCGCGAACTCGATGGCCTCGATGGCGCGCTGCTGGCCGATGACGCCGTTGGCCTCGGTGAGCTCGGCGGTGGTCTCGAACCCCAGCGTGCTCGGGTCGCAGTGCCCGCACAGCGCGCTGGCGGGCAGCGGCAGGTGGACGGGCGCGTCGGTCTCGGCGGCTTTCTTCGTCGGCATGCGGTTCCTCCCCCGGGGAAAATAGGGTGGATGGCCGACATTAGGTAGCAAATACACCAACCAGCCCACGCCCTAACCCCGGACTCGAAATTGTAGAATCATGCGGCCAAATAGACCCAACGCATACTCTGTTACGACTCCACAACGAGATGGAGTCGGGGCATGATCAGTGAATGGAGTGGAGAAAATGGTTTAGGCGCAGTTTGGCGTGGGCTTCATTTCTCAGCCTTCCGGTGATCTACCTTAACGTTGAACGGCTGGCGGAAGCGTTGGGGTGGGACAGCTTGCTTGTCGATGCAACCGGAGTTTCCGGTTCTTCCGGCATGACGGGAACCCTCATCGATATTCTTGTGAGTCCGGCAATGGCCATGGGGTCGATTGCCCTAGTATCTTTTTCATTGGGGGTCTGGGTCGATACGTGGATACGCCAGCGAGAACCTGCCAAAGTTAAGCGCCCGGAGGCGTTGCGGTTGATTGGCAAGCAATGCGAACTCATGGCCTATCGAATAAAAAGCTCGCTTGACCCTGGTTATTTTGGCCCAGGTTACAAAAACACACCCCAAGAAACCGTCGCCGCTACCTACTCTCTTCTTTTGACGCTGGATAAGCAGCGGATTCCTGCGCCCACCCAAGCGGCGTTGGTCGACCTTAGAGTAATTAATCAAGTAGAGAATTACTTTCGGATGATCGGGAAGCTGTTGATTGCCGGCCACATACGAGAAGCCGAGGTGGAGGCGATACAGATGACAGTCGAGATCATGGAGTTATCCGAAAATCGGATGGCCCATAGCGGTTAGCATTGAATAAGGAAAACGGTGGCAAACCCAGCTTTCACGGAACGAGTGATTGACGGCTTACGGTTCATGCCGACGAAGGCACCGCATGGGATCACCTGCAGGCCGTCTATGATACACGCCGTATCAATCATGGCGTGGCCGTCAAAGACAAGGGAGCCTGCACCAATCAGGCCGATAGCTACTTCTCACGCATGCGCCGCGCTGAGTTCGGCGCGTATCACCGGGTCAGCGGTGCCTACCTGTACCACTACGCGGATGAGATGACGTGGCGCGAGGATATGCGCAGGGAGAGCAACGGGGATCAGTATGTGATGGTCGCGGC
>CAMDTB010000021.1 GCA_945907245.1 Rhizobium sp. Q54
CGCCGCAACGCCACCCCGTCAAAATCATCCCGCAAGCCGATCGCTGATCCCATGGTCACGCCCTCCAAATGCAGGACGCCATTGATTCAGACTTTCGTCAGTTTGGGAATCCCTGACGCGAGTCAGCCTCACCGCAGGTTGGTATAACAGCAACCTTTCGCCGTAATACAAGCCGTTAACCTGACGCTCGAAGACGTTGCCCTGATACGAAACGCCCAACCGTAATGTCGCGCCGTGCAGGTACTCGAAGGCTGGTATCAGAGTGAAACCCATGGCAAGGCTCGTCTTCGCCGCCCGCGCCAGGCGATTGCCTGAGACATCGGGCACCAGCTGGCGTGGGTTGACCCAGCTGGGCCGAATAGTACAGAAACTCGACGCGATGCTGCTCTGGGACAGCCCGCAGAACGCATTGCTGCCTGGGTCCTCGCTGCCTGGCTTGAACCTCGGGTTGGCGTAGCTGAGGGCGAAATCCAGGCCGATCCATTCGGTTGGCCTTATTTCGCCCGCAAACTCGACTCCCCAGGTCCTGACACCTCTCGTATTGCGCTGGATCAGCGCGGCAATGCCAGGCGTGGCCGTCAGGCCGATGATCTGTGTGCCACGCCAATCGATATGGTAGGCGGTCACCTGAGCGGAACGCAGCCAACCGTCCCCTGCATATTTCACGCCCAGTTCACCGGTCCAGTTCGATTCAGGCGCGTAAGTCTGCTCCTCGGGAAGCAAGCTGGGCTGGGCGTTGATGCCACCGGAACGCGATCCCCGCGCGTAGGAACCATAGAGCAGCATGGCTTCCGTTGGACGATATTCGAGGCCGACCCGTCCGGTTAGGTCGAAGAAACTGCGCGCCCCCATGCTCCTGCCGAAACTCGCAGTGAAATTCGCTTTTCGGCTGTCCAGCCCAAGCCGTTCCCAGTTCGCCCGGAATTCGCCGCGCAGTCGCAATTGCTCGCTGAGGCCGCTTTCCAGGGTGGCGAACGCTGCCATCGTTCTGCGGTGCTCGATAGAGTCACTCTGTACCACCTGAGCCGAGTTCGGGCCGTCCTCGATGGCTGAGTTCATCGCGGCAAGGCTGCCGACCCGTAGCGGCTCGACCAGGTTCAGCGACGTGAATCGCTCGTTTGCAGCAAGTTCGCCGCGTTCGGCTCCGTAGGCGAATTGGAACCGCGACCGTGTCCGATAGACCGCTGCTCCAAGCTGCCAATCCACGCTGTGCTCGCCCACGCTCAGCAGACGGAGTTCCTGTGCATATTCGGAAGCAACCAACCGGCGTTGCTGGACAGTGTTGGACCGCTGCAGGCGGTTGACGGGCTTACCGAGGTCTAGGGGCGCGGCGCAGTTGAAGCCGACGGTGCAGACGCCGAAGAGTTCGCCTTCCGGGCCACCGTCGAAATCCCTGTAGGTGGCGGCCGTCGCGGAATAATAGCTCGTGTCCGACAGTATTTCGACGTCGCCGAGATCGAGCGCAAGATGAAGACCGACCTGGCCAGTCCTTGTGCGACTGTCCGGAAGGTCTGGCGACAACGAGACACGGGACGGCAGCGGGGCGTCCCCACAGAAGTAGCTCCAGGTCCCCGACTTCGGGTCGTGTCCACCGCAATTGAAGCTGCGGTAGTCCAGGCCATAGAATGGCGGCTGGTTGGTGCGGTTTTCTCCATAGCGAACTGAAAGGCTGGCCGACAGCGGTCCCGCGGCGTCCCGCGTCGCAAGGGTGCCGGCGAATGCCCATCCGCGCGTGTTGCCGACATGCTGGCCGGGCGACGCCGCGTTCTCCCATGTCCCATTGGCGGATTGCCAACTCGCTGCGACGCGCGCCTTGAGGCTGCCGCTGATGGGGCCTGAAAAAGCAGACCTGAACCCGTACAGATCATCCGTGCCCGCGTCGGCCCAGCCATAATAGGACAGCGTTTCCGTCGGCTTGGCCGCGATGTAGTGGATGAGACCAGCGAAGGTGCTGTGACCGAACAGCGCGCTTTGAGGACCTTTCACCACCTCGATGCGCTCAATGTCGAGCATCGCAACGTCGATCGCATCGCGGTTTGCCTGGTAGACACCATCAATGAACATGCCAACGCTGTCGCCTGCAATGCTGGGCTGATTCTGACCGCGGAGCGCGCTGCGCGAGCGGCGCTGCTACCGCCGGCGAGTTACACCACGTCAAGGGACACGACCGATTTTCTACGTTTATTGCGATCTTGGGACCTATACCTTTTCACCCGATCTCGGCAGGCGATGTGGTGAGAGAAGCCAAGGTATAGCCGCCTCACCCCGTCTTCGCTGAGGGGATATCCCCCCAACGTGTAGTAAAACTGGGCGACAGGTTCTCCCGGCGCATGTGCCACTCACCGTCCTTCTGGGCCAAGCCAAGCCGTGCCGTGCCGCGGCCATAACGAGCATTGATCTGGTCCATCGCCTTCATGAGCCCGTCATCTGGGACGTGGATCACATCGAACAACGAGACTGGTGCATGGCCGGGCGGCCCGAGATCCAGCAGCAGCACTCCGGCTTTCCGCCAGCCATAACCATCTCGCCAGATGCGCTCGAATATCCTCATCACCGTGGCGCCGATTTCCCGGGTGTCGGCCGTCGGCCGATGGAATGTTGCCGAGCCTGAGACCGACTTCTGCGGTGCATCCTGTGCGAACGGGTCGGTCCGGATGAAGAGCTGCGCAGCGCCTGCAACCTGGCCGGAGCAGCGTACCTTTTCAGCCGCGCGTTCGGCGAAGCTCATGACGGCATCATGGACTTGGCCCTTATCGAAAATCGCCTTGCCGAATGTGCGCGAGCAGCAGGTCGTCTGCTTGGGCGGCGGCTGGTCCTCGAGCGCATGGCAGACCAGCCCACGCAGCTCATGGACCGTGCGCAGGCCCACAACGCCCATGCGCTGCCGAACCCAGCCATCGGGCGCATTGGCAAAATCATGGGCCGTGTGAATGCCGCGCTCCTCGAGCATGACGGTCCAGCGCCGACCTACGCCCCAGACATCGCAGACCGGCGTCTTGCGCAGTGCCGCGTCGATCCACTGTGGGTGCTGGACTAGGTCGAGGACACCCCCCGCCTTCGCCGATTTCTTGGCCAGGCGGTTGGCTAGCTTGGACAGGGTCTTGGTGGGGCCCACGCCGACGGATACCGGGATTCCAGTCCATTGCAGGGTATGCTCCCGCAGATCCCGGCACCAGTCGGTGAGATCCGGAACACCCAGCCGATCGAGATCGAGGAAGCATTCATCGATGCTGTAGACTTCGTGGGCGGGCGCGCTCGAACCCAGCACGCTCATCACCCGGTCAGAAATGTCTCCGTAGAGTGCGTAGTTGGATGAGCACACGGCGATGTCATGCTCCTCGACCAGCTTGCGAATCTTGAACATCGGCGCGCCCATGCCGACGCCCAGTGCCTTGGCCTCGTTCGATCGGGCGATAACGCAGCCATCGTTGTTGGACAGGACCACCACAGGCCGTCCCCGCAGGCGGGGCTGGAACAGCCGCTCACAGGACGCGTAGAAGTTGTTGCAGTCGACCAGCGCGAATGTGGCCATCAGCGGCCACAGTGGCGTCGGATACTATGGGTTACGACGCCCCAGACCTCGCAGTCGCCTTCGCCCATCGGCAGTGTGGGATAATCGTTGTTCTCGGCCGCCAGATGCCATTGCCCACCCACCTTCTTGAGCCGTTTGACGGTGAGGTCGCCCTGCAGAACGGCAATGACGATATCATCGGGCTGCGGGGTGACGCCGCGGTCGATGATCAGCAAGTCCCCGTCGAAGATCCCCGCGCCACGCATAGATTCCCCAGACGCTCGCACGAAGAACGTCGCGGCTGGACGCCTTACCAGGTGCTCATTGAGGTCGAGCTTGCCCTCGATGTGGTCATCCGCCGGGCTTGGAAACCCAGCCGGCACCTGGGCGGTGAACAGAGGGAGTTCGAGTTTTAGCGGGAAATCGGCAAGACGCAGCACGGGGGTGGGTTCCAAACTATAATTAGAACACACCATGAACATTGTGACCGCGATTCGTCAATTGAAACCGATTGGCCGCCAAACGTGATTGGTGGATACGTCGGTTGTATATCGAGGCGCATTGCGCTGCCGGCCACGGCTGACAGCCTCGTTTTTACCGCGCCATCCACTCATCAAGCTTTGACCAGCGGCGGCGCCCCGCCTCATTTTTCACGGCTATCGCGATTGCTTTGCGTTGCCCCACCAGAATGACCAACTTCTTCCCCCGGGTGAGGCCGGTGTAGAGCAGGTTACGCTGCAACATGGCGTAGTGCTGGGTCATCACCGGGATCACGACTGCCGGGTATTCTGACCCCTGGCTCTTGTGAATCGTGGCGGCGTAGGCCGGGACGAGCGTGTCGAGTTCCCCGAACAGGTAGCTGACCTCGCGGCCGTCGAAGTCGACGGTCAGTTCGCCTTCGACGGTATCCACCGCCTGAATGTAGCCGATGTCGCCGTTGAACACGTCCTTGTCGTAGTCGTTCTCGATCTGCATCACCTTGTCGCCGGGCGCGAAGGTCCAGCCAAAACGTTCTACCTTGGCCGCCGGGTTCGGGTTCAAAGCGGCCTGAAGCTCGATATTCAGGGACCGCGCACCAACGCCGCCGCGGTTCATCGGGCACAGCACCTGAATGTCGCGGATCGGATCAAGTCCAAACTTGCGCGGAATATGCTTACCGACCAGATTGATTATCTTTGGCACAGCATCTTCGGGATCGTCTGCGGGTATGAAGTAGAAGTCCGTTTCGCCCTCGGCCTTGCCCAGACCGGGAATTCGTCCCTGATTGATCATGTGTGCGGTGGTGATAATCCGGCTTCGCGCGGCTTGCCTGAACACTTCGGTCAGCCGTACAACCGGCACGGTTCCAGAGCCAATGATGTCGGCCAACACCTGGCCTGGCCCGACTGATGGGAGCTGGTCGATGTCGCCAACGATCAGCAGCGCGGCGGTGTCAGGTATCGCATTGACCAGCGACTGCATCAGCATGACGTCGACCATCGAGCTTTCGTCGACCACAAGCAGATCACATTCGAGCGGGTTTTCCTCGTCCCGCTTGAACCCAAACGCCTTGGGGTCAAATTCCAGCAGGCGGTGTATCGTCTTGGCCTCCATTCCGGTGGCTTCGGCCATCCGCTTGGCGGCTCGGCCTGTGGGCGCACACAGGAGCAACTGAACCCCCTTGGCGGCGAGGATCCGCAGGATGGCATTGACGATCGTCGTCTTGCCCACACCCGGCCCGCCAGTGATCACCGTCATCTTGGACCGCAGAGCAAGAGCGATGGCCTCCCGCTGACTGGGGGCAAGCGTCAGCGCCGTGCGCTTTTCAATCCACGGCAGGGCTTTGGCAGGATCTATCGCGGGCCACGGCAAAGCTCCTGTCAGTAGGGTTTTCAGCCGCTCTGCGATCTTTTTCTCGGCATGATAAAGGCCGCCGAGGAAGATGCATTCCCTCTCGCCCACTGTATCCGCAATCACCGTACCGCCCACCAATTCCAATTCCAGCGCGGTGGTGATTAAGGCACGATCGACTTCCAGAAGCTTTTCAGCGAGGTCTTTCAATTCGGCGACAGGCAGGCCGCAATGCCCCTGGCCCATGGCCTCTGTGAGCGCATAGGAAATCCCGGCGCAGAGCCGCACCATGGCGGTTTTCTCAATGCCCAGCTTCTCAGCGATGGTGTCAGCCGTTCGAAAGCCGATGCCGCGGATATCACGCGCCAGCCGGTAAGGGTTGTCGCTCATGATCTGAACGGCATCCACCCCATAGGTCTTGAATATCCGCACGGCGCGGGCCGTGCCGACGGTATGGCTGTGCAGGAACACCATGATTTCGCGGATCACCTTCTGATCCGCCCAGGCAGAAGTGATTTGCGCCGCGCGCATGGGACCGATACCCGTCACTTCCCTGAGCCGCTCGGGATTGGCCTCAATGACGTCGAACACGTCCTTGCCGAACATCTGGACGAGCCGCTTGGCGTAGGTCGGGCCAATCCCGCGGATCATGCCCGACCCGAGATATTTCTCGATGCCCTCGACCGAGGAAGGCTCGGATGTCTTCAGGAACCGCGCCTTGAACTGCAGGCCATGATTGCGGTCATTGGTCCACTCGCCGGTGGCGGTGATCCACTCACCGGCCGAAATCATCGCAGCATGACCAATCGTCGTCACTAGGTCGCGGTGGCCACGCGCCTTCACCCGCAAGACGCAGAAGCCACTTTCCTCGCTGTGAAAGGTGACCCGTTCCACATTGCCGACAAGAACTTCAGAGGGTGATTGCGCAGGCTGGTTCATCGCAGGCGCCTGGGCTCCTCTACTTCCTCTGCATCCTCGGTCGAAGCATGCACCTCTTCACGAATGATCTTCTCGGTGATCTCGAGCAGGTGCGCGGTCAGCGCGTCGCTCAATTCCTCAAATTCAGGCCAGAGCATCGTCTTCACGAAGCCCGCCGGGGCTTTGATGATGACTGTCTGACGGTGCATACGGGGGTAGCGGAATGGCCGGACCCCATATCTGCGGCACAGGGCGATGAAGAGCTGGCGCGACCATGGGTCCGGGATCGAGAACTTGAACTCCTCGGCCCCTTCGTTCTTTCTAGCCGTCTCGAACTGCCCACGAATGCGTTCTGCTGCCGCCCCCGCGGCGGCCTTTTCACCCGCAGTTGTGGCGCCTGCATAAAGGGCTTCGATCTTGCGGAGTTTCTCGCGAAGGCGATCTTCTGAGTTCATGGTGGATCAGTGCAGTGTCGGGTTTTCGGTGGAGACACCTTCGAGCATCTGTCGCCGGGCGCGGGTGCACGAAAGGACTGCTTCATGGATTTCTGTTTCCATAATCCGCGTCAGTCCGCGGACGTGCTTGAATGTGACCTCGAGATCGGTTCGGCTTTCCGCCTCTATGTCACGGGCAACGAGATCCTCGATGCCGGCCATCATCGCGCGCAATTCGCCAAGATGGCCGAGTGCCTGATGAGCCCGTTCGGGCAGATCGATCCTGTCCTGCCCATTGAACAATCCTTCGATAAAACCCTCCAGTTCCTGGCGGCGCACTTGCGCACAATAAACGAGGTTTTTCGGCGTGGGATCGAGGTTCAATCGCGTCAACCGGAACGGCTGGCTGCGCTTCTGATGCTTGGTGAGGTCATTCCACAAACCCTGCACAAGCACGCCGATCAGCTCGTTTGCTTCATCCATGCTGTCGAATGCCGGCAATTCTCCACCCCAAAGGCCCTCAACAATCCGCATGGGTGAAGTGGTCAAATCTGGTGTCGCTATATTGCCGAGGAAAAGTGCGCGCACCTCGTGAAACGGTGTCGGACAGCCATGCTTCTCAAGAAGAACGCGGATGGTCTTCTCATCGGGCGACTTTGGTTGGCTGCGATTCTTCATGGTCTGACGATAGCGCCGAGAGACAACGGGCGCGATGGCTACTGAAGTTTTGTCGCTTCGAAAACTGCAAACTCCTGCTCAGCCCATGACATATCAGCTGCTAATGCCAGATCCTTCACCGAGACCGTCGGCGGCACCCGTGCAATCAACAGCTTTTCCAGAACCACGGGAGCCAGATAGGCCAGTTTCAGCATGCGGCCGACATAGGCAGGCGTGACGTCTTCGGCTTCAGCGATGTCAGACATGGTGCCGACCGTGCCAGATTCCAGCTTTCGCCGCCAGCTCCACGCCCATATGCGAATGATAGTGCCTCAAGGTCCTGCCCTCGCCCACGCGCGACGGTCCCAGTCCGCCAATGCTCAGGTCAGCTTGCTCTTCATCTCTTCACGGAAGCTCTGGCGTTCCCCCGTCTTGCGCTGCATCTCGCTGCTGTGGGCGTGGGTTAGATGGTGCAGGGCGAAGACCGTATCCATGGTCTTGCGCTGCCCCATGTTGTTCTGTGCGGTGTTGACGGCCTGCTTGGTGAGCTTCAGCGCGAAGGCCGGTTTCTCTGCGATGCGGTTCGCCATGCTGAGGGCGAAATCCTGCAGCTCGGCACGAGGCACCACGTGATTGACCATGCCGAGGCGGTGCGCCTCATCCGCGCTCCACCAGTCGGCGGTGAACAGCAGCTCCTTAGCCTTGCGGATGCCCAGCTCGTAGGGATGGTTGAAATACTCGACGCCGCAGACGCCCATGGCGACGACCGGGTCGACGAAGCTGGCGTCGTCGCTGGCAATGATGATATCGCACACCCAGGCGAGCATCAGGCCGCCAGCGATGCACTTGCCCTGCACCATGGCGATGGTCGGCTTGGGGAAGTCCCGCCAGCGGCGGCACATCTCGACGAACACTTCCTTCTCGAAGGAGTAGTGGTTGTGGATGTTCCATTCGGACAGCAGGCCCCATGTGCCAACCAGCTCGAAGTCGCGCCCCGGCACCTTACCGCCGAAGCCGGACAGGTCGTGGCCCGAGGAGAAGTGCGGATCGGCGCCGCCCAGGATTACGACCTTCACGCTTTCGTCCCGTGCCGCGAGGTTGAAGCACTCGTTGAGGTCGTAGGTCATCTGGACGTTCTGCGCGTTCCGGATCGCCGGGCGGTTCATCATGATCCGAGCGACACCCGGCGCGAAGATCTCATAGTTGGCGGTTTCAAATTCTTGCATAGCGCCATCTCCCCTCTCGTGCGGCCGCTTCTCAACCGACATTCTCCAGATGAAGCTGGATTTCTGTCAACAAGGTAGCCCCTATGGCCATCCCCGGCAATCTTAAGCACCTGCCTATTGCTTTCGGAGGGTTTAAATATTGAATTCAATTAGATAGATGTTCGGGTCTTTATTCTCACCGGCGCGCCATTATTTCAATGGCTTAAAGGTAATCCTCCAGTATCACGCTTTTCGGTCGGTTTCCGAGCGTCGCCAGCCGCCGCGACGGGTCGGCGGCGCGGCCTGTCGCGTCTGCGGAAGGTCAGCCACCGGAGCTGGGATCAGGCGTCCTGAGAGTCTTCGGCCGTGTCCGGCGCGGGCGCTTCGCCGTCGTCGCGGGTTGCCGCGTCGCTCTGGCGGCGCTGCAGCTTCTCCTGCTTCTTCTGTTCCTTCGAACGGTTTCGCTCGGCGCGCTGCTGGTTGTAGTTCGGTTTGAATGCCATGGGTCTCTGAACTCCGCGAGGCGCCGGCCGGACCATGCCGGGAAGCGCCAGTGCCCCAACGGCACCTTGATGTTCAGTGCAAACTAGTCATGAAACCGCGCCGAGGCAATGTTTGGCGGCGCGCTGCCCTCGCGCCGCGACAGCGCCGGGTCGCCGACGCCGAGGAGCCGGTAACGTTCAGTCATGGTGTATTTCCATATCTTGCGCCGGCCGGCGGCTGCCCATAGGGTCGGCGGATCGGGGAGGAACGACGATGCTGATGAACACGCGGTTGCGGCTGGCACGGCGGCCCAGGGGCGAGGCCGTCAACGATGACTTCACCATTACGCAGGAGCCACAGCCCCTGCCGTCGGCCGGCGAGGTACTCGTGCGGGCGGAATACATCTCCATCGATCCGTCGGTTCGCACGCACCTGAACGCCGGGCAATCCTACCGTGCCATGGTCGGCATCGGCGACGTTGTCGATGTTCCCGTCGCCGGCGAGGTCGTCGCGTCCGGGCATCCCGGATTCGCGGCCGGCGACAAGGTGACGGGCATGCTCGGCACCCAGGAATACGGGCTCGCGCAAGGCGATCTGCTGACCAAGGCCGACCTTTCCATCGCACCCCTTCCGACCTGGCTGGGCGGTTTGGGCCTCACCGGTCTCACCGCGTTTTTCGGGCTGGACGAGGTCGGCAAGCCGAAGCTGGGCGAGACCGTCGTGGTCACGGCCGCGAGCGGGGCTGTCGGCTCGGTTGCGGGTCAGTTGGCCCGGATCAAGGGGGCGCGCGCGGTCGGCGTCTGCGGCTCGGACGAGAAGTGCCGGTGGCTGACCGGGGAACTGGGATTCGACGCCGCCTTGAACTATCGCTCGCCGGATTTCTACGGCGAGCTCAAGGCGGCGACGCCCGATCGGATAGACGTGGTCTTCGACAATGTGGGCGGCCCGCTGCTCGACACGATCTTCCGGCGGCTCGGCATGCGTGGGCGCATCATCGTCTGCGGCGCGACGTCGCAGTACAACGAGAACGAGATCTACGGACCGAAGAACTACCTGGCCCTGGCGACGCTCCGGGCGCGCATGGAGGGCTTCATCATCTTCGACTACGAAAACCGCTACGCCGCGGCGCGCCAGGAGATGGCGGGCTGGATGAAGGAAGGGCGGCTGCGCTGCCGCGAGAACATCATCGACGGCACGATCGCCGACTACCCGTCGGTTCTGCACCGGCTCTACCAGGGCGAAAGTATCGGAAAGACGGTCATGCGGGTGACGCCAACCGATTAGCGTGAATCGCATGGACGCGCGAATGGCGCTACCGCTGGCTTGCCCGGCGGAATTCCGCAGGCTTTCCAATCTCCGGATAGAGGCCCTTCATGCCTCGCTCGTCGGCAGCGGCTTCTCGATCCGGGTGAAGTAGCCCGCCAGGTTCGAGATGCCGAACACCAGGACGGAGATGATCACGAACGGGTTGAGCGTCGTGGCCGCCAGCGCCCAGCTCGCGGCGGTGGCCAGGGTCAGGATCACCGGCGCGGCGGTGGTGAGGATATCGGCGGCCTTTTGGCCGCGTACGAAATCGGCCGCCGCGAAGCATGCACAGCCGATGACGATGAACAGGCCCAGCGCCAGTTGCGACAGGCTCGCCCAGTTCGCGGTGTCGGCATGGCGCACCGCGTCGGCGAACAGGCCGACGCCGTTCAACGCCAGCATGGAGAAGCTGACGCCGATCGGCTTGACCTGAGCCCATCGACGGAGCGTGTCGGGCAGGCCGACGAGCAGGCGCCGGGCGCGGCCACGCAGCGCCAGCACCAGCCGCGACAGTGCGCCGTTCTCGCCGGCGATGTGCCGCGCCTGGTCGTCGCCATAGGCGAGCAGGATGGTATGGGCGACGATGGTGAACAGCGCGCCGGCCAGCTTGGGCACGCTTACCGCCTGCGGTGAATCAAACGCGAAGCCCACATAGCAGAGATCGCCGGCGATGTTGCACAGGGCCATCGTCGAGAACGGGTGGGTGCGGAGATAGCGCAGCATCGCCATGGCGCGGCACTATAGCGGGAGCGTCGTCGGCGCCCTATGCGGATTCCCGAGCCACGCGGCGGGAGACGCAAATGAAAAGGGCCCCCGGAAGATCCGGGAGCCCTTTCCTGAACTCAAGAAGATGCCGTCCTTACGGAGTCGGCGCGCCTTCCTTGGTCTCGGCCGGAGCCGCGCCATCGGCGGGCGGAGCCATGCCATCGGCCGGAGCTTCGGCCGGGGCCTCAGCGGCCGGCTCGGCCGGCGCGGCTTCTGGCGCCGGCTCAGCCGGTGCCTCTACCGCCGGCGCTTCAGCCGGGGCTTCTTCGGTCTTCTTTTCGCAAGCGGAAAGTGCCAGGCCCATGACGGCTACCGGCAGAACGATTTTCCACATCCCTTTCATTCGATTTTACTCCTCTTCCCAGAGACGGCTACAGGACGAGCAACTTTTGCACATCCAACGGAATCTTACAAACAACAAGTGCGCGTTTCCCCCCTCTAGCAAATCATTTTGTGGTGCATGGCAATGTCATGGCACCCAAAATCTATTATTCGAGGGCGTGCGTTCGCTGTGTGAGCTCCCGCAACGAGCGCGAGACTACCACAGTTCCATCGCGCATGTAGCTCTCATGATTGGCCTCCACGCGATTGAGGTTATAGAGGTAATTGACCATCAGCCCATAGGATTGCGCCCAGCCGTTGGCCGACCGGTCGGCCGGCCAGTTGATGCGTTCCAGCCTCGCGCCGTTGCGCAGATGGAAGCGGGCGACCGGGTCGATCGGCTGGTTCTGCCCGTTGCGCTGGGCGAAATACCAGCCGGCCATGCGGTGGACGAAATCCCGGGTGCCCGGTGTATCGGCCACGTCGGACCGGGCCAGCGACTTGAGCGACTGATAGCGCTCGGCGTCGCCCGGCTGCTGGAAGATCGCGCCGGCGTGCTCGATCGCCGCCTTGTCCAGCCAGCGGCGGAAGCCCGGCACCGGCGAAAGGGTGGCGAACTGCTTCAGGCCGGGCACGTCGTGGGCCAGCGCCTCGGCGGCCTTCTTGATCAGGTGCTCGCCGAAGCTGACGCCCTGCAGGCCGCGCTGGGTGTTGGAGATGGAATAGAAGATGGCGGTGTCGGCGGTCTTCGGGTCGCCGGTCGGCGCATCGCGGTCGAGCAGCGCCTGCACATCGCCGGCCATGCCCCTGACCAGCGCCACCTCGACGAAGGCCAGCGGCTCGTCCGGCATGCGCGGGTGGAACAAAGCGAAACAGCGCCGGTCGGACTCCAGCCGGTTGCGCAGATCCTCCCACGACTTGATCTCGTGCACGGCCTCATAGGCGATCAGCTTCTCCAGCAACGCGGCGGGCGACTGCCAGGTGATCTGCCGCAGGTCGAGGAAACCCAGGTCGAACCAGGATTCCAGCAGCTCGCGCAGATCGTCGTCGAGTGCGGCGAGCTGGGGCGACATGTCGCGCACCGCCAGGAGGTCGGCGCGCAGGTCGACCAGGAACTTCACGCCCTGGGGCAGGGCGTTGAACTGGCGCAGCAGCCGCAGCCGCGGCGGCGTCAGCGCCTCCTTCATGCGGCGCTCGGCTTTCACCCGGGCCTCGACCGTGCGGGCCTCGCGCCAGGCGTCGACGCCGATCGTCATCGCGTCGCCGTCTGTGGCGAATCTCTCGGCCAGCAAGATCAGGAAGCGGCGGCGGCCGGTATCGTCGAACGACAGGTAGAGATGGCCCAGATCGGCGGCGCGGGCGCGGGCGGCGAATTCCCCCCCGGGTCCGCCGATGCAGTCGGCGATCTGGCGGCGCACGGCTTCGAGCCTGGCGGCGGGAAGATCGGCGCCGATGTCGCCGCCGGAGGCGATGGCAACCGCGCCGTCGCGCACGTCCTTCCATGTCCGGCGAACGCGGTCCAGCGCCCGGTTGAGGAAGGTTTCACGCTGCTGCTGCGGCAGCTTGAGAGGATCGCTGCTCATGCCTGATTCCGTACCACGGAACCGCTGCCGGGACCACCGCGCGGTTGTGAAGGTTGGGTTGCGTGAGGAGGAGCGCTAGCGCCCGAGCCATTCAAGGATGGCCGCGCGCTGCTCGTCCAGGTCCGGCACGGCGCCGCGAGTCGCGGGATCCTCGAAGGCCGACAGCTTGATCGGGTTGCCGGCGATCTCCAGCGGGCCGGTCACCGGATCGTCGACGGTCACCACCATGTTGCGGGCGCGGACATGCGGGTCGTTCAGCGCCTGCTGAACGTCGTTGATGGGGCCGTTCGGCACCCCTGCCGCGTCCAGCTTTTCCATCCATTGCGAAACCGTGTCGTGGCGCAGGGTGAATTCCATCTCGTGCGCCAGCCGGTCGGCGTTGGTGGTGCGCAGGTCGTTGGTGATGAAATCCGGGTCGGTGAAAATGTCGGGCCGGCCGAGCACGCCGCACAGCTTCTCGAACAGGCCGTTGTTGCCGGCGGCGATGATGATCCAGCCGTCCTGCGCCTGGTAGGCTGCGAACGGGGTGATCGACGGGTGCCGCGCGCCCAGCGGGCCGGGCGCGACGCCGGTCGCCGCGTAGCGGGCGATGGCGTTCTCCAGGATGGCGATCTGGCAGTCCAGCATGGCCACGTCGATCTTCATCCCCAGCCCGGTCGTTTCCCGATGGTACAGCGCGGCGTTGATACCGATGGTGGCGAACAGGCCGGCGGTGATGTCGCCCACCGAGGTGCCGACGCGCGTCGGCGGGCCGCCCGGATGGCCGGTGATGCTCATGATGCCGCCCATGCCCTGCACCACCATGTCGTAGGCGGCGCGGGTCCGGTACGGGCCGGTGTGGCCGAAGCCCGAGGCGGCGGCGTAGATCAGCCGGGGAAAGCGGGCGTGCAGCACGTCCCAGCCATAGTTCAGCTTCTCCATCACGCCGGGCCGGTAGTTCTCCACCAGGATGTCGGCGCGGGCCAGCAGGTCCTCGAAGATCGCCCGGTCGCCGTCGGCCTTCAGGTCGAGCGCGATGCTCTCCTTGCCGCGGTTGATCGACATGAAGTAGGCGGACTTGTCGGCGATGAACGGCCCGATGTGGCGGCTGTCGTCGCCGGTCCCCGGCGTCTCCACCTTGATCACCCGCGCGCCCAGGTCGGCCAGCACCATGGTGCAGTACGGCCCCGCCAGCACGCGAGTCAGGTCGACGACCAGAAGGCCGGAGAGCGGGCCGTCGGTCACCAGCCTACTTGCCCTTGAACTGGGCCGGACGCTTTTCGAAGAACGCCTTCACACCTTCACCGAAATCCTCGGTGCGGCCGGCGATCCTCTGGCTGTTGCGCTCCAGGTCGAGCTGGTCGTCATAGGTGTTCAGCGGGCTGTTCCAGTACAGCTTGCGAATGAGGCCCAGCGCCACGGTCGGGCCGTTGGCCAGCTCGGTGGCGAGCTTGCGGGCCTCGCCCATCAGCGCGTCGTCCTCGTAGACCCGGTTGATCAGGCCCCATTCGAGGGCAGTCGGCGCCGGCAGCTTGTCGGCCATCAGCGACAGCTCCTTGGCGCGGGCGAGGCCGACGAGGCGCGGCAGCAGGTAGGTCGAGCCGCCGTCCGGCACCAGCCCGATGCGGCGGAACGCCTGCAGGAAGTAGCTGGATTTGGCGGCCAGGATCATGTCGCCCATCAGCGCGAAGCTCATGCCGACGCCGGCGGCCACGCCGTTGACGGCGGTGATCATCGGGAAGGGCAGGTCGCGCAGGCGCTTCAGGATCGGGTGGTAGAAGCGCTCGAGCACGTCGCCCGCGTCGCTGTCCTTCGAGCCGGGTTCCTTGGAGATGCCGCCGCCCAGATTGGCGCCGGCGCAGAAGCCGCGGCCTTCGCCGGTCAGGATCATGCAGCGCACACCGCTGTCCTTGGCCTCGAGCGCGTCGAGCGCCGCCTGGATGTCCTCCAGCATGGGAACGGAAACCGAGTTCAGCGCCGACGGATCGTTCAGCGTCAGGACTGCGACCGGACCGTCGATATCCAGTTTGACCTTGCCGTTCTTCATGTGCTTTATCTCCCCGGGAACACTTCAGGCCGCGCCAACAAAGGGCATTTTCCCCGGCATCGCAAGGGAAAACCGCCCGCAGGAGAGCGTGTCGCGGCATCACATCTCGCAACGGGGAAGCGTGCATGTCCAGCTACGAATTCATCAAGACCGAACGTGACGGCAACCTGTTCATCCTGACCATGAACCGGCCCGACGTGATGAACGCCTGCCACTCGCCCATGCATGAGGAGATGCAGGCAGCGTTCGACGAGTTCGCGAACGACGACAGCCTGTGGGTCGCCATCGTCACCGGCGCCGGCGACCGCGCCTTCTCGGCCGGCAACGACCTGAAGTACCAGGCCGCCGGCGGCAAGCGCTGGAAGGTCAAGACCGGCTTCGGCGGCATCACCTCGCGCTTCGACCTGTTCAAGCCGGTGATCGCCGCGGTGAACGGCGTCGCCATGGGCGGCGGCTTCGAGGTGGCGCTGGCCTGCGACATCATCGTCGCCTCCGACAAGGCGGTGTTCGCGCTCCCGGAAGTCCGTGTCGGCCTGATGGCGGGCGCCGGCGGGGTGCACCGCCTGCCGCGCACCATGCCGCTCAAGCAGGCCATGGGCATGATGCTGACCGGCAAGCGCATGAGCGCCGACGACGGGTTCCGGCTCGGCTTCGTCAATGAGGTCGTGCCGCATACCGACCTGATGACCGCCGCGCGCCGCTGGGCCGCCGAGATCCTGGAAGCCTCGCCGTTGTCGGTGCGCGCCACCAAGGAAGCGGTCTACAAGGGCTTCGACGCCGACACGCTGGAAGCGGCCATCGACGAGGTCTATCCGATGACCCAGAGGATGCGCGACAGCGAGGACTTTATCGAAGGCCCCAAGGCATTCTCGGAAAAGCGCAAGCCCGACTGGAAGGGCCGGTAAGCTAAGCTCTATTATTGCTTCGTTATTTGCTACTGTTGGCGGAGAGCGATGCGAGCATCGACAATGCCAAGAAGGTGGCTTGCGAGCATAATTATCTCGGCAGCTTCGCGAGGATCATCTAGGCGCACTCGCCGGTGGGAATGCGGGTTCTTGTATGATCCGATGGCCCCGGCGAAAAGGCTCGAAATGGCCTCTTTTTCTGCGTCATCGGAAGCCGGATCGGTAAGGGGACCGTTGTCTTTGTTGAATGCCCGCCTCGTCATAGGGACGCCATGATCCGACTCCGGAAAGCCCGCTCCTTCACGTACAGCAATCTCGACCTCGCGCATCGCCTCAAAGACGGCAGTCGGGTAGGCTCCACGCATAAAGGAAAGCTAAGCCTCTGTTCTAATACGTCGATGTAATAGATCTCTGGGCAACATTCGAGCTGCCGAATAGTCTGAAAATTGTGATTCATTTTCAAACCTTCTGGCGCGTCGGTTTAAGACACACCAGCCACTATTGCCGCTCTGTCCCGATGCAGCTAATATTAAGCCCTGCGCACGAAGCCAAGCGACGGCCTCAGCAATCGCAAGTTCGACTTCAACATCTCGATTTTTCGGATAGTTATGTTCTTGATGGCCGTAGGCCCAAAGTTCATTGCTGAAATTTCCGGGGTTAACCATGCCACTTGTGGCATCACCCCGGGCAATTCTATCCCTGATCAAGAAGAGGATTTTTGCTGCCAATTCCTCTGGCTCAAGTGCAAGCAGAACCTCCACTTCTGGAATTATTCGGGTTAATTCGATCACTGGGTGCCTCGTGCGGAAGAAGGCCCCCACGTAGGCCCCTCAAAGCCTTTTGCAAGTACAGCGGCGCGGTTATCCAACCAACTACAGGTGCGGCGCGACCGACAGGTAGATGGCGCCGAAGCCCATGATCGACAGCAGCAGGAAGGTTACCTGGGCGCCGATCAGCCGGGGATAGGTCGCGCCGGGGTTGCTGCTGTAGCCCCAGGTGTGGAGCAGGCGGGCGATCACCAGCGCGCCGCCCAGCACATGGACGATGGGTTGCGGCGCGCCGCCGGCTTCCAGCAAATAGAGCAGGATCAGCGCCAGCGGTACGTTCTCGACGAAGTTGGCCTGCACCCGCATGGTGGTGTCGGGCTTCCAGTCCGGCAGTTTCTTGGCGTTGATGCGCGCCCACAGCACCTGGGTGGCGAGCGCCACGGCCAGCAGCCCCATGATGCCGGCGTAGAACAGCGTGATCGGGATGCCCGGCGTGTTCATGGTCATGTTCCCCTCTTCCTGTCGCGCTCGGCCGCCCAGTCCGCATACGCGATGCGCGGCATGTCGAACGCGTCCCCCGTCTTCACATACCAGCCGCGGCCGTGCATGCGGCCGATCAGCTTCATGGCCGGCGCGTCGACATACATCTTGTCGCTGTCGACGAATCGGTCATCGATGTGCATGTACACCACCTCGCCGATGACGACGCGGTTGCCGGTGCCTACTTCCATGCTGGTCATGCGCTTGCACTCGAAGCTGACCGGCGATTCCTTGATCCAGGGCGGCCTGACGACCGTGCTGGGCATGGCGGTCAGGCCTGCGGCGGCAAGCTCGTCCTCCTCGGCGGGGAAATCGGCGGCGCACAGATTCATCGGCTGCGCGATCTCCTCGCTCACCAGGCTGACGACGAATTCGCCGGTGTCGCGGATGTTGTCGCCGGTGTCCTTGCGCGGGGCGTAGTCGGTCACCTCGAGGCCCAGCACCACCAGCGGCGGATCGGCGCTCACCGCGTTGAAGAAGCTGAACGGCGCGGCGTTGACGATGCCGTCCTTGCTGATGGTGGTGACCAGCGCGATGGGGCGCGGGACGATGGAGGACACCAGCAGCTTGTAACGGTCCATGCGCTCGATCTTGCGGAAATCGAAATCCATGGTGCTATCCGCGTCCGCCGACCAGGCTGATCAGCACCAGCACGAGGCCGCCGATCAGCAGGGTCAGGCCGATGTAGCAATACTGGTCCAGCCAGAACAGGCCGAAGCGCTCCGGCGTACCCTTGGGCGCTGTCGGCTGCGGGCCGCGCCTTAGCTGGCGCGGCAGCCCCTTGACGATGAAGATGCCGCCGCCCAGCCACATGCAGCCCAGGCCGATGATGATCCGCCAGGCGAACCAGTCGATGGTCTCCATGGGATCAGCCGAAGATGCGGTCGTAGGGATCGTTCGGCGTGCGCGCGCCGGTGTTCAGGCCGCCGAGCAGGCCGGTCGTCCAGTTGCCGGTGGACGGAATGTTGTGGTTCCAGTCCATCACGTAGTGGCGGCTCTTGATCTTCCATTCGCCGCCGCGCTTCTCGAAATGATCGAGATAACGGCCGCCGACCAGCATGTCGGTCAGCACGCCCTGCTCGTTCTTCAGCAGGTGGTAGGCCAGGCAATAGGTCTCGCCCGTCGCCTTGTCGCCGTCGACCTGGATCCAGTGGTTGCCGATGGTGTGCAGGGTGCGCACCATCTGGCCGATGCCCTGGACGCAATTCTCGGCCCAGGTCATGGCGTCGATGTCCTGGTTGGAATAGTTGCAGGTGGCGTCGGGCCAGAATGCGCCTTTCAGGATCGTCAGGTCGCAGCGGTCCACGCCGTGGCAATAGCGCGACATGGTGGTGTAGATGTCGAGTTGATCGAGCGCGCGTTGTGCGGCGTCGGACATGGTGGTCTCCCCTGGTCGTTCGGTACGGCTCGGGCCGAAGCCTAGCGCGCCGCCGAGGGCCACGCAAAGGTAAAGAAAATGACATTCCCGGCCGGGAGTTGGCTTGGACAGCGGCGGTTTCGGCGGGCTACGCGGCCGTCGTCATTTCCAACGCGGCCAACGCCCGTTCCCGTGGCGCCACCCGGCCGTCGACTTCCGGTCGAAAAAAACCAGCGTGAGATGCAAAAATATCACAGTAAGCGATGATTAAAAGCAGATGAGCCGTTTATTGTATTTATTGACTGCACCCTGATGTAAAAACCAACGAGAACCAAAAACAAACCAACGCCAAGGTGCGGGGATCCCGATGGGTGTCCCCGTTTTTGCAACCGGGGGGGAGATGCCCATGAAATCCATGAAGTTAACGACGTCGCTGGCCATTGTAGCCGCGATGCTGACGGCCGGGGCGGCCTACGCCCAGCAACCGCCCGCCGGGAGCCAGCCCGCCGCGAAATCCGGCGAAGGCAGCCTGTTCTCTCAGAAGGGCGGCATCGAGACCGTCATCTCGTCGGCGCAGAAGCGCTCGGAGTCGGTGCAGGAAGTGCCGGTGCCGGTGACCGCCTTCTCGGGCCTGGCCATCGAGCGCAAATTCGCGGTCAACATGGAAGACCTGAACAAGCTGGCCCCCTCGGTCCAGCTCCAGCATGTCGGCCTGTTCAAGGGCGCTTCGTCCTTCACCGTCCGCGGCATCGGCACGGCGGGCATCGAAAGTTTCGACGACCCGCATGTCGCCGTCTTCATCGACGGCGTCTACCAGCCGCGCAACGCCTGGGCGGTGACCAACCTCCTCGACGTCGAATCGGTCGAAATGCTGCGTGGCCCGCAGGGCACGATCTACGGCCGCAACGCCTATTCAGGCGCGATCACGCTGACCACCAAGAAGCCGGACGTAACCGAGTACAGCGGCAAGGCAAGCCTGCAATACGGCAACCCAGGCAAGCTGGTCGTCGGCCTGATCGGCAATATCCCGGTCGTGCAGGACAAGTTCGCCATCCGCCTCGCCAGCCAGTTCTACAAGGATAGTGGCTTCTACAAGAACGACGGCTACGATCCGGTCACCAAGACCGTCGACGAGGATCTGGAAGGCACACGGATCGAGGGCAACAAGTACGTCTATTTCCGGCCCAGCTTCCGGTTCACGCCGAACGACGCCCTCGACATCACGCTGACCACCGAGTTCATCCGCCAGCGCGGCGACGGCACCATCTCGCTAAACCCGACCTATGACCCACGTACGCCGTCCAACCCGCTCTGCGGCGGCGCCGGCACGGCGGTGGCCTACAACTGCAACACCAGCTTGATGGAAGTGCTCTATCCGGGCCTGGCGCAGAACTATTTCGGTGACGGCCCGGCCGGCATCGCCGGTGACAAGGGCGCCGACCCGTTCCGGGTCGGCTACAGCCTGCCGTACAATGATAGCGACCTGAACAGTTCGACCTTCACGCTGAACGCCGACTATACCACCGATTTCGGTACCTTCAGCTTCCTGGCCAACTATCAGCACCAGCGCGACAAGATCAACACGGACACGGACGGCGCCAACGTCGACTTCTTCTCGTCGACCCGGTTCCAGACCTACAAGACCTACCAGTTCGAATCCCACTTCGTGTCGGACTTCTCCGAGGTCGTCGACGTCATCGCCGGCGTGTTCTACCTGTTCGACAGCTACCATCTGGGCCAGATCCTGTGGACCCCGGGCATCGGCAAGTTCACCTACGACAACCCCGCGATGTCCTATTACCAGAACGGCCAGGACCGCAAGACCTGGGCGGCCTATGTTCAGACCGAGATTCACTTCACCGACGAGTTCAGTCTGGTCGCCGGTATCCGGTATTCGTGGGAAAAGAAGTTCAACATCTTCGAGACCCCCAACAACTCGGTCCGCAATCAGGGCCTCGATCCCAAATCCGATTGGTCCAGGTTCCCGACCAACTCCAGCGCGCCGGCCTGCTCGCCAGTTGGCGCCCTCGGCACGCTGGCCAACCCCTGCTTTGCATTCTGGACCAACGACGCGGGCCAGACCTGGGACAACTTCGCGCCGCGTGTCGGCCTGAACTACAAGGTCACCGACGACGCCATGCTGTTCGCGTTCTGGCAGCGCGCCTACAAGTCGGGCGGCTTCGTCAACAACGCCGCCGCCTACACCACCTTCGTCGACTCGCCCTATGGCGAAGAGCTTATCGACAACTTCGAGTTGGGCTTCAAGACCGAATGGCTCGACAGCCGGCTGCAGTTCAACGGCAACATCTACTACCAGAAGCTGAAGGGCTTGCAGCGCCAGGTCATCCGCCCGGCCAACAACCCGTCCGGCCAGGAGACCTTCATCTCCAACAACGCCGACGCCCGAGCCTACGGTGTCGAGCTGGAACTGGTCGCGGTCCCGGTCGATGGCCTGACTATCAACGCCAACATTGCCTGGAACGACATCAAGTACACCAACTACTGCGCCGACCTGGACGGCCCCGAGCCGTTCGCCAGCTCGGCCAACGGCCGCGCGCTCTGCGGCTCGGGCGCAACCCAGTTGCCGAACGGCACTTGGATCGCCTTCACGGACTTCTCGGACCTGCGTCTGGGCTTCGCGCCCAAGCTGATCGCCAATCTGGGCTGGACCTATGACTTCCCGATCGGGGACATGGGCAACATCAGCATCGGTAACAGCTTCGGCTACACGTCGAAGATGGCGACCGCCGGTGTGTTCCTGCCCAATTCGGACCGCCGCTCCATGCTGCTCATCGATGCCCAGATCAGCTGGGAATCGCCGGACAGCAAGTACCGCGTCTCGATCTGGGGCAAGAACCTGACCAACGACATCCAGCGCCTCAGCGTGACGCCGGTGGCGTTCCTGTTTTCGTTCGAGCAGGGTACTAACCCGCGCACCTACGGCATTACGCTGAGCGCCGACTTCTAGGCCCAGGGAAACGATATACCGGACCGGCGCCAGGCGCGGGTCCGGCACCGGAAACGGGAAGCGCCGGCGGCAACGCCGGCGCTTTTCGTTGTTGTACGGCCGTCGATGAAGATGTGGGCGATTCCTTAAAACAATATCAGCTTAATAAAAATCACCAGTGCTGTTTTTGTTGGAAATTAAATCGCGGTATGCGAGGGTGCCCCCGTCAGCCGACCAAAAAGCAGAAAGCGTGTCGGGTTCACCTGACCCAAAGGTGGCGAGGAGGCCAACAGTGATGCTCAACACGTCGTCGTTGTGCCGGTGGCTTCTTCACGCCACGACCTGACGCTCGGTCGGGCGAAGGTCAAGCTTTGAGGTCACACATAAAAAACAATCACCACAGTCTACACACGACAGTGTTTGTTTTTATTTCGGCTTTGATCGGCGATATGACAATGTCTGCAATTGATGGTTTTGCGATCAACTAGGCCGCGCGTTCGGGGGAATGCCGCGGCTTCCAGGGGAGGCCCAGAGATGAAGTTGAATACCCTATCGTTGTATGCGTCGTCGCTGGCCATCGTGGCCGCGACGCTGACCGCGGGAGTGGCCTACGCGCAGGATCCGCCCGCCCAGCCGGCCCAGAACCAGGCAGGCAGCGGCAGCCTGTTCTCGCAGAGGGGCGGGATCGAGACGGTCATTTCCTCGGCTCAGAAGAAGGAAGAGTCGGTTCAGGAAGTGCCGGTGCCGGTCACCGCGTTCTCGAGCGTGGCGATCGAGCGCAAGTTCGCCGTCAACCTGGAAGACCTGAACAAGCTGGCCCCGTCGGTCCAGCTGCAGCATGTCGGCCTGTTCCACAACGCGTCGTCGTTCACCGTCCGCGGCATCGGCACGTCGGGCATCGAGAGCTTCGACGACCCGCACGTCGCCGTATTCATCGACGGCGTCTACCAGCCGCGCAACGCCTGGGCCATCGCCAACCTGCTCGACGTCGAGTCGGTTGAAATGCTGCGCGGCCCGCAGGGCACGATCTACGGCCGCAACGCCTATTCGGGCGCCATCACGCTCACGACCAAGAAGCCTGACGTGACCGAGTACAGCGGCAAGGCGAGCCTGCAATATGGCAACCCCGGCAAGCTGGTCGTCAGCCTGATCGGCAACATTCCGGTGGTGCAGGACAAGTTCGCCATGCGGCTTGCCGGCCAGTTCTACAAGGATTCGGGCTTCTACAAGAATGACGGCTACGATCCCGTCACCCAGACCGTCGACGAGGACCTTGAAGGCACGCGCATCCAGGGCAACAAGTTCGTCTATTTCCGCCCGAGCTTCCGGTTCACGCCGAACGACGCGCTCGACATCACCCTGACCACCGAGTTCATCCGCCAGCGCGGCGACGGCACAATCTCGCTCGCCCCGGTCTACGACCCGCGCACGCCGTCCAATCCGCTGTGCGGCGGCGTCGGCACCCCGACCGCCTACAACTGCAATACCGATCTGATTGAGGTCTTCTATCCGGGCGCCCAGTTGAACTATTTCGGCGACGGCCCCGCCGGCATCGACGGTGACAAGAGCGCCGATCCGCACAGGGTGGGCTACGGGCTGCCGTACAACAACTCTGACCTGAACAGCTACACCGCGACGCTGAACGCCGACTACACCACCGACTTCGGTACCTTCAGCTTCACGGGCAACTACCAGCACCAGCGCGACCTGATCAACACCGACACCGATGGCCTCAACGTCGACTTCTTCTCGTCGACCCGTTTCCAGAGCTACGAGACCTACCAGTTCGAAGGTCACTTCGTGTCGGACTTCTCCGAGACCGTCGACATGATCGCCGGTATGTTCTACCTGTACGACAGCTACCATCTCGGCCAGATTCTCTGGACACCGGGCATCGGCAAGTTCACTTACGACAATCCGCTGATGTCCTATTACCAGAACGGCCAGGAGCGCAAGACCTGGGCGGCCTATGCCCAGTTCGAGGTGCACATCACCGACTGGGTGAGCGTCGTCGCCGGCGTTCGCTATTCGTGGGAGAAGAAGTTCAACATCTTCGAGACCCCGAACAACTCGGTCCGCAACCAGGGCCTCGACCCCAACTCCGACTGGTCGCGGTTCCCGACCAACTCCAGCGCCCCGGATTGCAATCCCATCGGCACCCTCGGCACCGCCGCCAGCCCCTGCTTCGCCTACTGGGAGAACCAGGAAGGCGATACCTGGGACAACTTCGCCCCGCGCGTCGGCCTGAACTTCAAGGTCACCGACGACGTCATGCTGTTCGCGTTCTGGCAGCGCGCCTACAAGTCGGGCGGCTTCGTCAACAACGCCGCGGCCTACACCACCTTCGTCGGCTCGCCCTACGGCGAGGAACTGATCGACAACTTCGAAGGCGGCTTCAAGACCGAGTGGTTCGACAGCCGGTTCCAGTTCAACGGCAACATCTACTACCAGAAGCTGAAGGGCCTGCAGCGCCAGGTCATCCGTCCGGCCAACAACCCGTCGGGCCAGGAGACCTTCATCTCCAACAACGCCGACGCGGAGTCGTTCGGTGTCGAAATCGAAATGGTGATCATTCCGTTCGACGGCATGACGATCAACGCCAACATGGCCTACAACGACATCAAGTACACCAACTACTGCGCCGACCTGGACGGCCCCGAGCCGTTCGCCACGCCGGCCAACGGCCGCTCGCTCTGCGGTCCGGGCGCCACCCAGCTGCCGAACGGCACCTGGATCGCGTTCACCGACTTCAGCGACCTGCGTCTCGGCTTTGCGCCCAAGCTGATCGCCAATCTGGGCTGGACCTATGACTTCCCGATCGGGGACATGGGCAACATCAGCATCGGCAACAGCTTCGGCTACACCTCGAAGATGGCCACGGCCGGTGTGGTTCTGCCGCGGTCGGACCGCCGGTCCATGCTGCTGGTCGACGCCCAGATTTCCTGGGAATCGCCGGACAGCAAGTACCGGGTCTCGCTCTGGGGCAAGAACCTGACCAACGATCGCGAGCGCCTGTCGGTCACCCCGGTGGCGTTCCTGTTCTCGTTCGAGCAGTCGACCCGGCCGCGGACCTACGGCATCACCCTGACTGCCGACTTCTGATCGTCCAGGAGGGGGACGGCCGGCATCGCTGGCCACTTCTGATCGAGGGCGCCGGTGGTAACACCGGCGCCCTTTTCTTTGGCGCTTGCGGTAAGTCACCCGCCCGTTATCCTCGGCCGAGCGAAACGGGAGAAGCCAAATGACCGGATCTGATCCGCGCCTTGCCGCGCTTGCCGACAAGCAGGAAATTGCCGAGGTACTCTACCGCTATGCGCGTGGCTGCGACCGAGCCGACGAGGAGGCGCTGCGCTCGTGCTTCCATCCGGAGTCGGCGCACAACCACGGCATGTTCGTCGGCAAGTCGTGGGATTTCGTCGACCGGGCCATGGCGATATGCCGGCCGCTGAAGGCGTGCAAGCACATGATCTCCAACGTGCTGGTGACTCTCGACGGCGACAATGCCGTGTCCGAGTGCCATTTCTGGGGGCATCATCGCCGGATCAACGAGGAAAGCGGCGCCGAGGAGGACTTCTTCACCGGCGGCCGCTATCTTGACCGTTTCGAGCGGCGAAACGGTGAGTGGAAGATCATCGCCCGCACCGGCGTCAGCGATTTCGAGCGATTCGATCCGCCGTCCGACCGCAACATGTGGAAGATGCCGGCCGAGAAGATCGGCGGCAAGCATCCGTCGGATCCGATCTACGGCCTCGAAGCCAGCATGGCGAAGGGCAAGTGATGTCGCGCGACGACCAGTTGCAGGCCCTGCTCGACAAACAGGCCATCACCGAACTGAGCTACCGCTATTCACGCGCCGCCGACCGGCTGGACCGCGAACTGCTGGCGTCGGTCTACTGGCCGGACGGCACCGACGACCACGGCGCCTTCGTCGGCAGCGCGCCCGACTATGTGGACTGGGTGATGACTCTTCTGTCCGGCTGGATCTCGGTACACCACGACAATACGAACATCCTGATCGACATCGACGGCGACACCGCGACCGGCGAGGTGCACTGGACCGGTTATTACACCTACGAGATCAACGGGCAGGTCCACGATCACCTGGCCGTCGGCCGCTACATCGACCGCTACGAGCGCCGTGCCGGCGAATGGCGCATCAGGCACCGGACCTGCCTGAGCGACTGGAGCCGGCTGGAGCCCAGCGTCGACTGGCGCGCCGATCCGGTGCGCAGCCGCCTCGCCGGCAAGCGCAAGCCCGACGATCTGCTCTACAGCGCCGGCCGTCTCGGCGCCGGATAGCCTGCACCACCGCCGCTGTTTCGCGGCTGAAGGCGACCGTTAAATGTTCCGGAAAACTTCCGACAAACATTCATCTCTCGCCCAACCCGTACAACTTGATATATTCCCTGCCGGAATCGACAGGGGAGACAAAGTTCGTGGCTGAATCGCAGGGCGTGCCGGAGCGGGTGCCTTACCCCAAGCCGATCTATGCGTGGCTCGTTGTCGGCGTCCTGATCGTCGCCGCGCTGATCGCCTATATCGATCGCCAGGTTGTCGCCATCGTGGTCGACCAGATGAAGGCGGACCTTGGCGCCGGCGACGCGCAGATCGCCTGGCTGTACGGCGTCTTCGCCGTGTTCTACGCCGTCGCCGGACTGCCCATCGCCTGGATGTCGGACCGCAAGAGCCGCAAGCACATCATCGCCATCGGCATCTTCTTCTGGTCGCTGATGACCATGGCCTGCGGCCTGACCAGAAGCTTCTGGCTGGTATTCCTCGCGCGGATCGGTGTCGGCGTCGGCGAGGCGACGCTGACCCCCGCGACCAACTCGCTGATCGGCGACTATTTCCCGCGCGACAAGATTCCGCTGGCGCTCAGCATCGTCCAGGCCGGCCCGATCATGGGCTCCGGCATCGCGTTCATCATCGGCGGCTACGTCTACGGCATGGTCGAGCAGGCCGACCCGCTGACGCTGCCGTTCTTCGGTGAACTGGCGCCCTGGCAGCAGACCTTCCTCTATGTCGGCGCGCCCGGCCTGTTGCTGGCGTTCCTGTTCCTGCTGATCCGCGAGCCGGTACGGCGGACGGTCGCCCGTCCAGCCGACAGCGTCGCGGGCACGGGATCCGACATCTCGATTGCCAACTTCTACCGGCGCAATGCGAAGATGATGGCGTTCCACCACATCGGCTTTTTGTGCTTCGGCCTGCTCGGCTATGCCTTCGTGTTCTGGACCGTGTCGTTTTTCGTGCGGGTGCACGGCATGAACAATGCCGAGGCGTCGCAGATATTCGGCTGGATATTCCTGGTGACGGGACCGCTCGGACCGATTTTCGCGGCGCTGTATGCGGCGCGGCTGACACGGCAGGGCAAGAAGGACGCGAATATCATCGCGCCGCTGATCGGCGGCCTGATCGGCGTCGCGTCGATCCTCGCCATCCAGGTGATGCCGAACCCGTTCTGGGCGTTCGTGTTCTACGCGCCGGCGCTGATCTTCGTGAACTCGCCCTTCGCCATGGCCTACGCGTCGCTCACCTATGTCACGCCGCCGCCGCTGCGGGCGCGTGTGGCCGCCGTCTACATGTTCATGGTGTCGTTCGGGATGATGCTGGGGCCGCCGATCGCGGGCATGTTCAACGAGCAGATCTTCCCCAGCGACCAGGGCGTGCGCTATTCAGTGGCGTCAGTCACCGTGATTTTCGGCTTGCTCGGCTTCCTGTTCCTGATGCTGGCGCGCAAGCCCTATATCCGCACGGCCAAGGATGCCGAGGATTGGAGCGCGGAAGAGGATGCACACGACCGGGAGGATGCGAAGGTTCGCGCCTGAGGTTACAAATCCCGTCCGGCCGGGGCATACTCGCGTTCTCTAACGGGGAGGGTGACGATGTCGATGCGGCCGGATGGAACCACCAGAAGTCTCGATGATTACAGCCTGCTAGACCCGAAGGTGCATGCGTGCCCCTACGAGTTCTTCCAGCGGCTGCGCAGCGAGTGTCCGGTCTACCGCATGCCGGAGACCGGCACCTATCTGGTGACGCGCTACGACGATATCCGCGCCATCAAGCGGAACTATCAGGACTTCACCTCGAACATCACGCTGCAGGAGCGCGGCCGCCGCGAGGTGCACAAGGAGCACGACCGCATCCTGCAGACCTATGGCTGGGACAACGTCCAGACCCTGCAGCGCACCGATCCGCCGGCCCATGCCCGCTGGCGCAATCTGATCGACCGCACCTTCACCGCCAGCCGGGTGCGGGAGATGACGCCCTATATCGACGCCATGGTGGCCGAGCTGATCGACAGCTGGATCGACGACGGCGAGTGCGAATTCGTCACCCAGTTCGCCATCCCGCTGCCATGCAAGGTGATCGCCGACCAGCTCGGCGTCGACCGGGACAATTTCTGGAAGCTGAAGGCCTGGTCCGACGCCATGCTGGAGCCGGGGAGTCCGACCTGTCCGGACGAGCGCGTCATCGAATGCGCCCACCTGGTCGTCGAGTCGCAGCACTACTTCTACAAGGTGTTCGAGGATCGCCGCCGCGAGCCCAAGGGCGACATCATGTCGGCGCTGGTGCACACCGACATGGGCGGCGAATCGCCGCTCACCATGCACGAGCTGCAGAATTTGATGAACCAGCTGCTGACCGGCGGTAACGAGACGACGACCAGCGCCATCTCGCACGCGCTGTGGAACCTGCTGAAGTTCCCGGAGCAGATGGCCCGGCTGCGCGCCGACCGGTCGCTGCTGAAGAACTTCGTCGAGGAGACGCTGCGCTTCGAGACACCGGTGCTCGGTCTTGCCCGCAAGACCACGCGGGACGTGGAAGTGTCCGGCACGACGATCCCGAAGGACGCGCTGGTGGTGCTGACCTACGCTGCCGCAAACCGCGACGAGGACAAGTTCGACGACGGCGAAAGCTTCGACGTCAGCCGCAGGAACGCCGGTGCCCAGATCGCGTTCGGCATGGGCGCCCATTTCTGCCCGGGCGCCATGCTGGCGCGGCAGGAAATCCTCAGCACCTTCGAGGCGCTGCTCGACCGGCTCGACGATATCCAGCTTGCCCGCCCGCTGCCCGAGGAAACCCACCAGCGCAGCGTCTTTCTGCACCAGATGAAGGAGCTGCCGATTCGCTTCAGGAAACGGTGAGGATTGTAATAGTCGGCAACTTGCCATAGATGTAATGGCAACTTGCCGATGATCCTTGAAGGTGCGCCATGGCCGAGTCATTTTCCGGCTTCTCCGAAGAGCCCGCGGGCCGGCTAGCACTGATCGACGAAATCCGCGCCGGCCTGTCGTTCGAGATGGTCGCCGCTGCCGCGGAGGCGCTCGATCTCACGGTCAACGATCTGGCGGCGTTCGGGGTCATCCCCGTCCGCACGCTGTCGCACAGCCGCCAGGGCGGCCGGTTCAGCCAGGCCCAGTCCGACCGGGTCGCCCGGTTCTTTCGTATCTGGCGGCACGGGCGCGATACGTTCGGCTCCCCCGAACAGGCGCGGCGCTGGCTGGAACGGCCGAGCCGCGTACTGGGCGGCGCGGCGCCCATGTCCCTGCTGGATACCGAAGAAGGCGCCCGGCTGGTCGAGGACACCCTGTTCCGGATCGATCACGGCCTCGCGGCCTGATGCCGTCCGCCACCGCGTGGCGGCTGACGCGCCGGCCATGGGCCGACCTGTCCGGCGAGGGGGCGCGGCGCCATGGCGGGCGCTGGAATTCTCCCGGCCGGCCCGTCGTCTACCTGTCCGAGGAGGCCGCGCTGCCGCTGCTCGAAGTGCTGGTTCACCTCGACCTGCCGCCGGATCTGCTGCCGCCCGACTATGTGCTGATGCGCGTCGACCTGTCGGCGCTGGAGCAGGCCGCGCCCGGAGGCTGGCTCGAGGATGGCCCCGACACCTTGCTGGACGAGCGCGACAGTCGCGCCTGGGGCGACCGCTGGATCGCCGAGGCGCGAACGCCGGTGCTGCGCGTGCCCTCGGTGCTGGTGGCCGAATCCGCCAACCTCGTCCTCAATGTGCGGCATGGGCTGGCGGCCGCGATCCCGAGCCCCGGCCAGCGCCCGTTCGCCTTCGGCCCGCGGCTGCTGTGACAACGCGGGCTTGATGCGGTCATCCGCGAATGTAAATATCGGTCCGACGCTTTCAGCGCACCAAACGGGGAAAGATCATGAGCACGCTCGCCGAAAAGCCAGTCATGGGAACGGCGCTTCCCATCGAGGGTTTCAATCCGCTCGACCGCAAGGTTCAGGGTTGTCCCTACCCCTACTATCAGACCATGCGCGCCCAGTGCCCCGTCTACCCCAGCCCGCAGACCGGCATGTACTACGTCACCAAGTATGACGACATCCGGTTCATCAAGAAGCGGCCTGACCTGTTCACGTCGGACATGACGCACAGTTCGCGCGGCGGACAGCGCGAGGTGTTCAAGCGTCACGAGACCATCCTCAGCACCTATGGCTGGGCGCATGTGCAGGTGCTGCAGCGCACCGATCCGCCGGCCCACAACCGCTGGCGGCAATATATCGACCGCACCTTCACGGCGAGCCGCGTCAACGAGATGAAGCCCTATGTGGATCAGATGGTGCACGAGCTGGTCGACGCATTCATCGCCCAGGGCGAATGCGAGTTCGTCGGTGATTTCTGCGTGCCGCTCCCCTGCAAGGTCATCGCCGACCAGCTCGGCCTGCCGAACGACCAGTATCTGCGTCTGAAGTCCTGGTCCGACGCCATGCTGATGCCCGGCGGCCTGATGGCGACCGACACCGAGATCGAGCGCTGCGCCTGGATCGAGCTCGACGCCCAGCACTTTTTCTACAAGGTGTTCGAGGATCGGCGGAAGAACCCGCGGAACGACATCATGTCGGTGCTGGTGAACACCCGCTTCGAGGGCGAGGAGCCCATGTCCATGCACGAGCTGCAGAACATGATGCACCAGCTGATCACGGGCGGAAACGAGACCACGACCAGCGCGCTGGCCCACGGCCTGTGGAATCTGCTGAAGAATCCTTCGGAAATGGCCAAGCTGCGCGCCGACCGGTCGCTGATCAGGAACTTCGTCGAGGAGACGCTGCGCTACGAGACGCCGGTGCTGGGCCTGTTCCGCCAGGCGACGCAGGATGTCGAGCTGAGCGGCACCACGATCCCCGCCGGCACCATCGTGTTCATGGCCTATGGTTCGGCCAACCGCGACGAGGAAAAGTTCGACGACGGCGAGACCTTCGACGTCAGCCGCAAGAACGCCGGTGCGCAGATCGCCTTCGGCATGGGCACCCATTTCTGCCCCGGCGCCATGCTGGCGCGCCGCGAGATGCAGTCCGCGTTCGAGATCCTGCTCGACCGGGTCGACGACATCCAGCTGGCCCGCCCGCTCGACGAGTTCACCCACGAGCCGAGCATCTTCCTGCATCAGCTCAAGGAACTGCCGATCCGGTTCAAGGCGCGGTAGTCAGCCCTTCGCCGCCCGCTTCGCCTTCTTGCGCTCGAGCAGCTGTTCGCGGGTCTGGCCGTAGAGCAGGTTCTTGGCTTCCTCGGAAATCTTCCCCGGCGTCGCCGCGATCTCACGGCCCAGCGCATACGCGCGCTTGACCGCGGGACGTTCGCCCATGGCCTCGAACCAGCGCTTCAGGTGCGGCGTGTCGTTCAGGTCCTGGCCCTGCAATTCGTGCAGCGTGATCCAGCCCCAGCACGCCATGTCGGCGATGGAATATTCGTCGTTGGCGATCCACTCGCGGTCCTCGAGCTGGTCGTCGAGCAGGCCCCACAGCCGCGCCACCTCGTTGGTGTAGCGGTTGATGGCGTAGGGCAGCTTCTCGGGGGCATAGGCGCGGAAGTGGTTGGCCTGGCCGCCCATGGGACCCAGCCCGCCCATCTGCCACATCACCCACTCCATGACCTTGGCGCGCTTGAAGGGGTCGGTGGACAGGAACTTGCCGGTCTTCTCCGCCAGGTGTAGCAGGATGGCGCCGGACTCGAAGATCGACAGCGGTTGGCCGTCCGGTCCCTTGACGTCGTGGTCGACGATGGCCGGCACCCGGTTGTTGGGGCTGACCTTGAGGAAGTCCGGCTCGAACTGCTGGCCGACCATGATGTTGACCGGGATGATGGTGTAGGGCAGGCCGGTCTCCTCGAGGAAGATGCTCACCTTCCAGGTGTTCGGCGTCGGGAAGTAATAGAGATCGATCATCGGTCCGGTCCTTACGCGATCAGGATGTAGTAGGCGGATGCCGCCACCATGTAGCATAGCGCCAGCAGGGTCGACTGGATGCCGACGATGCGGCCGAAGCTCGCCATGGCGTGATGGGTGTAGCCCCAGGCGTGCAGGTAGCGGGCGACGGTGAACAGGGCGCCGCCGAAATGCACCATCAGTGCCGGCGCGCCCGACCACTCCAGCGCGATCAGCAGCGCCAGGCCGGTCGGGACGTATTCGGTATAGTTGGCGTGGACCCGGGCGATGCGGTCGGCGGTCGGGTCCTCGTTGCCGAAATTCTCCACCGTCGAGCGCACCCGGTGATGGAGCACGTTGTAGGTCAGGATCACCAGCAGCAGGCCCAGCGCCGCCGTGTAGTACAGCGTCACCGGCACCTGGGCCAGGCCGCGGCCGATGGGGATGCCCGGGCCCAGCCCGATCGACAGGATCACCAGGGTGATGCCCGCGGCGAAACAGGCCCAGGCACCCTTCATGAACCCGCCGAAGATCGGGATCAGCGCCGGCGGCGGCTTGTGGGGCTGCGTCTCGGGGTCCTTCACATAGGGCAGGATGCGCCGGTAGGCATAGGTGATGCCGCAGCCCACCATGATGAAGGCCAGCCCGACGACCGTACCGAACACGCTCAAATTGACGCCGTCCATCGCCTCCCCCGATCCGTTTTCCCGTGCACTATAATGCATGGCGGCGCGGGGCCTGCAATCGGCATCGCCCACCGGGCCATGCCATGAATTCGGTCGCCGGGCGGGATTCAGCGGCCTTGCAGGCGAGGCGGCAACCGCACTAAGTTGCACGCCACAAATCCGGCGGCGGACTCGGTGCGTACAGCCCCTGTCCGTATCGAACCTCCAGGGGAAAGCCATGACCACAGCCCTCACCTATCCACCCCGCACGCTCGGGCCGGAACAGGAGGCCATGCGCGCCGAAGTGCGCGCCTTCCTGCAGAAGGATTATGCCGCCGGTGGCTTCGGCCGCGGCCAGGAGGCCATGGCCCGCTACGACGTGGAATTTTCCCGCCGCTGGGGCCAGGCCGGATTCATCGGCATCACCTGGCCGAAGCAGTATGGCGGCCGCGGCCTGACCTTCCTCGACCGCTATGTGGTCACTGAGGAGGCGCTGGCCGCCGGCGCGCCCGTAGGCGCCCATTGGGTCGCCGACCGCCAGAGCGGCCCGCTGCTGCTGAAATACGGCACCGAGGAGCAGCGCCAGCGCTTCCTGCCGAAGATCATCGCCGGCGAGGCATTCTTCTGCATCGGCATGTCCGAGCCCGACAGCGGCTCGGACCTGGCCTCGGTGCGGATGAGCGCCACCCGGGTCGATGGCGGCTGGAAGCTCAACGGCACCAAGCTGTGGACCTCGCTCGCCCATATCTGCCACTACATGATCGCGCTGGTTCGTACCTCGCCGGTCAACCCGGAGAACCGGCACGAGGGGATGAGCCAGATGATCGTCGACCTCAAGGCGCCCGGCGTCGAGGTTCGGCCGGTGTACAACCTGGCCGGCGAGCATCACTTCAACCAGGAAGTCTTCACCGACTATTTCGTCCCCGACGAGAACGTGGTTGGCGAGATCGGCGCCGGCTGGGAACAGGTGATGAGCGAGCTGGCCTATGAACGCAGCGGCCCCGAGCGCATCCTCTCGACCTTCCAGACGCTGGTCGAGCTGGTCCGCCAGGTCGGCGACGACCCGTCCGAGGTCGAGGCCCGCGCCATCGGCCGCCTGACCGCGCACCTGATGACCCTGCGCGGCATGTCGGTGTCGGTTGCCGGCATGCTGGCCGACGGCAAGATGCCGGTCACCGAAGCGGCGCTGGTCAAGGACGTCGGCACCAACTACTGCAAGGAAGTGCCCGAGATGGCGCGCCTGATCTGCCCGCCCGAGGACGGCGCCGGCAATTCCAAATATGAGAAGATGCTGAAGACGGCGACCTTGATCGCGCCGTCGCTCACCATCCAGGGCGGCACGCGCGAGATACTGCGCGGCATGATCGCAAGGGGGCTCGGCCTACGATGAACGAAATGCGCACACTTATCCTCGACACCGCGGAACGCATCTTCCGCGACATTTGCGATCAGGCCCTGGTCGACAAGGCCGAGAAGGGCGAATGGCCCGCCGGCCTGTGGCAGACGCTGGAGGAATCCGGCCTGACCCAGGCGTCCGTTCCCGAGGAGCGGGGCGGCGCCGGCGGCACCATCGGTGACGGCCTGTATTTCCTGAAGACGGCAAGCCGCTACGTCGCGCCGCTGCCGCTCGCCGAGACCCTCATCGCCGGCGTGCTGCTGGCCGAGGCGGGCGCCGACGTGCCGGCCGGTCCGCTCACCATCGCGCCGGTCCGCAAGGGCGAGGTGATCGAGTTCAGCGACGGCAAGCTGTCGGGTACGGCCTCGCGGGTGCCGTTCGCGCACGGCGCATCGGCGATCGTGGTGGCGACGTCCGCCGGGCTGGCGATCGTCGATCCGAAGAACGTGAAGATCGACCGGGACAAGAGCATGGCCGGCGAGCCGCGCGACACCGTCACCTTCGACGGCGCCTCCGCCACCATCGTCGGCAGCGTCTCGCCCGATCGGATTTGGGAGCTGGGTGCCCTGGCGCGCTCGGTCCAGATGGCGGGCGCGCTCGAGGGCATTCTCGCCATGTCGGTGCAGTATGTGCAGGACCGCAAGCAGTTCGGCCGCACCCTGTCCAAGTTCCAGGCCGTGCAGCAGTCGCTGGCGGCCATGGCCGGACAGGTGGCGGCGGCGTCCTCGGCGTCCGATACCGCCATCGAGGCGACCGAAGCGGGCGACCCGGGCGTGGCCATCGCCGTCGCCAAGGCCCGCGTCGGCGAGGCGGCGGGCGTCGCCGCCGAACTGGCCCATCAGGCTCACGGCGCCATCGGCTTCACCCACGAATACGCCCTGCACCAGTTCACCCGGCGGCTGTGGGGATGGCGCGACGAATTCGGCGGCGAGCCCTACTGGCAGGCCGAGATCGGCCGCCAGGTGGCCAAGGCCGGCGCCGACAATCTGTGGAAGTTCGCTTCGCGGACGTAGCTTTCTCCCTCGCCGTCTTTGCGAGGAGCGAAGCGACGTGGCAATCCAGACTCTGGTGCAGCGGCACCAACGCCTGGGTTGCCGCGCTTCGCTCGCAACGACATCGAGGGTTATTATTTCCCGCTAGCCTTATCAACTCTCCGATCCAGTTTGCTGGTTATCAGGAGGACCGTATCATTATGCGTCGGCTCAAATTATTTCGAATGGGTGCTCATCAGGTCATCCGTATCCCGCGCGAATTAGAGATCGAGGGAGATACGGTTATCATACGGAAGCAGGGTAACCGCCTGGTCCTTGGGCCTGTCAGGCACCAGTCTCAGTCTCTTTTGGAGTTTCTCGCAACTTTGGAGCCGATTGACGAAGAGTTCCCGGAAATCGACGACCCGCCCCCGGAACCCGTCGACCTGTAACCGTCAAAAAATCGGCCCGATGATCCCCAGTTGCGCGGCCTTCGCCACCGCCTGCGTTCGCGTCACGGCGTTCAGCTTCTGGGCGGCATTTTCGATGTGGAAGCGCGCGGTGGACGGCGAGAACGCCAGGATGACCGCGATTTCCTGGTCGGTCTTGCCGCGCGCGGCCCAGGTCAGGCACTCGATCTCGCGGCTGGTCAGATAGATGAACGCGGTCTCCGGCGCGCGGATGCCGCGGGCGGCGTCGGCGATCTGCATGAATTGCAGCGCGGCGAGCAGCAGCGTGCGCCGGTTATCGCGCCAGATCGGCTCGATGTCCAGATCGGGTTCGCGGCTCAGCCATGAGACCGACCCGACCCGGCCGCGCGACAGGTGCGTCGGCACGATGATGGCGCCGTGGATGCCCTGGCCGACCTGCCAGTCCAGCACCTTGCGCTGGATCGGCTCCAGCGCCTGCTCCTGCGGGAACGGATGGTTTGCCTGCCAGAAGAACGGCAGGTGCTGGAACCGGCAGGCGTGCGTGGTCGGGCTGATCAGCGTGTAGTTCTGGTCGACCCACTCGTCGATCGCCGTCTTGTCCCAGCCGAACAACTCGGCGAGGCGGTTGCCGGCCTCGTCGGTCAGCGGCACGGTCGTCGAGATATCGTCGAGCGCCGCGACCAGCGGAATGCCGATCAGTTCGCCGATGCGCCGCAGCAGGCCGACGCCCTCGGCAAGCCGGGTCGCGCGCTCCAGCGCGTCGAGGCATGCATTGACGTCGTTCTGTTCCATCCGCGACCGGCGCTCCCTCAACCTGTCGATTCCGAGAGGTAGACGTTACAGGCCCGTGCGCCCAAACTCCACGCCATCGGGAATACGGGGAAGCGTACCGAGATGAACAAGCCAGAGCAGTTCAGCCTGCTGGACCCTGCCGTGCAGCAGTGTCCTTTCGGCTATTACAAGGTGCTCCGCGAGGCGGCGCCGGTCTACCTGATGCCGGAGACCGGCATGTACATCGTCACGTCCTATGACCTGCTGATGGAGGTGATGAAGAACAACCGGGTCTACTCGAACCTGGCGCCCTCCGGCCGCCGCGCCGGCCTGTACTGCGAGGAAGCCGAAAAGATCATCAACGAGAAGGGCTATGGCCGGTTCATGCCGACCATCGTCAACAACGACCAGCCCGGTCACACGGTCTACCGTGGCCTGGTCAACGACGCGTTCCGCGCCGGCCGCATCCGCCAGATGGAAGCCTACATCACCGAGGTGGTGACCCAGCTGGTCGAGAAATTCGCCGGCAAGGGCGAATGCGACGCCGTCGCCGACCTGGCTGTGCCGGTGCCCATGTATGTCATCGCCGACCAGCTCGGCGTGCCGCGCGAGGATTTCCAGAAGTTCAAGGAATGGTCCGACGCCTGGGTGATCGGCCTCGGCATGAAGGTGCCGGACGCGGTGCTGATCGACGCCGCCGAGAAGGTCGTCGAGATGCAGCACTACATGATCGCCCGCATGGCCGAGCGCCGGATCGAACCGCGCGACGACATCATGAGCGATCTCGTCCAGGCCACCTACAATGGCGAGCGGCCGCTGACCGACAGGGAAGTGCTGTCGATCGTCGAGCAGATCCTGGTGGCTGGCAACGAGACCACCACCAACGGCATCGCCAACGGCCTGCAGCAACTCGCCGAAGATCAGGGCCTTCAGGCGCGGCTGCGCGCCAACCCGGAACTGCTTCCCAAGTTCGTCGAAGAGATCCTGCGGGTCGAATCACCGGTTCAGGGACTGTTCCGCTATGTGCTCGAGGACACCGAACTGGGCGGCGTGCGCATCCCGAAGGGCGCGACTGTGATGATCCGCTATGCCGCCGGTAACCGGGACGAGGCCAAGTTCGACCACCCCGAGGAGTTCGACCTGGACCGCAAGAACAACGGCGCCCACATCGCGTTCGGCTCGGGCATCCACCACTGTGTCGGATCCCAGCTGGCCCGCGCCGAGATGCTGGTCAGCTTCCGCGCCTTCCTCGACCGGTTCAGCCGCTTCGAACTGGCGGTGCCGTCCTCCGAAATCCACTACCACCCCAGCTTCGCGCTGCGGGGACCAACGAAACTGCCGCTTCGGCTGACGCCGAAAGCTGGTTGAGACCGACGAATCCGTGTAAAAGATGCACCAGCGCATAAAATGCCCAGCCAGGAGACCATGACATGCTGACGCAAGAGCAGATCCGGGATATCCGCCAGCAGATCGACTTCGAATTCAAGCGCAAGTCGCCGCCGGAAGGCTTCCCCAAGTTCCCCGACCTGCCCGCCGGCCGCTACAACGACGAAGAGTTCTTCGAATTGGAGAACAAGCACTACTGGAGCAAGGTCTGGATGCTGGCCGGCACCCTCGACGAGATTCCCGAGGTCGGCAACTACATGCTGTGGGACATTGCGCGCCAGCCGATCGTCATCGTGCACGGCAAGGACGGTGTCGTCCGCTCGTTCTACAACACCTGCCGCCACCGCGGCGCGCCGGTGGTCACCGAGAAGTACGGCACCGCCGAGCACGGGCTGGTCTGCGGCTATCACGGCTGGGTCTACAGCCACGAGGGCGATCTGGTCGGCATCCGCGACAAGCGCGACTTCGTCGATTTCGACATGGAGTGCCGCAGCCTCTATCCGGTGAAGACCGAGATGTTCGGCAAGCTGATCTTCGTCAACTTCAACGAGGATGCGCCGTCGCTATGCGACTACATGGGCCCGATCTCCGACGAGCTGCAGGAGTTCCAGTTCCAGAACCTGCGCCTGGTCGACCACTATGTGTGGGACCTGCACTGCAACTGGAAGATCGCCATGGAAGCCAACATGGAGGTCTACCACGTGAAGTCGATCCACCCGCAGACGGTGGACCCGAGCCTGGATTATCGCGGCAACGTCAACACGCTCTACCCGCAAGGCCACTCGCGCATGGTGGCGCCGAACCGGGTCGCCAATCGCAAGTCGGGCTACGCCCAGGCGGGGACCGACCTGCGCGAGATTGAGACGGTGGGCGAGATCGGCCGCACCTGCACCCAGTCCTACCACATCGAGCCGAACTGGGTCTCGCCGCTGGGTCCGGTGCTGTTCCCGGTGCTGCATTTCTGGCCGGTGAACATTCGCGAGACCAAGTACGAGATTCGCTGGTTCGCCGCCGACTGGGGCACGGGTCCGGTCCCGGAGATCTTCCGCAAGCAGATCGAGTACTTCAACGTGGTGATCACCGAGGACACCCAGTTCGGCGACGCGATCCAGAAGTCGGTGGACTCATACGCGTTCAAGGGCGTGCCGCTATGCTACCAGGAGGCGCGCATCTACCACATGCACCAGAACATCGACAAGGTCATCGGCGCCAACATCGTGCCGGCGCATCTGCGCGCCGAGCCGGTGATCGGCGAGGAGTGGATTCACCCCAACGACACCAGCGAGCGGCTGCGCCAGCAGCAGGCGATGGCGGCCGAGTAGGTCGACGGGTTAAGGTTGGACGGGCGGCGGAGCGATCCGCCGCCCGTACTCACGTCTGGTCTTTAGTGACGATCATCTTTCCGTTTCCGGATGAAGGATCCAAAAGCGGGATGATCTTTTGGGGAGAATGAACCATGAGCCTGATCCGCTATCCCATCCAGCAATACGCCTATGTGGTCGACGACATCGAGGCGGCGTGCATGCGCTGGGTCGATCTGGTCGGCGCGGGCCCCTTCTTCCTGATGCCGCATCACAAGTCGCGCGACACCGTCTATCGCGGCAAGCCGTGCGACGTCGACGTGTCCTATGCGTTCGGCCAGGCCGGGCCGGCGCACATCCAGCTCATCCAGGTCCACAATGACGAGCCGTCCTGCTATGGCGACATGTACAAGAAGGGCGAGCAGGGCTTCCACCACTTTGCCATCCTGGTGCCGAACATCGAGGAGGAGAAGAAGCGGTTCGAGAAGGCCGGCTGCGAGTCTGTGACCGAGCTGTTCTCGTCGGCGCGCGTGGCCTACATGGATGCCCGCCACCTGTTCGGCTGCTTCGTCGAACTCTACCAGGACAATCCGCAGGTGCGCGCGTCGTTCCAGGAATGGAAGGACCTGCACGAGGCCTGGGACGGCAAGACCGATCCGATCCGCGTCCGGCACTGGACCCCGCCCAAGGAATAGCGGCGTTCCACCATCGAGGATGGCCCGGGGTTCCGGACGGCGCGATGATGGCGCAAGGCTATTTTCCTGCGCCTTGTCCCTGCACTATCCTGAACATGTACCAATCTTGAGACGGGGGAACGATGACACAATCCAGGCGCGGACCGCTCGACGGCGTTCGGGTGATCGACATGTCGACCGTGCTGCTCGGTCCCTATGCGGGCCAGATTCTCGGCGATCTGGGCGCCGACGTGATCCGGGTGGAATCGCCCAAGGCCGACATGACCCGCTGGGCGGGACCCTCGGCCCATCCCGGATTCTCGCCGATCTTCATGAACTGCAACCGCAACAAGCGGTCGCTGTGCCTGGACCTGAAGAAGGACGGCGCGCTGGAGGCGCTGGTCGAGCTGGTCAGGACCGCCGACGTATTCCTGCATAATGTCAGACTGGAGGCTATCGAGCGCCTGGGCCTGGGCTACGAGGCCGTGCGCGCCATCAAGCCGGACATTGTCTATGTCCATTGCGTCGGCTTCGGCAGCGAGGGCGCCTTCGCCGGCCGGCCAGCCTATGACGATCTGGTCCAGGCGGCATCGAGCGCGGTCAGCCTCAACCGGCTGATCGACCCGGACGAGGAGCCGCGCTACATCGCCACACTCGCCGCCGACAAGACCACCGGCCTGCACGCGGCCTACGCCACCATGGCCGCCCTGTTCCACCGCGAGCGGACGGGCGAGGGCCAGTTCGTCGAGGTGCCGATGCTGGAGAGCTTCGCCTCGTTCCTGATGATCGAGCACATGAACGGCCATACCTGGGAACCGCCGCAGGGCGACTATGGCTATCACCGCATCATCAACATCAACCGCAAACCCTATCGGACGAAGGACGGCTTTATCTGCATCATGCCCTATTCGACGGATCAGTGGCGAAGCGCGCTGCGCCTCGGCGGCATCCCGATCACCGACGACGACCCACGGCTGCAGACCATGGGCGGTCTCGCCCGCCATTTCCGTGAGCTTTACGGCCTGCTCTGCGAGGTCACGGTAACCCGTACCAGCGACGAATGGATGACCCTGCTGACCGAGCAAGACATCCCGGTGATGCGGGTCAACCGGGTCGAGGACCTGAAGACCGAGGAGCACCTGTCCAGCGTCGGCTTCTTCGAGGAACGCGAGCATCCCACCGAAGGCGTGTGGCGCTCCATGCGCCAGCCAGTGAAATTCGCGCAAACGCCCGCCTCAGTCCGCCGCGACCCGCCGGGTCTGGGCGAGCACAACAGGGAAGTGCTGCTGGAAGCGGGGCTGAGCGCCGAGACGGTCAGCGCGCTGGAAGCATCAGGCGCGCTGCACAGCCGGTTGCCGAAGGATTAGGAGTCCCAGACCACGCGGTTCTCGTCGACGAACATGGCGCGGGTCGCGCCCCGGTCGATGAAATTCTCGACGGTGCGGTCGGCGGGCGCGTCGGCGTCCTGTTCCTGGGCGGCGCTGTCCGCCCACCACAATTCCTCGACGCCGTCGTAGAGCGGCTCCTTGCCGGCATAGGCTTCGCCGACGACCGGCGACTTCACCCAGCGCTGCAGCCTGGCGCCGCCGCTGAACACGGGCTTGTCCCGCGCCAGCCAGAATTCGAGGAACGCGGCGTGACTAACCCTGGGGTTCCGCTTCAGGAAGAACAGCACCTTCACCGGCCGCGCG
Organism: Rhizobium sp. Q54; assembly: GCA_945907245.1. Taxonomy (GTDB): domain Bacteria; phylum Pseudomonadota; class Alphaproteobacteria; order SMXS01; family SMXS01; genus RI-34. The sequence continues at coordinate 40,995 of CAMDTB010000021.1, forward strand.
TCCCTGGACAGCTTCGGGCCGTCGATCATTACCTTCTCGTGGACCAGCACACCATCCGAACGCACCCGCATGAAGGCGGGTTCGTCGATGAAGGCGCCGGTCATGTATTCGGGCATGGAGGTCAGGCGGTAGGCCGCCTCCAGCGAATCGAGCCACACCTCGGGGCAGCCGTCCGACGGCGGCTGGAAGCCGGGAAAGGGCTTCGGCGCCCGGTGATTCTGGACGTAACGCCGCATCACCGGCACCAGCTTCACCGCGTGGTCGGCGTGCGGGCCGCGCCAGTGGGCGTGGAACTGGTCCTGGCTGATGTCGCCGCGCTTGTGCAGCATGCCGAAGCTCTTGATCATCGTCGTCCCCTGTCTCGCGCCCTGTCCGGGACGCGTTTCGCCGAACTGTAACAGGCACCTTCGCGAGCGCAACGCGCTTTCGGCTTGGCAATCCGGAAACCTCTCGTCAAACTTGTTACCGGGGAGAAATATAGATGCCGAACACGGATGCCGCCGCGCCCGAGGGCCGGAAACTCAGCAGGAAGACCATCTTCTTCTACGGCCTCACCGACATGCCGGTGATGATGGCGCTCATCCCGCTGGCGGTGTTCCTGCCCAACTACTACACCAGCGACCTGAAGCTCGACCTCGTGATGGTGGCGAACGTGCTGCTGATCACCCGGCTGCTGGATCTGCTGGTCGATCCGATGATCGGCTGGCTGAGCGACAGGAGTCAGTCGCGCTGGGGACGGCGTCGTCCGTGGATCCTGGCGTCGGCGCCGATCCTCGCCATCTCGTTCTACATGCTGTTCCTGCCGCCGCCGGACGCGACCATCTGGTACCTGGCCGGTTGGATCATGCTGATGTGGATCGGCTGGTCCATGCTGCTGATCCCTTACTACGCCTGGGCGGCCGAACTGTCGGAGGACTTCCACGAACGGTCGGTCATCACCGGCTGGCGCTCCATGGCGGGCGTTATCGGCCAGTTTCTCGCGCAGGCGCTGCCGGTATTCGCGCTGCTCGTCTTCGGTTACGGCGGCACCGGCGAGGCCCTGAAGCTTGTCGGCATCATGGTGGTGGTGCTGGTGCCAGTCTGCATCCTGCTGACAGTCACCAATGTGCCCGAGAAGCAGAACTACGTCCGCTCGGTCATGCCGCTGCTCACGGGGGTGAAGCTGATGTTCGCCAACGGCCCGTTCCTGCGGCTGGCGCTGGCGTTCTTCGTCGGCTTCACCGCGCTTTCGATCACCACCACGCTCTATCTGTTCTACGTCCGTCACGTGGTCGGCGAGCAGAAGATCGGCGTCTACATGTTGCTTGTGGTTTACATCTGCAACATGGCGGCGGTGCCGTTCTGGGTCTGGCTGTCGCGCCGCACCGGCAAGCACAAGGCCTGGATATTCAGCTTCGTGCTGATCAGCATCGCCAACCCGTTCTATATGCTGCTCGGGCCGGGCGATTTCTGGTGGATGCTGCCCATGACCATGGCTTCGGGTATCGCCGCCGGCGCCTTTATGTCGCTGCCCAATTCAATGAAGGCCGACGTCATCGATCTGGATTCGCTGCGCTCCGGCGAGGACCGGGCGGCGCTGTATTTCTCGGTCTGGTCCGTCATCCAGAAGCTGGCGACCGCGGTCGCCGGATGGCTGGCGCTGAGGAGCCTGGCATGGTTCGACTTCGATCCGACGATCCTCACCAACGGGCCGGACCAGATCCTGGGCCTGAAAATCATGTTCGCGGTGGTGCCGTCGATCTTCTTCCTCGGCGCCGGCCTGGTCGCCTGGCGCTATCCGATCACCGAGGCGGTCCACGCCGACGTGCGCGCCCAACTCGAGGCGCGCCGCAGGCTCGCGCCCGCGGTGGCCGAATAGTTCAGGGAACGATGCCCTCCATCGAGGTGACCGTGTTGTCGACGATCATCTCGGCGCCGTTGGTGTACTTGCTCTCGTCGGACGCCAGGTAGAGCACCATGTAGCCGATGTCGTCCGGCTGGCCGGGCGTCGTGCCGCGCACCGACGGCTTGTTGCGCGGGTCCCGGGCGATGGCCTCGGCGACCTGCTTGCCGACCGCCTGGGTCATCGGCGTGACGATGCCGCCCGGATGCACCGAGTTGACACGGATCTTGTCGCCGTTCTGGGCGCAGTGGACGGCGGCCGCCTTGCTCATCAGCCGGATCGCGCCCTTGGCTGCGGCGTAGGCGAACACGTAAGGGACGCCGACGATGCCGGCGATCGACGACATGTTGACGATCGAGCACGGCTCGCCGCTCTCGCGCATCAGCGGGATGGCGTGCTTCATGCCGTAGAAGGTGGCGTCGGTGCTGACCGCGTTGACCGCGCGCCACTGCTCCTCGGTGCAGGTCTCCACGGTCCCGGGGATGACGATGCCGGCATTGTTCACCAGCACGTTCAGCTTGCCGTACCTGTCTTTGACATGCGCCAGGAAGGTGACCCAGTTGGCCTCCTTCGTGACGTCCAGATGGTAGTATTCGGCGCCGATCTCGGCGGCCAGCGCCTTGCCCTTCTCGTCGGCGATGTCGGCGATGATCACCTTGCCGCCTTCGCGCGCCAGCAGCCGGCAATCGGATTCGCCCAGCCCCATGGCGCCGCCCGTGACGATGCAGACCTTGCCCTCGACCCGTCCAGTCATGTGTTCTCCTATGCTCCTGGATTCCGCGGATCCCACAACCGCGTGTCGTAATCATTCTCGTAAGCCTTGCCGCGCGGGTAGGAGATCAGCTCCATCTGGAAGTCCCACGGGGTGAGGAAATAGCAAGACCGCGCGCCCGCCTCGGGGCCGCTGGCGATCTCGGGACCCGGGTCGCCGCCCTTCATCACCCGCACGCCGTGCGCCTTCAGGTGCGCGACGGCGTCGTCGATGTCGTCGACGTAGATCGCGATGTGGTGGCCGCCCCAGTCGGTGTTGCGGGGCATCTGCCGCTTCTGGTCGGGCGAGGCGTATTCGAACAGCTCGATGTTCAGGCCGGCGCCGCCGCACAGCTGCTGCACCCGCCGGATCTCGGCGTCCGGGTGCACGTTCAGCGTGCTCTCCATCCAGTCGCCCTTGTAGGGGCCGTGGCGGTAGAACGGCTCGAAGCCCATCACGTTGACGAAGAAGTCGTAGGCCTGGTCGAAGTCGGGCACGGTGAGGCCGATGTGCTCGACACCGCGCAGCCCAGGCATTCCTTTACGGTCACTCATGGTCATCTCCCCGATGAGCCGCCATTGAAGCCCGGACGGGCGGCGTTTGGCAATGGGTTTGCCATGGGCCTGGCGCCGCCATAATCTCGGGGCGGCATTTTGGCGCAGTGATGAGGTCGGCTGATGCTAAAGGGAAGCTGCTTGTGCGGCAGCGTGACATTCGAAGTCGATGGATCACTCGACATGCCGCTGTACTGTCATTGCACCATGTGCCGGAAGGCGCATGGCACGGCCTTTCACAGCCGCGCTGGCGTGAAGGCCAGCGACTTCCGCTGGACGTCGGGTGCCGACCTGATCACGTGGTACGAATCATCGCCGGGAACCGATCGCGGTTTCTGCTCCCGCTGCGGCTCGCCGCTGCTCAGCCGGTTTTCGTTCGCGCCGGATGTCTACGGCCTGTGGCAGACAAAGCGCCTTGGTACGAGATCACCGATGGGTTGCCGCAGCATCCGCAGGGGATCGACTGGATAGGGACCGACGGCGATTAGGGGAAAGCGCCTGGGATGTCACCAGTTCTCGATACGCAGCGGTTCGGGAGCGCGTGAGAACGCCTTGTCGTTGGTGACCAGCACGGCTTCGGTTGCGACTGCATGGGCAGCGATCATCATATCGAGCGGTGAAAGCGAGACGCCGTTCGACTCACACGCTGCGCGCAACTCCGCGTAAGTTCGCGTCACATCGTGATCCCACGCCAGCACATCGACCCGAAGCAGGAACTGGCGGACCCGTTCGGTCAGCCTGGGGGGGTAGTTTCGACGCGCAACTCCATAGAGCAGTTCGCCTTCCGTCACCGCCGAAATGGCGATCTCGTCCATGGGAAGAGATGCAAGTCGCGCGCTGATCTTTGGTCTGTCACCGCGAATGACGTAACTGGCGATGTTGGTGTCGAGCAGATAGCCGCTCATTCCTTCCAATCCTTGAAAGGATCACGGTCCTGGGACAGCTGGTCGCGGTCAGCAGGACCCATGTAGTCGTCCGGCACACTACCCTTGTCATAGAGCTCGAAAAGGCCGTCCCATGAATTGGGCTTGCTTGAAAGGATCACGTCGCCGCTCTTCGGATCACGGCGTACGAAGACCTCCGTGCCCTCAAACCGGAATTCCATGGGAAGCCTTACTGCCTGACTGCGGCCTGTCGTAAAAAGCTTCGCGGTTCGATGTCCCATTGGCAGCCTCCAGCAATAGATAGCTACCATGGTATATATCAACGATGGGGATAGCTATCAAGGTAGCTATCTTGACCTCGGGCTTCCGGCTACCGGACCTCGGTCACCGCCTCGTGGCCCAGCTCGACCAGCCGCAACGTGCCGCCGTCGTTCTCGACGATGGTGATCGAGCAGTTGTCCGGCCGGAACGCCACCACCCTGTCGTCGCCCAGCAAATGGCCGGCGACGACGTTGATGGCGATGAAGTGCGACGTGAACACGGTGTCCTCGGTCGCCTCGCGGACCGCGTCGATGACGCCCTGGCGCCAGGCTTTCAAATCGTGTCCGCCGGCGCTCTGGGCGGCCGGGTCGCTCCAGCTGCCAGCCATCACCCCGGCCAGCCATGCCTTGCGCGCCTCCAGGTCTTCGCTCGGCGAGGGGATCTCGGAAATGCGCGGCTCGATGCGCGCGGCGCCCTTCCACTGGGCGGCGAACGGCTTCGCGGTCTCCTGCGTCCGCCGCATGGGGCTGGAGATGATCGGCAGCGGACCCACCTGCTCCAGCTTGTCGGCGGCCTCGCTGGCCTGCTCCCAGCCCAGCTCGCTCAGGCCGGGGTCCATGTCCTGGTCCCAGCCGCCGGTGGCCTGGCCGTGACGGATCAGATAGAGGCGGATCGGCTTGCTCATGGGGTCATCCCTGGAAGAAGGCGGCGTCCGCGAAGGCGAACAGCTCGCTGTTGAAACGCTCCGCCGCCTCGAGGAACGGCGCATGGCCAATGCCCTCATAGACCGAAAGCCGGGCCTGCGGAAAGGAGTCGGCGATATGGCGGCCGGCGGCGAGCGGCATCAGCATGTCGGCGTCGCCATGCGGCACCAGCACGGGAACGTGCGCCTCACACGCGAGCGGCGTGTTGTCGGCGGCCCGGTGCAGGATGTTGAAGCGGGCGGCAGGCGGCACCACCGCCGCATAGCCGAGACACTCGTAGTAGAGCGACTCCGGCAGCGGTTCGTTGCTCAGGTTGCGGGCGAAGGCTTCCAGCGCGGGGATATTCTTCTCCGATTTGCTCGACACCAGCCTGGGGAAGATGCCGGCGATTTCCGGCGCCAGGATTCGCACCGACTCCTCCCCGCCCAGCCAGAGGCTGGTGCCGACCATGACCAGGCCGAATAGCCTGTCGGTGCCGAACTTGCGCAGATAGTCGGAGATCACGTAGCCGCCGTAGGACCAGCCCACGAGCACCGCCTTGTCGATGCCGAGCTCGTCGAGCACCGCGGCCACGTCGTCGGCCCAGCGCTCGGTCTCAAGATAGGCTTCCGGCGCCTCCGGCTTGTCCGAGCGGCCATGGCCGCGCAGGTCGAAGGCGACCAGCCGGAAGGCGGCGCACAGATCCGCGTCGGCGAACTGGCGCTGCCATGACAGGCTGTTCTGCAGGAAGCCGTGGATCAGCACGATGACGGGCAGGTGGCCGCCGCTGTCCCGGTAGAACAGGCGGGTGCCGTCGTCGCTGGTGACCGTTCCCGTTTTCATGGCGCTGATGTCTCCCTCGGGCCAGTTGTATGGCGCGGCGGCGGACCCGTCCACCGTGTTGCGTCCCTCCGTCGCGCATCCCATAATCCCAGTCCCGGGTGCGAGGAGAACTCCATGACAAAGCTCGAGGCGGCAGGTCCCAACGCCGACCAGATCCAGTTCTGGAACGGCGAGGGCGGTGAGAAATTCGTCCGCTACCAGAACGCGCTTGACCTCATGCTGAAGCCGTTCGGCGACGAGGCCATGCGCCGCGCCGGCGTCAAGGCGGGCGAGGCGGTGCTCGACATCGGCTGCGGCTGCGGCGACACGTCCATCGACCTGGCCATGGCGGTGGGCGTCACCGGCGAGGTCGTCGGCGTCGACATTTCCGAACCCATGCTGGCGCGCGCCGAATACATGGCCGGCCAGTCCGAGTTGACCAACGTGTTCTTCGAACTGGCGGACGTGGAAGCCGGCCCGTTGCACAGCGACAGCTTCGACCTGGCGTTCTCGCGCTTCGGCGTGATGTTCTTCCGCAATCCGGTGACCGCGTTCCGCAACGTCCATACGGCGCTGCACGACGGCGGCAGGCTCGCCTTCGCCTGCTGGCAGACCCTGCCAAAGAACCAGTGGGTCTCGATCCAGATGCAGGCCGTGCTGCCGCTGGTACCGCCGCCGCCGCCGATGGGGCCGGAGGATCCCGGCCCGTTCTCGTTCGCCGATGCGAAGCGGGTGCGCGGCATCCTGTCGCAGGCGGGTTTCACCGACATCGCCGTCGAGCCGTTCGATACGGAGGTGGCGCTGGGCGGCATGCTGGTGCTCGATGACGCCGTCGACTTCAGCCTCGAGATCGGCCCGGCGACCGCATTGCTGAAGGATGCGTCGGACGATGTCCGCGCCAAGGCGCGCGAAGTGGTGCGCGCGGCACTCGAGGCCCATCAGACGAAGCGCGGCGTGATGCTGGCGGCGGGCGCGTGGATCGTCACCGCGAAGAAGGGCTGATTCCGCCGCGCTATTGCGGCTGGGTCTGCGGCGCGGTTGGCGGCTTGGTGGTGGCCGGCGTGCCCGGCGCAAGTGACGGCTGAGCGGGCGCCGTCGCGCCCGGCGGTGCGGTGGCGGGCGGCTCGATCACCGGCGGCGGGTTCTCCGGAACGTCGAAGCCCGGTACCAGCTCGTGCAGCGTGGTCGGCGGCGTGTCGCGCTGGCCGGAAAACCGGGTCGTGGTGCGCGGCGCCAGGGCGCGGACCGGCGCGGCGAAGGTCCAGCGGTCGATGGGCTTGCCGTCCTTGGCCAGCATGTTGAAGGCCAGCGGCGGCACGGTCTGCTCGTGATCGGCCGGATTGACGATCAGCCCCTTGACCATCAGCCGCCTGATGCCGTCGATCTCCTCGATCGAGGATTCCACCTCCTCGAAGGTCAATGTCAGCGGCTGCGGCGCGATCACCGCCGGCACGGGCGCCGCCGGGGCGGGCGCGGGAGCGGGCAGTGCCGGCGCGGGCGCCGAGACCAGCTGAATGCCGGTCAGGTCCTGCACCTGCTGTTTGAATAGAACGAGCGCCGCCAGCGCCAGGACCACCAGCACGATGACGGCGATGGCCCATTTGCGTCCGGCGCCCGTGGGCTCCTCCTCGGCCGTGGACTGACGGTGGAACTGGGCGAAGTTGTCAGGCGGCGGCTCGCGGGTCGCCGCGGCTGTCTTGGCGGCGGCGACATCGCCGGTCTGGGCCGGCGCCGCGACCGGTTCGTCGATCGGGCCTGACGGCAGCTCGGGCGATACGTTCGGTTGCACCTGGGGCGGCGCGGCCTCGGCCGGGGTCGCGGGCGCCCAGGCCGGCGCAGGCGGCATCGGCACCTGGTCCTCGGTGGTCAGCGCCAGCGATTCGGGCTCGTCGGGAGCCTGGTGCCAGACCGTGCCGCATTTCGCGCATCGCACCTTCTGGCCGCCTGGCTTGATCTTGTCCTGGGGCAGCGAGTAGCGCGTCGAACAGTTGGGGCACGTGATGATCATGGGAGGCGTTGCGACCTGACGAACGGTTGTATAGTGAGAGCGAGGCAAGGCTCGCCGGCGTCCCGAATAGCGTTGGGTGTTTCGGCGTAAGCTGTTCCACCCCCGTCTACTTTGCTGAGACAGTCCAAAGCCGATGCGTTAGGGTGTCATGCATGATCCGCTTTGACAATGTTGGAATGCGCTACGGTTCAGGCGACGAGGTCCTGCGCGACGTCAGCTTCGAACTGCCGCGCGGCTCGTTCCACTTCCTCACCGGCCGCAGCGGCGCCGGGAAGTCGTCGCTGCTCAAGCTGATGTACCTGTCCGAGAGGCCGTCCCGCGGCCTGATTACCATGATGGGCGTCGACATCGTCACCGCCAGGCGCAAGGCGTTGCCGCGGCTGCGCCGCAACATCGGCGTGGTGTTCCAGGACTACCGGCTGCTCGACCACCTGACGGCCTACGACAACGTGGCGTTGCCGCTGCGGATCAGCGGTGCGCCCAAGGCCGAGGTGCGCGACTACGTCGAGGAGCTGCTGGTCTGGGTGGGGTTG
>CAMDTB010000022.1 GCA_945907245.1 Rhizobium sp. Q54
GGTCGACGATGTGGATGTGCGGCCTTCGGAAGCGCCGTCCTACGTCACCACCCAGCTGACGGTGAACCAGGGACGCACCATCGACCAGCAGTTCCAGTCGTCTCGGCAGGAGATCATCGAGCGTTTTCCCGGCGCCCGTGAAATTTCCACGGGTCCCATCGCGGTCGTGCAGGGACCGCGGCGCATGGAAGGCACGATGGGAGTCTATTCGGTCCGCGCCAATGGTGAGCAGGCGTTCGCCACGTTGCACGTCTTCCGCATGCAGCCGGACATCCTGGTCAGGTTCATGGCCGCCTATCCCGCCGCGAACGCCGAAGCCATGCGCGGCCGCGTGGCGGCGCTGATGCAGACCATGGTCTGGCCCGAAGGCGCGGCGATCCGCTAGCCTCTACAGACGTTTTTCCATGAACAGGCTGATATGATCGTCGGCATAGCCGCCGAACGGACCGCGCGGCTTGTAGCCGTGAGAACGGTACAAGCTGATCGCCGCGCTCTGGCGCTCGCCGGTCTCCAGCCGCAGGACCGGAATTCCGTTGGCCTCGGCGTACTCCTCGATTGTATCGAGGATCAGCGAGCCGACATTGCGTCTCCGTGCCGACGAGGTGACGTACATGCGTTTGATCTCGCCCCAGCCGTCATTGCGGGTCAGCGCGCCGCAGCCGATCGCCTTGCCGTCCTCGCGCGCGATCCAGAAGGTGGTGTCGGGCTGCTGCAGGTCGACGATCTGCGGCAGGCGGCTGCGGCCGCCGGGATACATGGTGAGGTAGAGCGCCCGGGCCTCGTCGAACATGGCCTGCACTTCAGGCTGGTCGGGGCTTTCGATGGCGATGGTCGGTTCGGTCATAGTACCGCGTTGAACCTTTCAAGGCCGGCTTCCAGATCGGCGATCAGATCGTCCGTATCCTCGAGGCCGGCATGGAAGCGGATCAGGGGGCCGGCCCAGGTCGTCGCCGTTCTGGCGCCCGACGGATTCGACGGTAGCACCAGGCTTTCGAAGCCGCCATAGGAGAACCCGATGCTGAAGTGCCGATAACCGTCCAGCATGGCCGAAACCGCCGCATCGCTGCTTTGCTTCATCACGATGGAGAAGATGCTTGACGCGCCGGTGAAGTCGCGCCGCCAGACGTCGTGGCCCGGGCAGTCGGGCAGGGCGGGGTGCAGCACCCGGTCGACTTCCGGTCGCTGCTTGAACCACTCGGCGAGCCGCAGCGCCGTTTCGCCGCACTGCTTCATGCGCGGCGCCAGCGTCCGCAGGCCGCGCAGCGCCAGGTAGCAGTCATCGGGCGAGGCGGAGTGGCCATACAGGTAACCGCTGCGCTGCAGCCGGGCCAGCGATGCTTCGTTGGCGACGGCGGCACCCAGCATGGCGTCGGAGTGGCCGACGACATATTTGGTCAGCGAATGGATCGCGACGTCGGCGCCCAGGTCCAGCACCCGCAGATTGAGCGGCGAGGCGCAGGTGTTGTCGTTGAGCACGACCGCACCGCCCGCATGGGCCGCGGCGGCGATTGCGGGAATGTCCTGGATCTCGAAGGTGAGCGAGCCGGGCGATTCGGTGAACACCGCGCTGGTGTTCGGGCGCATCAATCCGGCGATGCCGCCGCCGATGAGCGGGTCGTAATAGGTGGTCTCGACGCCGATGTCCCTCAGCACGTTGTCGCAGAACATGCGTGCCGGCTCGTAGACGCTGTCGGTCATCAGCAGGTGATCGCCAGCCTTGACGAACGCCAGGATCGACGCGGTGATGGCGGCGAGCCCGGAGCCATAGAGCACGCACCCCGCGCCGCCTTCGAGCTCGGTCATGGCATCCGCCAGCGCCCATTGGGTCGGCGTGCCGCGCCTGCCGTAATACAGCACCTGCTCGTTGCGGCGGGCCACGGCCTGGCGGAACTCGGCGACCGTCGGGAACACGATGGTCGAGGCATGATAGACCGGCACGTTGATCATGCCGGGCGCGTATTTGCCGCCGCGGCCGCTGTGGACGATCCGCGTTGGCTTCTTCATCGGGTTTCGCCCATTCTAGGTTTCAACCGGCCAAAGTTTCAATTGGCCTAAGTTTCAACTGGCAGGTCGGTCCGGCTGCCCCATTCCGCCCAAGAGCCGTCATACAGAGCGACCCGCCGGTGGCCGAGTATGTGCAGGCCCAGCGCCAGGATCGCGGCGGTGATTCCCGACCCGCAGGTGGTCACGATGCCCTTGTTGAGGTCCACGCCGGCCTCGACGAACACCTTGCGCAGCGCGTCGCGGCCGAGCAGGGTACCGTCATCGTTCAGCAGCGTGCGGTAATGGACGTTCTTGCTGCCGGGAATGTGGCCGCCACGGACGCCGGGGCGGGGTTCGGGTTCCTGGGCGTTGAAGCGCGCCGGGCTGCGGGCGTCGAGGATCTCGTCGTGGCCATGGCCCAGATGCGCCATGATCTGGTCGGCCTCGCGCAACAGGGTGGCGTTGGCGCGGGCGGTGAAGTGGCGCTCGCGCGACATCTCCGGCAGGTCGGCCAGCGGCTTGCCCTCGGCCTTCCACTTCGGCAGTCCGCCGTCCAGCACCGAGACGTCCTCGTGGCCGAACATCCGGAACATCCACCAGACGCGGGCGGCACTGAACAGGCCGGATCCATCATAGATGACGATCCGGTTGCCGTCGCCGAGACCCAGCTTGCGCATACGGCTGGCAAACTTCTCCGGCGGTGGCAGCATGTGCGGCAGCGGATTGTCGAGGTCGCAGATTTCGTCGATGTCGAAGAACACCGCGCCGGGAATGTGCTCCTCGGCGTATTCGGCGCGCGGATTGCGTTTCTGGTCGGGCATGTACCAGCTGGCATCCACGATGCGCAGATCCGGCTGCTCCAGATGGTCCAGCAACCAGTCGGTGGATACGAGCGCTTGAGTGGTGTCGATCATCTACGCCTCCAGCCAATGGGGCACGGGCAGGCCCTTCTCGTGCAGGAACTTGGGGTTGAACAGCTTGCTCTGATAGCGGGTGCCGTAGTCGCACAGCACGGTGACGATGGTGTGACCAGGCCCCAGATCTTTTGCCAGCCGGACGGCGCCGGCCACGTTGATGCCGCTGGAGCCGCCCAGGCACAGCCCCTCGAACTCGAGCAGATCGAAGATCAGCGGCAGCGCTTCCTCGTCCGGGATCTGGAACGGGAAGTCGACGGGCGCGTCCTCCAGATTGGCGGTGATGCGGCCCTGGCCGATGCCTTCGGTGATCGAGGTGCCCTCGGACTTCAGTTCGCCATGGGCATAATATTCGTAGAGCGCGGCGCCCATGGGATCAGCGAGGCCGATCTTGATGTTCTTGTTGCGCTCCTTCAGGAACATGCCGACGCCGGCCAGGGTGCCGCCGGTGCCGACTGCGCAGATGAAGCCGTCGACCTTGCCGTCGGTCTGCTCCCAGATCTCCGGGCCGGTGGTCTCGTAATGGGCGCGGCGATTGGCCTGGTTGTCGAACTGGTTGGCCCAGATCGCGCCGTTCGGATTGCTCCTGGCGATCTCCTCGGCGAGCCGGCCCGACACCTTCACATAGTTGTTCGGGTCTCTGTAGGGCACGGCCGGCACCAGGCGCAGGTCGGCGCCGCACAGCCGCAGCATGTCCATCTTTTCCTGGCTCTGGGTGTCGGGGATGACGATCACCGACTTGTAGCCGCGTGCGTTGCCGACCAGCGCCAGGCCGATGCCGGTATTGCCGGCGGTGCCCTCGACGATCACGCCGCCGGGGCGCAGCAGGCCTTTTTCCTCGGCGTCCTTGATGATGCCCCAGGCTGCGCGGTCCTTCACTGAGCCGCCGGGATTGAGGAATTCGGCCTTGCCCAGGATTTCGCAGCCCGTGGCGTCCGAGACACGGTTCAGCCGGATGAGCGGCGTGTTGCCGATGGTATCGACGAAGTCTCTGCGGACGGTCATGCTCGCGGTCGGTTCAGTGGGCAGGAATGGACAACTTAGAGACTGGCCCCAAGGGGTTCAAGCATCCGCATGCGCCAGCATGGATTGCCCGGCGCCGGGGCCGAGCGGCTGATCGAAGCTGAACTCCACCACGTTGCCGTCTGGTGCCCGGATACCGCAATAATAGCCGACCGGATAGGGCTCGTTGCGCGGCGGCCAGGCCAGCAGGCCGGCCTCCTTCGCCCGAGCGGCGACGGCATCGACCGCAGCGCGGCTTTCCATGGCGAAGCCCAGATGACTGAAATCGCCGTCCGCCTGCGGATGCACCTTGCCGCCCGAGATCATGACGATGACGAACTGGTGTTCCTTGCCCGGTTCCGACATCCACACGACGCGGCCATGGTCGTCGGCGCGGTCGTGGCTGATGTGCAGCCCGCAATAGTCCCGGTAGAACGCGATCGACGCGTCGAGGTCTTCGCAATGCAGGGCGATATGGGTTAATGAAGGCATCGGAAAGGTCTCCCCATGTCTGAAGAAACATATACGTCGCTCGATCAGCTTGGCCACCAGTCGCCCCTGCCGAAATCGCCCGATGAGGCGGTGCTGGAGGTGGTGCCCAATCCGCATCAGGGCATGACCTATCTGATCCGCTTCACCGCGCCCGAGTTCACGTCGCTGTGCCCGGTGACCGGCCAGCCGGACTTCGCCCATCTGGTGATCGACTACGTGCCCGGGGACGTCATCGTCGAGTCCAAGTCGCTGAAGCTGTACCTGGCCAGCTTCCGCAACCACGGTGCGTTCCACGAGGCGTGCACTGTGGCCATCGCCCGCCGGATCGTAGAGGCGGCCGAGCCCAAGTGGCTGCGGATCGGCGGCTACTGGTATCCGCGCGGCGGCATTCCCATCGATGTCTTCTATCAGACCGGCCTCGCGCCGGAGGGTCTGTGGCTGCCCGACCAGGGCGTGCCGCCTTACCGGGGCAGGGGATAGCTCACGGAATCCCGATCATCTTGTGGGTCTGCAGCGACAGGCGCCATTTGGGGTGCGCCAGGCAATAGGCCGTGGCCGTTACGGTATTTGCCTCGCGCAATGGGCCATCCATGGGCTGCAGGAAGAGGTGTTCGAAGGCGAGGGCCTCAAACCGCTCAGGCCGGGCCTTGTCCTGCGGGAACACCAGCTTCAGCTCGTGGCCGCTGGTCTGCTTCAGCGGTGCGTCGGCCTTGGGGCTGACGCAGATCCAGTCGATGCCGGCGGGCGCTTCGATGGTGCCGTTGGTTTCCACCGCGATCTCGAAGCCTGCCGCGTGAAACGCGTCGATCAGCGGCGCATCGAGTTGCAGCAGCGGTTCGCCGCCGGTGCAGACCACCAGCATGCCCTGTGATGCAACGCCGTCGGGCAGCTGGCCGAGCGCCGCCGCCACCAGCGCCTCCGGCGACGGGAACTTGCCGCCGCCCGGCCCATCGGTGCCGATGAAATCCGTGTCGCAGAAGGTGCAGACCGCATCCGCCCGGTCCTGCTCGCGGCCGGTCCACAGGTTGCAGCCGGCGAAGCGGCAGAACACCGCCGGGCGGCCCGCATTCGCGCCTTCCCCCTGCAGCGTGTAGAACAGTTCCTTGACGGCGTAGCTCATGGTGCGTACCGGGTCGGATCCGCGATCCCGGCCTCGGCGAAGCCTTTCTTGCGCAGGACGCAGGAGTCGCACTCGCCGCAGGCCGCGCCGTCGGGCGTGGGATCGTAGCAACTCACCGTCATCCCGTAGTCCAGCCCAAGCCTGCTGCCCGCGGCGATGATCTCGGCCTTGTGCATGTCCATCAGCGGCGTGTGGATGCGCAGCGGCCGCTTGCCCTCGACTCCGGCGCGGGTCGCCAGGTTGGCGGTGTGCTGGAAGGATTCGATGAACGCCGGCCTGCAATCCGGATAGCCGCTGTAGTCGAGGGCGTTGACGCCGATGAAGATGTCGCTGGAGCCACGCACCTCGGCCATGGCGAGGGCATAGGACAGGAAGATGGTGTTGCGCGCCGGCACATAGGTGATCGGGATGCCATCGGTCATCTCGGCGGCGGTCCGGCCTTTCGGCACGGCGATGTCGGCGGTCAGCGCCGAACCGCCGAACTGGCGCAGGTCGATGTCGATGATGACCTGCTCGGCGACACTCGCCCACGCGGCGACTTGCCTGGCGGCCTCCAGTTCCACGGCGTGGCGCTGGCCATAGCGGAACGAGATCGCATGGCAGATATATCCCTCGGCCCTGGCCATTGCCAGACAGGTGGCGGAGTCCAGTCCGCCGCTCAGCAGGATCACCGCGTGAATCTCGTTCATGTCTCCACAGATACCGTCATCGGCGGGCCCGCGACAATCCCAAGAAGATGAATGACGGCTAAATGCCGGGTTAATGCCGCGTTCAGGGGCGGGGCTCTATAACGGCAGCATCAACGGTGCCGGAACAGGTCAACACATCGGCGCCGTGTCGGAAGGACGAGAACAATGAGCAAGAGGACCAACATTATCCCGAAAGCCGTCGCCGCGGTGCTTACCCTGGGCGTCGTCACCGGCCTGTTCATCGGGCTGAACAGCGCCAACGCCGCGACGCCGAACGCGATCAGCTTCGCCAATTTCGGTTCGATCAAGGATTGGAAGGCGGAGTCCAGCCGCTCGATGATCATCACGACAACGTCGGGCGACAAATACCGCGCGACGTTCATGAACCGCTGCCACTCGCTGCCTTACAGCGAAACTGTCGGGTTCGTGACGTCGCCGGGCGGATCGCTCGACAAGTTCGGTGCGGTGCTGGTGCGCGACCAGAAGTGCAACATCAGGAGCCTCGAGCGGATCGGCTAATCCCCCCGGCCGGATGCCCGGTCTCCTGTGCGAGGGCCGCTTCGAAAGAGGCGGCCCTTCGCTTTTCAGCCGTTGGCGAAGCGCTCCACGTACATGTCGAGCGTCTGGTGGAAGTGCCGGATGCGCTTTTCCTGGTACGACGCCAGTGTCACGCCGGGCTTGAACGAGGCCTTCAGCCCGTCATGGACCGCAGCCATGTTGGTGGTGTCCTGGTCGAGTACGAAGCCGAGCCCGCCCAGCGCCTCGACGCTGTCCCACTTGGTGTTGATGTCGAGCATGATCATCGGCATCGGCGCGGGCTTGGGCTGGTCCTTGGGGTGACGCATGATGTAGCCCACTTCCATCAGGGTCTCCTCGTGGCTGTCGTTCCACGGCCGGAAGCGGTACCACATGTTCGGGCCGAACCCGCCCCACAGCATGAAGTTGGGGAACACCACGTAGTACCAGCCGTCGACCAGCTCGGCGTCCGACAGCTCCGGCACCTTGTAGCCCAGCTGCGCTTCGGTCTGCTCACGCTTCAGGTCGGCTGTCTTGGTGCGGGCGGTCTCGTGATCCTGCAGGATGATCTTCTCGGCGTCGTCCCATTTGCGGCCCATCCACTCGTCGAGCACGTCCTGTTCGGAGACCTGGTCGACCACGTAGGAGCTCGGCACCGCGAAAGCGGCCATCATCCGGTTGACGTGTGGCTTGCCCTCCCAGACGTCGTACTGGCAGCCGAAATCGTCGACGCTGCCAAGAATCTGCGGATGGGTGTCGAGCGAGTGGAACGCCTCCATGAAGGCTTCCTGGATGATCTTCCAGTTGCCCCTCAGCACCTTGCCGGCGTGCACGCCCAGATAGGACTGATCCCAGGCATAGGGCTCATAATGGCGCCAGATCGGATCGAGGAACTGCTCCAGAGACATGGGGTCGGGATCTGGATTGATGAAAACCCAGCCGGCGAAGGTGCCGACATGGATCTCCGGCAGATGGAATTCGTCCTTCTGCACTTGCGGGAAATCCCACTCGCAAGGGACGTGGGCGATCTCGCCGTCCAGGTTCCAGGTGAAACCGTGGAAAGGGCAGCGGAACTTCTCCACATGGCCTGACTCGAGGCGCAGCTTGCGGCCACGGTGCAGGCAGGCATTCGGATAGGCCTTGATGCCGCCGTCGTCCTGGCGCACCACCAGATAGGAGCGGGTGCCGATATCGTAGACATGGAAGTCGCCTGCTTCGGGAATGTGTTCCTCGCGGCACGCTACCTGCCAGACATGGTCCCAGATTTTCTTTTCCTGATCGTACCAGTCCCGGTCGATGTAGCGGCGCTTGTCGACGTCCTCGGTGCCCAGGTCAGTGTTGCCGACCTCGCGCAGGCTGCGCGCCGGCTCATGCCGGTCCTTGTCGAGATACTCCTGGTAGGTGGTATGCGGCAGCGCCTGCGCCGGCACCTTCTGCAGGTCGTATCCCATCGGCGGTCTCCCATCGTTCCAGTCCGTCGACTTTCCTGCGGACGCGCCGGAAAAGCAAGACGCTGGATGGCGCCGGCGTGAATTCCTGATCAGGGAATAGCGCTCGGCGCCCGCTCAGGGACCACGTTGCCGGGCCACGGGGGACAGAGGAGACGATAGGGAGGATCTCGCGAGATTTCGCCAGGTTTGATGTTTGCCCAAATACTTGGACAATCGTCAGCAACCTATGACAAAGTAACAGAAATCGCCGCGTATATATTGAGATTGTTACGTCGAGCGACTATCTGTACGCCAAGAGCCTTCAGGGATTGGCACCATGAAAATACTCGTAGTCGAAGACGATGCCGACACGCTGACCTACGTCGCGCGGGGACTCGGGCAGCTTGGGCACACGGTCGACAAGGTCGAAACCGGAGGCGAGGGACTGCACCTCGCCACCAACAGCCCTTATGACGTCATTGTCCTCGACCGCATGTTGCCGGAGATGGACGGCGTCACCATCCTGAAGAGCATCCGGGTCGCCGGTGTCAAGACGCTGGTCCTGTTCCTGACGGCGCTCGACGGCGTCAACGAGCGGGTCGAAGGGCTCGATGCGGGCGCCGACGATTATCTCGTCAAGCCCTTCGCCTTCTCGGAGCTGGCCGCGCGCGTGCACGCCCTGGGCCGCCGGCCGGTACTGGCCAAGGTCGAGCCGGTGCTGAAGGTGGGCGATCTGGAGATGGACCTGCGCCGCCGCCAGGTGAAGCGCGCAGGCCGTGTCGTCGACCTGCAGCCCCAGGAGTTCAAGCTGCTGGAATACATGATGCGCAACGCCGGCGATGTGGTAACGCGCACCATGCTGCTGGAGCATGTCTGGGACTTCCACTTCGATCCCAAGACCAAGATCATCGAGACCCATATGAGCCGCCTCCGGTCGAAGATCGACAGGGATTCGGATACCCCGCTGATCCACACCGTCAGAGGGGCCGGCTACAGCATCTATGCGCCGGAGTGAGTTCCTCCGTTCCACCGGCGTCCGTTTCACGCTGCTCTATGTCGCGCTCTACCTGCTTTCGACGGTCATCCTTCTCGCCACACTCTATCTGATCGAAGCCCGGAGCCTCGACGAGGATCTCCGGGAGCGTGTCGACGCCCGGATCGAGGAACTGCAGAACGTCTACAGCTTCGGCGGTCTGCAGGAGGTGATCGAGGACATCGAGGCGAAGCGCCGCTCGCATGTCAAACTTCGGACCTTCGACCGGCTGACCGGCGCCGACGGGCGCACGCTGACCGCCAATCTGCCCGCCGTTCCGGTCGCGCTGGGGCACCGGCAGTTCAGCGTGGAGGTCATTGCGCAGGGGGCGCCGGAGCAAATCCAGATCGTTGCGCGCACCGTGAAGCTCGGCGGTGCCACACTCACGGTGGGCATGGAGCCGGTGTGGCGCGAGGCCATCGACAGTCTGTTCATGCGTGCCGCGTTGGGCACGCTGGTCGCTGCGCTGCTGCTGGGCGGCGCCATCGGCGCGCTGATGACCCATCGGTTTCTCAGCCGCATCGACGCCATTACCTCGACGGTCGTCGACATCATGGGGGGGCAGCTCCACAGCCGTGTCGAGACCCGGCACACCAACGACGAACTGGACCGCCTCGCCGCCAGCTTGAACGCCATGCTGGACCGCATCGACTTCCTGGTCACCGAGACCCGCGAGGTGACCAACAGCGTCGCCCATGACCTGCGCACGCCGCTCAGCCGCCTCGGCCGCCGCCTGGAAGAAGCGCGCGAGGCAGGAACCGGGACGGAAGAGAGCGCGCATGCGCTCGATCTGGCGATCGAGGAATGCGCCGGCATCCTTGAGACCTTCAACGCCATCCTCGGTATCGCCCAGGTCGAGGGCGCCATGTCGGCCAAGACCTTTACCACCGTGAAGCTGTCCCAGATGCTCGAGACGCTCGGCGAAGCTTACGGGCCGCTGGCGGAGGAGGAGGGACGCCACTTCGATCTCGACATCCCACCCGGCGTCGAGGTTCGCGGCGACCGGGCGCTGATCCTCCAGATGCTGTCGAACCTGATCGAAAACGCCATGAAGCACACGCCCCAGGGAACACCTGTCAGACTGCGGCTCGAGCGGACGGTCGGTGGCAGGGTGTGCATCGTCGTCGAGGACCGGGGCAGGGGCATTCCGGCCGACTCCCGCGACCGGGTGTTCGACCGCTTTGTCCGCCTGGAAGCTAGCCGCACCACGCCGGGTAACGGCCTGGGCCTCAGCCTGGTCGCCGCCATCGCCAAGCTGCACAACATCCAGATCGCGCTGGAGGATGCCGGGCCTGGCCTGCGCGTCGTGCTGACTTTCCCTAAAGCAGCCCCAGATCAAGCTGAAGCGTCGGTGCGGGCGCCTCGTCCCGTTCAAGATTTGACAGCGTGACGCCAAGCAGCCGTACGCGCTTGGGTAGCGGATAGGCGCCGCGCACCAGCGCGATGGCCGCCTGTTCCAACTGGACTCGAGCCGTGACGGGCCAAGCAAGAGTGCGGCTGCGGGTGATGATCTGGAAATCCGCGAACTTGATCTTGACCGTCACCGTCCGGCCGGTGATCCCGCCTTTCTCACAATGGCTCCACACATCGTCGAGCATGGCGATGACGCCGTCCTCGATCTCGCCCGGATCGCCCAGGTCGTCGAAGAAAGTGGTTTCCGAGCCGATCGACTTGCGCTGCCGGTCCGGCTTCACCGAGCGGTGGTCCTCGCCGCGCGAGATGGCGTAATACCATGCGCCCGACTTGCCGAAGTGCCGCTGCAGCACGTCCAGGGGCAGGGCGCGCAGGTCGGCGCCGGTGAAGATGCCCAGCCGGTTCATCTTCTCCGCGGTCGCCGGCCCGACGCCGTGGAACTTGCCCACCTTCAGTTCGCCGACGAATGCCTCGCCCATGTCCGGCGTGATGACGAACTGGCCGTTGGGCTTGCGGTAATCGGACGCGATCTTCGCCAGGAACTTGCAGTAGGAGATCCCGGCGGAGGCCGTCAGGCCCGTTTCCTCCAGGATTCGCGCACGGATTTCCTGGGCGATAAGCGTGGCCGAAGGGTTGCCCTTCAGGTTCTCGGTGACGTCTAGATAAGCCTCGTCCAGCGACAGCGGTTCGATCAGTGGCGTGAACTCGGCGAAGATGTCGCGAATCTGCCGGGATACCTGCTTGTAGACGTCGAAGCGCGGTTTCACGAATACCAGGTCCGGGCATTTCCGGGCCGCCGTCACCGAGGGCATCGCCGAGCGCACCCCGAACGCGCGCGCCTCGTAGCTGGCCGCCGCCACCACGCCGCGCTTGCTCGTACCGCCCACCGCGACCGGCTTGCCACGCAGCGACGGATCGTCGCGTTGCTCCACCGACGCATAGAACGCGTCCATGTCGATATGGATGATCTTGCGGACCGGGTCGCTCATCGTTGCCGAAGGGTGTTCGGAAAGGAACCAAATAAGAACAATTTTGTCGGCAGAATCAAGACAGCGCCGCCGGATCACCTGAAGCGACGGTTCCGTCGCCCGGCCCAGCAGGTTGCGGTCTCGCCGCATCCAAGGGAAAGCTGAATGTTCGTATCCGGAAGGGCATGCTGCTCGGAAGCATCGCCGGCAGATAACCTGGCGGAATTGCAAATGACACCAATGAGCGATCAAATAAATACTATTCTCAGGAAATATAACTATATCAATGTCGAGAAATTAAAGGCCAATATGGCTTTTATAAATTCAACCTCAGGAGTGATATGTCCGATCATCATGACGTCGATCATCTGGAATTGCTGGGACTGACATCCGATATCGTGTGCTCGCATGTCGTGAAGAATCCTGTTGCCCCGGCTGATTTGCCGCGCCTCGTCGAGATTGTCTTCGCGACGCTGACGGGTCTGGGCACCACCTCCGTCCAGGCGCCGGCCGAAGCGCTGATACCCGCCGTCAATCCGCGCCGGTCGGTGATGGCCGACTACATCGTGTGCCTGGAGGACGGGAAGAAGCTGAAGATGCTCAAGCGGCACCTGATGACGTCCTTCAACCTGACGCCGGATCAGTACCGTCAGCGCTGGGGCTTGCCCGCCGACTACCCGATGGTGGCACCGAACTACGCGGCGCGCCGCCGGGAACTGGCGGTAAAGATCGGCCTGGGGAGAAAGCGCGCGGCCTGAGCGTTTGCGGCTGCTGCCACGCTTTGATGAGCGATGAAAAAGGGGCCAGCCTTGCGGCTGGCCCCTTCTCGAATTGGCTCCCCGGGTCGGACTCGAACCAACGACCTAGCGATTAACAGTCGCGTGCTCTACCAGCTGAGCTACCGGGGACCAGTGGTCAGCTCCGGGGTGGTGCCCGGAGCGGCGTGTGTTTAGCAAGCCGTACCGGCTTTGCAAAGCACGTTTTGCCCCTCGCCGGATTTTAAGCCCTTGAAGGAGCGTTGGAGGCGACGGCCGGAATCGAACCGGCGTACACGGATTTGCAGTCCGCTGCGTCACCACTCCGCCACGTCGCCGCCTGTGGTGCAGGCGGGGTCTATAGCAGAGCAAGGCAGGCCCGACAATCGTGTGATTGTCAGCCCGCGGCGCCGACGATATAAATCCGGCGCAACCGACGATGCGGCGCGGCCTCCGCCCGATCCGCACCCCTGAGCAGGACACGCCGATGACCGACTTCGCAGCCGCGCGCAAGCAGATGGTCGATTCCCAGCTGCTTCCCAACAAGGTGACCGATGCCCGCCTCGTCGAGGCCATGGGCGCCGTGCCACGCGAGGCGTTCCTGCCGCAGACGCTGCGCGGCGTTGCCTACATGGACGAGGACCTGCAGGTGGCGCCGGGCCGTTACGTGATCGCGCCGATGGTGTTCGCCCGCCTGCTGCAGGCGGCGGCGGTTCGCGACACCGACGCGGTACTCGACCTCGGCTGCGCCAGCGGCTATTCGGCGGCGGTGCTGGCGAAACTGGCGAGCGTCGTCGTCGCCGTCGAGGAAGATGCCGCGCTTGCCGGCCAGGCGACGGCCAATCTGGCCGCGACCGGCGTGGAAAACGCCGCCGTCACCACCGCGCCGCTCCACGCTGGCTATCCCGCGCAGGCGCCCTATGACGTCATCGTCATCGAAGGCTCGGTCGAGGACGTGCCTGCCGCGCTGCTCGATCAACTCGCCGAAGGTGGGCGGCTTGTCGCCGTGCTCGCCGGCCGCGGCATAGGCAAGGCGACCCTCTACTCCCGCAAGGACGGCGTCGTCGGCCACCGGCAGCTTTTCGACGCGGGCCTGCCGCCGCTGCCCGGGTTCGCCCGTGAAGCCGGTTTTGTGTTTTAGCCAGGCTCAAGGCCTCGTATGGTATCGCACGAAGTCCGCGCGAGAACCGAAGCGGGCCAGTGAGGAGTGGGGACATTTGACGACGGCTGGATTGAGGAAGCGGCTCGCCCTCGGCGTCGCCGCCATCGCGCTGAGCGCGGCGCCCGCGCAGGCCGAGACGCTGAAGGAAGCGCTGGCGACGGCGTATCAGAACAACCCGATCCTTGAAGCCGAGCGCGCCGGCGTGCGGGCCGAGGATGAAAACGTTTCCCAGGCGCTGTCCGGCTATCGCCCGACGATCACCGGCCAGGCCAACATCGCCAAGTCGCGCAGCCGGAACTTCTTTTCCGAAACCGGCGGCAAACAGACCCTGACGCCGATCACGGCCTCGGTGGCGGCCGAGCAGCCGGTGTTCCGGAGCTTCCGGACCTACAACGCGGTCAAGGAATCGAAGACGCGGGTCGAAGCCGCGCGCAGCGGCCTCACCGCGACCGAGCAGGACATCCTGCTCAGGACCGTGGCCGCCTACATGGATGTGCTGCGCGATGAGGCGGTGCTGGAATTGCGCCGCAACAACGTCCAGGTGCTCGACCGACAGCTGGGTGCATCGCGCGACCGCTTCGAGGTCGGCGAGATCACTAGAACCGACGTCGCGCAGTCGGAAGCGCGCAAATCGGGCGCGATTTCCAGCCGGACCGCCGCCGAAGCCGACCTGACGGCGAGCCGCGCCGCCTATGAGCGTGTCGTCGGGAACGCGCCGGGCAGCCTCGAGCAGCCAGCGCCGATGGGCGTGATGCCGGATTCCGAAGCGCGCGCCACCGAAATCGCGCTGGCTGAAAATCCCGAACTCAAGGCGGCGAGGCTTGAGGAACAGGCGGCGCGCCAGGCGATCAGTACGGCCAAGTCCGAGCTGGGGCCGGAGTTCGGCATCGTCGCGCAATACCAGTACCAGGAAGACCAGTTCGTGCGCGGATTCTCCGCCGGCACAAGCAGCATCATGGCGACGGCGACGGTGCCGATCTACGCCGCCGGCGTAACGAGCTCGCGCATCCGCCAGGCCAAGCAGATTAATTCCCAGCGGCGCATGCAGGCGATCGAAACCGAACGCGGGATCCGCGAGGCGGTCAGCATCGCCTGGGAACGGTTGCGCGCGGCACGGGATATCATCGCGTCGAGCAAGGCGCAGGTGGAGGCGAACCGGATCGCGCTGGAAGGCGTGCGCCAGGAGCAGGAGGTGGGATCCCGGACGACCCTGGACGTTCTGGATGCCGAGCAGGAAGCGCTCGACGCCGAAGTGCAGCTGGTCCGCGCGCGGCGCGAGGAATATGTGGCGTCGTTCCAGTTGCTGTCGGCCATGGGACGGGCCACGGCCGAGGCACTAAACCTGCCGGTCGAGCGTTACGATCCGACCCAGTACTACGATCATGCCACGGGCAGCTGGTTCGGATGGGGTACCGGAGAATAGCGCGGTAACTTCACTGTAAACCTTCGGAATGTGCGGTAAGCAACGGCAACTACGGCTCTTTGAATGTTTTCGGTGCCAGGCACCGCTCCCCGGCGTATAGTAGGTGGGCACCATCCGCGGTATCAGTCGTCCACGAGATCGATCATGAACAAAGCTGACAACAAGCCTGCGGAAGAAATGTCCATGGAGGACATCCTGGCGTCGATCCGCAAGATGATCGCCCAGGATCAGGACGTCATGGACACCACGCGCGCAGAGCGCGACTCGAGCCTGCCCTCGGAGGAGCCTGCGGCCGATGACGAGGTGCTCGACCTGATCGATGAATTGCCGGAGGACGGCGTCACCGTGCGCGAGGACTTGGCCCCCTTGTCCGACACGCCGCCTGCCTGGGATTCGCCGCCCGAGGAGAACGTCGCCGATCTTTCCGACGGTCTGGGGGATGACCCGCTCGACCTGGAGACGGAGTTCACCATCGATGACGGCGCGCCACCGGTGGAGACAGCCGCAGCGCCTGCGCCGGCCGTCGAAGCGGCCTGGGGGCCGATCGACGATGCGCCGCTCTCGCAGGAGCCCATCCCGATGGGTCTGGACACGATTTCCAACCCGGTCGAACGGGACGAGGGCGAGCCCGATCTGGGAGACATTCCGCGCTTTCTCGAAGAACCCGAACAGGCCGTCGACCAGGCGAGAAGTTTCGACGAGCCTGACGACAGCGCCCTCGAGCCCAGCACCGGTGACATGGTGGATGCGCCCGACGGCATGGCCCAAGAACCGCACGAAGAGGTTGCATCCATGGACGCTCCGAAGGAACGGATTCTGTCGCCCGAAGCCGCCGTGAAGACCAGCGCGGCCTTCGACCAGCTCGCCCAGACGCTGATCTCCGGATATGACGGGGACGCCAATACTCTCGAAGGCGTCGTGCGCGCCATGCTGAAGCCGCTGCTGAAGGAATGGCTCGACGCCAACCTGCCTCGGATCGTCGAGGACATCGTCCAGGCCGAAATCCGGCGGCTCGCGCGCTGACCGCTGGAACAGCACCCCGTTTCCCGCTAAAACCCCGGCCGAATCCGAGCTCTGTCGAGAAGCGTGTCCGCCATGCAGGATAAAGTCTTTCGGCCCGCCGAGGTCGAACCCGAAATCTTCGCCCGGTGGGAGGACGCAGGCGCGTTCGCCGCTGGCCGGCGTCCCGACGCCAAGCCCTATACCATCGTCATCCCGCCGCCCAACGTCACCGGCAGCCTGCACATGGGCCACGCGCTCAACAACACGCTGCAGGACGTGCTGGTGCGCTTCGAGCGCATGCGTGGCCGCGACGTGCTGTGGCAGCCGGGCACGGACCATGCCGGCATTGCCACCCAGATGGTGGTCGAACGCCAGCTTGCCGAGCAGGGCAACGTCCGCCGCCAGGACATGGGACGCGAGGCGTTCCTCGACCGCGTCTGGAAGTGGAAGGAAGAATCGGGCGGCACCATCATCAACCAGCTGCGCCGCCTGGGTGCCAGCTGCGACTGGTCGCGCGAGCGTTTCACCATGGACGAGGGCCTCAGCGAGGCCGTGCTCAAGGTATTCGTGGAGTGGTACCGCGCCGGCCTGATCTACAAGGACAAGCGGCTGGTCAACTGGGACCCGAAGCTGCTGACGGCCATCTCCGACCTGGAGGTCGAGCCGCGCGAGATCAAGAGCCATCTCTGGCACTTCCGCTATCCGATCGCCGGCGAAGCTGGCCGGTTCATTGTCGTCGCGACGACCCGTCCCGAGACCATGCTGGGCGATACCGCGGTTGCCGTTCACCCCGAGGACGAACGCTACAGGGACCTGATCGGCAGGATGGTCGAGCTGCCGCTGACCGGCCGGCAAATACCGATCGTCGCCGATTCCTATGCCGATCCGGAAACCGGCTCTGGCGCGGTCAAGATCACACCGGCCCACGATTTCAACGATTTCGAGGTCGGCCGGCGCCACAGCCTGCCGATGATCAACATCCTGGATGCGTCGGCGCACCTGAACGAAAGCGTTCCCGAGGCCTATCGCGGTATGGAGCGGTTCAAGGCGCGCGCGAAGGTGGTCGAGGACCTCGACGCGCTCGGCCTCGTCGAGAAGATCGAGGATCACGTCCATTCGGTGCCGCATGGCGACCGGAGCGGCGTGGTCATCGAGCCCTGGCTGACCGACCAGTGGTATGTGGACGCGGCGACGCTGGCAAAGCCGGCGATCGAGGCCGTCGAGCGTGGCCAGACCGTGTTCGTGCCGCGCAACTGGGAAAAGACCTATTTCGAATGGCTGCGCAACATCCAGCCCTGGTGCATCTCGCGCCAGCTTTGGTGGGGTCACCAGATCCCGGCTTGGTACGGCCCGGACAACAAGGTGTTCGTCGCCCTGACCGAGGAAGAGGCCGCCGTCGAGGCGCGCGCCCACTACGGCAGGGACGAGCCGCTGAGGCGCGACGAGGACGTGCTCGACACCTGGTTCTCGTCCCAGCTCTGGCCGTTCTCGACCCTGGGCTGGCCCGAGCAGACGCCGGAGCTCAAGCGCCACTACCAGACCGACGTGCTGGTCACCGGCTTCGACATCATCTTCTTCTGGGTCGCCCGGATGATGATGTCGGGCATCTATTTCATGCAGGAAGTACCGTTCCACACGGTCTACATCCATGCGCTGGTCCGCGACGAGAAGGGCCAGAAGATGTCGAAGTCCAAGGGCAACGTCATCGACCCGCTCCAGCTCATCGACGAATACGGCGCCGACGCGCTGCGCTTCACCCTGACCGCCATGGCGGCGCAAGGACGCGACATCAAGCTGTCGAAGCAGCGTGTCGAGGGCTACCGCAATTTCGGCACCAAGCTGTGGAACGCCTACCGCTATTGCGGCATGAACGACGCGCTGGATGCCTCGGGCTTCGATCCCTCGACGGCGAAGCAGCCCGTCAACCGCTGGCTGGCGGGCAGGGTGGCGGCGACCGCCGCTTCCGTCACCGAGGCGCTGGAAGCCTACCGCTTCAACGAGGCGGCTGGCGCGCTCTACCAGTTCGTCTGGGGCGATTTCTGCGACTGGTACCTGGAATTCACCAAGCCGCTGCT
Organism: Rhizobium sp. Q54; assembly: GCA_945907245.1. GTDB lineage: Bacteria > Pseudomonadota > Alphaproteobacteria > SMXS01 > SMXS01 > RI-34. Next base: position 17,978 of record CAMDTB010000022.1, read on the forward strand.
GGGCGGCACGGATGACGCGGTGAAGGCCGAGACGCGCGGCACGACCGCGTGGGCCATGGAGCAGATCCTGCGGCTGCTGCATCCGTTCATGCCGTTCATCACCGAACATCTGTGGCGCCAGACCCATGACGACCTGCTGATCCTCGCGGACTGGCCCGCGCCGCGCACCGACCTGGCCGATGCGGCGTCCAGCCGCGAGATCGAGGCTGTCATCGAGCTGGTCACCCGGGTCCGGACCGTGCGCACCGAGATGAACGTGCCGCCGGGCGCCAAGATCGCCGTGGCCGTCCAGCAGGCCGAGGCGGGTGCCTTTGCCAAGCTGACCGACACGTCCGAGGTTCTGCAGCCGGTCATCGCCCGGCTGGCCCGCATCGACCGGGTTCACACGGTCGCCGCGTTCCCGCGCGGTACCGTGCAGATTCCGGTGGGCGACGCCACCCTCGGTCTGCTGCTCGCCGATGTGATCGACTTCGACGCGGAAAAGACCCGGCTGCGCAAGGAGATCGAAAAGGCGAGCAAGGAGATGGCCAGCCTGGACGGACGCCTCAACAACCCTGGTTTCGTCGCCAAGGCGCCCGAGGCCGTGGTCGAGGAACAGCGCGAGCGCCGCGAGGAAATGGCCCAGCTGGTCGGCACCCTCAACGAGGCCATCGCCCGTCTCGACGCGCTGGCCTGAAGCGCTTTCAGCCAAGGCGGGTTCGCCTTGGCTTACCAAAGCCGCGGCGACAATCGCGTGAGCGTTTCAGCGGGAGCTGAAACGGCCTGACAGATCGCACTTCGTCTTCCGCGCGTGATAGGCTGTGCCAGAGACGGCACAGCGGGAGAACGACGTGGACGCGCACAGATTCGACAAATCCAGGCTGCCCAGCCGCCATGTGACGGAAGGCCCGTCGCGGGCGCCGCATCGGTCCTATTACTATGCCATGGGGCTGAACGAGGAGCAGATCCACCAGCCGCTTGTCGGCGTGGTCAGCACCTGGAACGAGTCGGCGCCGTGCAATTCGGCGCTGATGCGCCAGGCCAAGGTCGCCAAGGATGGCGTCTGGTCGGCGGGCGGCACGCCGCGCGAATTCACCACCATCACCGTCACCGACGGCATCGCCATGGGCCATGCCGGCATGTATTCGTCGCTGCCCAGCCGCGACCTGATCGCGGATTCGGTCGAGCTGTCCATGCGCGGCCACTGCTACGACGCGCTGGTCGGCTTCGCCGGATGCGACAAGTCGCTGCCCGGGCTGATGATGGCCATGGTCCGGCTTAACGTGCCGTCGGTGTTCATGTATGGCGGCTCCATCCTGCCAGGCAGGTTCCACGGCAAGGACGTGACCGTGGTCGACGTGTTCGAGGCGGTCGGGCAGTTCTCGGCCGGCAACATGGACGAGGAGGAGCTGTTCAAGCTGGAATGCGTCGCCTGTCCGTCGGAAGGATCGTGCGGCGGCCAGTTCACCGCCAACACCATGGCCTGTGTCTCCGAAGCCATGGGACTGGCGCTGCCCGGCTCGGCCGGCGCGCCGGCGCCGTATGAATCCCGCGACCAGTTCGCCTATGACAGCGGCGTCGCGGTTATGGAACTGCTCGCCCGCAACATCCGGCCGCGCGACATCGTCACCCGCAAGTCGCTGGAGAACGCCGCGGTCGTCGTCGCGGCGACCGGCGGATCGACCAATGGCGCGCTGCATCTGCCGGCGATCGCCCATGAGGCCGGCATCGAGTTCACGCTGCATGACGTGGCCGAGATATTCAAGCGCACGCCCTACCTCGCCGACATGAAGCCCGGCGGCAAATATGTCGCCAAGGACATGTGGGAGGCGGGCGGCATCCAGATGCTGCTGAGGACGTTGCTCGACGGCGGCTTCATCCATGGCGACTGCATGACGGTCACCGGCAAGACCATCGCAGAGAACCTGGCGGACGTCCGCTGGGACGACGGCCAGGACGTGATGCGGCCCTACACCAACCCGATCACGCCGACGGGCGGCGTGGTCGGCCTGTCGGGCAATCTGGCGCCGGAAGGGGCGATCGTGAAGGTCGCTGGGATGAAGAACCTGAAATTCACCGGCCGCGCCCGCTGCTTCGACGGCGAGGAAGCCGCGTTCGAGGCGGTGCAGAACCGGGACTACGCCGAGGGCGATGTCATCGTCATTCGCTACGAGGGGCCGAAGGGCGGCCCGGGCATGCGCGAGATGCTGTCGACCACCGCCGCCATCGTCGGCCAGGACATGGGGTCCAAGGTGGCGCTGGTCACCGACGGCCGTTTTTCCGGCGGCACGCGAGGCCTGTGCATCGGCCATGTGGGACCCGAAGCGGCGCTGGGCGGTGCGATCGGCCTGTTGCGCGACGGCGACGTCATCCACATCGACGCCGAGGCGGGCACGCTCGACGTGGAACTGTCCGACGCCGAACTGGCGGAGCGCCGCGCGGCCTGGAAACCACGCTCCAACCAGTACCAGTCGGGCGCGTTGTGGAAGTACGCCCAGCTCGTCGGCCCCGCCTGGAAAGGCGCGGTGACCCATCCCGGCGGCGCGGCCGAAACCCACGTCTACGCCGATATCTGACGCCCGGGCGCGCGTGCTACACTCTTCCGGATAGCTCTGGAGGGGAATGACATGGGCAAGACGCGATCGTTAACATCGTGGGCCGGAGGCGCTCTCTGTGCGCTGGTGATGACGGTGGCCCAGCCGGCGTCCGCCACGACGGTCCAGATCGTTCCCGGCACCAGCATGGACATGCAGGCGCCGGACGGGCAGTGCGTGATCGAGCCGTCGGCGAGCCAGTTCGACGCCGCCTATTTCTCCACCATGACCCAGATGTTCACAGGCACGAACAACCTGCTCGCGCTGTTCATCGACTGCAACGTCCTCGCCAGCATGCGCCAGGGCATCGCCCAGCCGATCACCGAGTGGACCATCGTCCTGTTGCCGCTGTCGGGCGGCCAGGTGGTGCCGGCCTCCGGCTACACCCGGGCGCAGGTCATCGAGGAAATGAGCCAGGCCTCCGCCGGCTCCGACATGCAGGCTTATCTCGACGGCCAGAAGGGATCGATCGAACAGCGGATCAACCAGACGCTGCAGGGCGGGTTCCAGATGGGACAGATCAAGAGCCTTGGCATTCTGGCGAAGGACGATTCGGGAATCTATTCCGGCCTGATGCTGAACCAGACCACGGCGGGCGTGGGGCAGGATATCGCCTGCGTCATCGGCATGACGCTGATCAACGGCTACGTGGTGACGGTGAACATCTACCGCCCTTACGTGAGCGCCGAGACCTATACGCACATGGTGTCGGACATGAAGGAAGATATGGCGGCGCTGGTCAGCGCCAACGGCGGCGCGCCAGACACCGGCGCTGCGCCGTTTTCGGCCGTTCCCGGGCAGGCGCCGAGCGTTGACTCGGGCACCGCGTCGGGTACAGGCGACAAGAACATGCTTCTGGTCATCTTCCTGGGCGCCGGTGTGGTGCTGGCGGGCGGCCTGGTCGGATTTTTCCTCACCCGCCGCAAGCCGGGACAGGACAGTTAGGGGCGCGGCTTTCGGGCCGCAAAGCGTTCCGCCTTAACTGAAAGCGCTTTAACGCCCGCGCAGCCGCTTCAGGATCGCCCGTTCCGCATGGCGCAGCGCCGCGTGCAGCAGCGCGCCCATGATCGCCAGCACGATCACCGCCGCGAAGGTGCGGGCGGTCTGCAGCCGGTTGCTCGATTCCAGGATGCGCCACGCCAGGCCCTGCGCGCCGCCCGATCCGGCGACGAATTCCGCCACCACGGCGCCGATCACCGCGAGGCCGCCGGCCACCTTGTGGCCTTCCAGCACGAACGGCACCGACGACGGGATGCGCAGCCGCCACAGGCGCTGCCAGCGGGTCGCGCCGTAGAGGTCGAACAGCCGCTCGAGGTCCGGATCGGTGGCCTTCAGGCCGGTCAGCGCGCCGGAGAAGATGGGAAAGAACGCCACGATCACCGCCAGCGTGACGATGGCGCGCTCGGGATGGTCGAGGCCGGCCCAGATCACCACCTGCGGGGCGATGGCGATCACCGGCGTCACCTGCAGCGCCACGGCAAGCGGCTGCACCGCCTTCTCCAGCGTCTGGTTGAGCGCGACGACGAGCGCCACGCCGCAGGCGAGGACGCTGGCCACGACCAGCGCCTTGAGCGCCATGAAAAGCGTGTTCCAGGCGGATTCGAACAGCACCGGCGCGCCGGCGACCGCCGCCCTGGCGATCTCCGACGGCGGCGGCAGGAAGTAGCCGGGAATCGCCATGATCCGGCACGCCGCTTCCCAGCCGGCCACCAGCACGGCAATCAGCACCAACGGCGCGGCGACATCGATGATGGCCCGGTTCATGCGGCGCAGCCCATGCTGAGCGCGAGGTCGCGGGAGATGGTCTCGGCGGCGGAACGGAACTCCAGCGTCGTTCGGAAATGCGGCGGCCGGGGCAGGGCAGGGTCGGTCCGGACGACGCTGAAGGTGCGGCCGGGCGAGGCGCTCATCACCACGACGCGCGAGGCCATGTACACCGCTTCCTCGACATTGTGGGTGACGAAGATCACCGCCGGGCGGGTCTCGGTCCACAACGTGTGGATGTCGGCGGCCAGGTCGCGCCGGGTAATCTCGTCGAGCGCCGCAAACGGCTCGTCGAGCAGCAGCAGCCTGGGCTGGGTCACCAGCGCCCGTGCCAGCGACACGCGCATGGCCATGCCGCCGGAAAGCTGCGCTGGCTTGGCGGCAGCCGCACCCGACAGGCCCACGCGCGCCAACGCATCCGCGGCCTGCCTGCGGGCTTCGGTCTTGGCGACTCCGTCGAGCTCCAGCGGCAGCGCCGCGTTGGCCTGCGCCGATGCCCAGGGCATCAGGTTGGGCGATTGGAACACCACCGAAGTTTCGCCGCGTCCCGGCGTGCGGGTGACCGTGCCGCGGGTCGGCTGCTCCAGGCCGGCCAGCAGCCGTAGGGCGGTGCTCTTGCCGCAGCCCGACGGGCCGACCAGCGCGACGATCTCGCCTTCCTCCACCGACAGGTCGAACGGGCCGAGCGCCTTGCCGCGGCCCGGATAGTCGACCTCGACGGCGGCGAGGGAGGCGACGCTCATCAGGGAGCGGCGGGCTTGAGGAAGTCGAGCGTGTAGGCGCTCCTGTAGTCCATGTCCCCGGGATAGACGCCCTGTTCCGACGCGATCTTGAAGAACTCGGCCCAGCGCTCATCGGTCATGCCGCCGACGCCGGCATTGCCGGATTCGACGATGCCGTAGGACTGCATCTTGTCCCGCGCCTGGGTGAGCAACTCGGGCGTGGCTTCCGGATTATCCTTCAGGATCAGCGCGTCGCCGGGCGCGGCGTCTCCGTTCAGGTAGGATGTCCAACCCGCCGCCGAGGCCTCGATAAAGGCGCGAACGGCTTCCGGATTTTTTGCGACGAACGCGTCGGGCACCAGCACCATGGCGGCATAGCCGGGATAGCCCTCGTCGGCGAGCAGGAACACCTCTGGACTGAACCCGGCCTCCTTCTCGATGGTGTAGGGCTCGCTGGTCACGTAGCCCTGCTGGATCGCCTTCTGGTCGGCGATGAACGGCGCGGGATTGAAGGTGTATTTTCGCACCATGTCGTCGGTGAAGCCGTACTTCGCCTTCAGCCACACCCAGAACGCGGTGACCGACGCGTCGCTGAGCAGGATCGGCCGGCCCTTCATGTCGGCGATGGAATCGACGCCCTGGTCCGGATGGGCCATCAGCACCTGCGGATCCTTCTGCATGAACGCGGCGACCGCCTTCACCGGCACTTTCTCGGCAGCCAGGTTGAGTACGATGAAGCTGTTCGAGCCCATGCCCATGTCGACCGAGCCGGACGCGAGCAGCTGCGGTACGTTCACCGCCGGCCCGCCCTGCATGATGGTCACGTCGAGTCCGCGCTTCTCGTACTCGCCGGTCGCCAGCGCCTGGTAGAAGCCGCCCTGTTCGGCCTGGGCGCGCCAATCGGTGGCGAAGGTGATGCGGGTCTTGCCCGTGTCGGCGGGCACGTCGGCCTTCTTCTGCTCGGAGCAGGCGGCCGCCAGCAGCCCCAGGCACGCCACGGCGAACAAACGCAATCCGTTCAAGTGAAGTCTCCCTCTTGTCCCGGTGATGATTGCGTTTCAAAGGCGTCGCCGCAAGGAGGATTTGGCTTTGCTGTCTCCCCGTGATTTTGCGAGCGGAGCGCGGCAATCCAGCCCCTCCGTCACATAGCCATTAACGGCACGGCTGGACTGCTTCGCTCCGCTCGCAAAATCACGGAAGGTTGGCGTGAAAGGAGGTCGGAGGAACTCAGACGTCCAGCTCGCACCAAACCGGCGTATGGTCCGACGGTTTCTCCCGGCCGCGCGGGGCGCGGTCGACGCCTGCCGAGGTCAGCTTGTCGGCGGCCTGCGGCGACAGCAGCAGATGGTCGATGCGCAGACCGTGGTCTTTCTCCCATGCGCCCGCCTGGTAGTCCCAGTAGGAATAGAGCGGGCCCTGGTGGAAGGTGCGGATGGCGTCGGTGTAGCCCAGGTTCAGCAGCTGCCGGAACCGGTTGCGGCTTTGCGGCAGGCACAGCGCGTCATTGGCGAATGCGGCCGGGCTCCAGACGTCCTCGTCGGCCGGGCAGATATTGTAGTCGCCGCCCAGCACGAGCGGCTCCTCCCAGGTCAGCAGCTCGCGGGCATGGGCGACCAAACGGTCCATCCACGCCAGCTTGTAGTCGTATTTCTCGCCGGGCGCCGGGTTGCCGTTGGGCAGGTAGATGCAGCCGACGCGTACGCCGCCGGTGAACGCTTCCAGATAGCGAGCCTGCACGTCCGAGCCGTCATTGCCGGGGAGGCCCATGGAGACGTCCTCCAGCCGGTGCTTCGACAGGATGGCGACGCCGTTGTAGGTCTTCTGGCCGTGGGTGGCGATGTTGTAGCCCAGGTCGGCGATCTCCATGGACGGAAAACCGTCGTCGACCACCTTGATCTCCTGCAGCAGCGCCACGTCCGGGCTGGACTCCTTCAGCCATTCCAGCAGCCGCGGCAGGCGGACCTTCACCGAGTTCACGTTCCAGGTGGCGATTTTCATGATGTTCCCATGCAGTCCGGTTGCTGCATGCTAACAGATCGAACGTATCAGCCCAGCCCGGATACGCGGGAAAGCGATGCAATGCCTTGGCGGATCGAATGCTCTACCCGTCTGTCTCGATAAGGCAGACGGGTAGAGTCTGAGCCCCGGCGTCGATTCGTCGTTCAGGGTTGAACGACGACGTACACCACGTCGTTTCCAGACCAGGTCTGCTGGTAGTAGACGCTGCCGCAGTAGTGATACGAGGCACCGTTCCGGTATACCACGGTACAGCTAGGCGGCAGCGTGCGGTAGTACGATCCCAGAACCGCCGCCGTCGTGACGGCGACGGCGCCTATGGCAATGCCCGCGGCCACGGGATGGTGGTAGTAGCCGCCGTGATAGCCGTGGCCGTATCCATGACCATAGCCGCGATCGATATCGACGTTGACGTCGTTGCCGATATTGACGTTGCCGGTGTTGATGTTGCCGTTGTTGACGCGATTACCGCTGTTGACGTTGTTGCCGACGTTGGCCCGGTTGCCGCTGCTCACGTTGTTGCCGACATTGGCCCGATTGGTCGAATTCATGCTGCCCTGCGGCCTGGACATCGCACGATTGGCGCCTGCCTGATACCGAACTCTTTGCCATGTGGCCGCCACCGCCACCGCCGCCGCGTCCTCCGCCCCCACGTGCCGCGGCCTCGCTCATTCCCGCCGCCACCACGGCGACCATGGCCACCATGCACAATGCCGCCGAGGCAAGTTTACGGGTTCCGATCGAGGCATTCTTCTTGCTGGTCATATCAGCTCTCCCGTTACTGTGCGCTGACGTCAAAAGCCGTCGGATCGTCGAACGGGACCTCGTTCGCCCCCTTGGGCGGTGTGAACACGAATGTCGAGGCGTCGATCGCCGGCTTCAGATTCCAGCGCATGACCACCTGAAACTGAGGGTCGCCGACGTCGTACCGTGTGGTGATCACGAGCTTGCGGGGCAGCGGGTGGTCGCCCTTTTCAACCCACAGTTGCCAGTCGACGTCGGCCTGCCGAAAGGCGAGATGGTCGCACGCAACGCCGTCCACGGCTGAGTCGCCCACCAGAATCCCGCCCCGTACTCCTTCGGTCAGCGTACCGTTGAAGGCTTCATACAGCACGTCGATCATCGGCATTTCGATGCCGGCATCCAGCATGCCGCCGATCAGTCTATCCAGACTGTTGGGTACGGCGATGCGCGTAAAGGCCTCGTCATCGGGTGAGTAGATGGCCAGTTTGGCGCCGTCGTAGACGAATGTTCTGTTGCGGATGTCGCCTGAGACGTCGGCGCGCAGCTTATTGGGCCGCTGCATGACAAGCGTGGAGCGCTCGTTGTTCTGCAGCTTGAAGCCCAGCGCCACGATCTCGTCGCGCGAAGACTCGCTCTCGATGGAAAAGGACTGCAGCCCTCGCAGGTAGCTGGCCATCCTGTCGACAACGGCCTGGGCTTCGGGAGAAACCAGCTGCGCCGGTCCGCTTTGCGCCGGCGCCGATTGGGGGCTTGCCGGCTCCTGCGCCTGAAGCGGCACCATCGGCACAATCAGCGCCGCCGATAGCAACAACGCACGGGCGGATTTCTTGGGAGACATTCTTGCAATTCCTCTCTTGAGATATCCAGGTAGGGTCATGCCGGACTCTTTGGTCGGCAAAGGTCTGAGGATTGGCTTGGAATCTGGCAGGCTGTCCGCAGGCTCCACCACCACGTGGAGTTCGTACCGATCGTCAGCACCGTCGACTGGTTTCGATAGTCATGCGACCCGCATCATGGCGCCTGTCATTTCGCGCCAGTCCCAGCCCTTGCCGGCAGCACCGCGCGGCTTGAATGGTCGCGCTTCAAGTGGGGTTCCACGGTGTTTAGTTGATCGCGATTGATCGGACCTCCGCCGCACGTTCGTCAACCGGGATGACCGGCAGTTCGCCGGGCACCAAGACTGGCTGCGACGCTATAAGAACCGAGACTTCACGCGCTGGGCGCCTGGTCCAGCCCCAGATGAGTCCCAACGGCCGTCAGCGAGCCTGGTGACGCTGGCGTGAGTTGGATGCGGTCGAAGCCCAGGCCTTCCAGGTCGAGCAGCGCCTGCGCCACACTGTCCGGGCGGCCGACGAAGCGGGAGAAGAAGTTGACGCCCAGCGCCGCTGCCATGCCGCGTACCTTCGGGTCGTCGCCTGTGGCGATCATGATATAGGTGCCGATGGGCACCTCCTCGCGCACCGCGCGGGCCCTGGCGACGGCCTCGCGAACCTCGTCCTCGGTGATGCTGGCATAGACCGACATGTCGAGCGAGCCGCCACGCAGCGCCCGGCCGCTGGCGGTGATCTCCAGCCGGTCGACCAGCGGCGTGATCTTCCGCAACGCGCGCGGACCGCTCGCCGAACCGATCAGGTCGGGCGGCGGATTCATCACGCAGGCCATCGGCGGATCGGTGATCTCGATGCTGTAATGCTCGCCCTTGAAGCTGCACGTGTCGGTGCGAAGCAGGGAGCGGACGATGGTCAGTGCCTCTCGGTACATGCCGACGCGGGTCGGGCCGTCGGGGAATACGCGGCCGGTGGCGACCATCTCCTGGCCCATCCAGCCGGCGCCCAGCCCCGGCTCGAACCGGCCGCCCGACAGCATGTTGAGGGTCAGGCTGGCCTGGGCGAACTCCACAGGCGAGCGGAACAGATTGTTGGCGAAGGACGAGGTCAGGCGGATGCGCGTCGTCGCCGCCGCCATGGTCGCCAGTACCACGAACACATGCGGGTAGACGGTCTGGCCGACCCAAAGATGGTCGCTGGCGCAGATTCCGTGCCAGCCCTCGACCTCGCGCTCGCGCGCCCAGTCGGCCGGATTGCCGGCGAGCGGCATCGGCAGGTTGGCGTCCGGCACGTCAATGATCTCGTTCAGCAGCGCCTCGGCCCGTGCCTTGTGCTGCGCCACGGAGCCTCGGGAGAAGTAGGGCATCATCTGGCGGCGCAACGTGGTGTGATGCGGCCTGTCGAGGCCGGTGAGCGCGAGTTTGGCCTTGTTGCGGGATTAGCCGACGCTCTCATCGTTGGAGAACTCCTTGTCGTCGCGTACGACCTCGGCGATGTCGGCATAGCGGCTGACCGCCCAGATGCCCTCGCTTTCCAAATGATGCACCGTCGAATGTGCGCTGCGTTATGCGGTGTTCGAGATCGCCACCGGGCAGCTGATCTCGGGGCCGACGACAGGTCCGCTGCCGGTTTATCCGGCGCGGATCGATGGCGAGGATGTGTATGTCAGGTTAACGCCGTAGCTTACGACGGCATCAATTCGGAATGCACCACGCCGGCGCCGGCGCCGGGTTTATCGACAGCTTGGTCGGGTAGGCGTCGCACGAGATAGTGGTGCTGGTCGGTGAATGGACCGTTGATGGCATAGGGGCGAGACATCCGCCAGCGCTCGGCGTATTGCCGCGCCGCGGCCGCACTGTCGGCGGCGACGATCATGTGGCGGAACGGCGTCCGCGCACCCTTAAGCGATGCGGCGCGCGGTTCGATCAGCCAGTGCGAAATGGCGGCGGCGATAATGTCCCCGTTGCTCATGCTGTACTCCCCGTTTGACGCGATACGCCGGGTGAACCGCGGCGTGGATTGATAACCATCGAGCGAGATGGTTCGTTCCCTGCCGACGGTTGTTTTCGCCGAAAAAATTGTCGGAGTTATGTCTCAACTGGGGCCGGCGCGTTTGGTCTGCCAGCGGCCGAAAATACGACGACGGCTGTCGTACCTCGACACCACCGACCGAGAGAGACCTGTGCTCCCGCTGATGCCCGGAGCCGTCCATGCCTTTTTGCCAGTCAGGTGACAAGTCCGCGTACCATGAGTGGCTCATCTATGATGCCATCCTCATGGAATTGTCCGCATCGCACCCGGAGATGACGACCTTTGAGGAAGCGGACCTCAAGTGGCGCCTTCTCAAGATCATCGAGACCAACGTTGATCGGCATGAGCCGAGTCGGCTGTTGCAGTTGTTCCGGGAGGCGATGGACCCGCGTAGATCCGAGCCTGAATTGTTCCTTTAAATCTGTCTATTTATTAAAAAAATAATTCTCTAATTGATGCTAATCAATTGGTCTATTTATAATTCATCTAATGTAGATCGATAGGACGAAGGCAAACAAACCGTCATGCTTTTGCTATTGGAGTCGACAATGCTCGGAACCATCCTGCTCCTTCTCGGACGGATCTAGACCGACGGCTCGTCGTCAATTCCTCAACATGCCTTGGAGAGACCCATGCTTTACATATCCATCGCCACTGCGGCGCTGATTGCCGGCGTGGTGATTTTGCCGTCAGCAGCCCAGGCGGCTACGGCTGTGACCGTCAGGGTGACCGAAATGCGCGCCGGCCCCGACAGCGAGTACCCGACCGTTCGCGACATTCGTAGCGGTGACCGTGTCGAGATTCATGGCTGTCTGAGCGACTGGACCTGGTGCGATGCCGGATACGGTACCGAGCGAGGCTGGGTCGCGGGAAATGCCCTCGTGGTGGATTACGACGGACGACGGCAAGCCATCGTTCAGATCGCCCCCCAGATCGGCATCGGCGTGCTGTCGTTCAGCTTCGGCTCTTATTGGGACAACCACTATCGCGGCCGTCCGTTCTACACCGAACGCAGTCGCTGGGAGCGGCACTACAACGACCGTTACCAGTCCCACTGGGGACCACGCGCGTCTTCCGGCTTTACGGTTGGTTCGGCACGGATGCGCGCCGGGCCGGACTATGACTATCCCGTCGTCCAGATCATCCGGAGCAACCGCCGCGTCGACATCTATGGCTGCCTGAACGACTGGAGTTGGTGCGACGTGGGCTACCGGTCGGAACGGGGCTGGATCGAGGGCGACATGCTTGCCGTCGACTACCAGAACAGGCGCCGGGCCATCATCGGCATCGGACCCACGATCGGCATCGGCGTGCTGTCGTTCAGCTTCGGGAGCTACTGGGACAACTACTACCGCGGCCGGCCGTTCTATGGAGAACGCAGCCGCTGGGAACGGCATTATTTCGACAACTACAAGGCCCATTGGGGACCTCGCCCCGATCGGCGGGATGACGATGGTCGCGACAGGAATAAGCAAGACCGGCACGACAGCGACCGGGGCGCAACCGATCGGGGACAGCACGACAACACCCGAACGCGGGACACGCAGCCCGGCAAGACCGTCGCGCCACCAGTGCCGACGCAGCCACACACAGCAACGCCGCCCCCTCGGGAAGATGCCGGCCCGCGCCCGGCAAAGCCGCAGGAGCCTCGGGATAGCGACAGGCAGCGGGTCACGCCAAAGCCGCAGCCCCACCCGGCCGTGCCGGAACACGATGCCGGCCGCCGCGATGGCAAGGCTCCCGGGGTGACGGAGCCCGCCAGGCACAGGGAAAACGAGGGGCAGCAGGTTACGCCGCGGCCATCGCCACAGTCGAAGGCACCACACGAGACCGACAAGGCCCGCAGCCCCGTGCCTCCGGCGATCGAGCGCCATGACGCGAAGCCGCAGCGACCTGAGCCTCAGAAGGAGCAGGACAGGCCGGCCAAACCGAAGAAGACTCCGGACGACGCGGACAAAGAACGCGAGCGGCCCGGGCATTGATACCTTAAGCGAGACGCTCGGATCGGCGAGGCCCCGGTTTCCGGGGCCTCGGTGTGCCGGCATCAATGGGCGCCCGATCCGAGAGAGGAATGTGGCATGAGTCGTCTTCGTCTCCACACCGAACGTCATCTGGTGTCGCGCGTCGGCTGGCTCCGGGCCGCCGTGCTCGGCGCCAATGACGGCATCGTATCGACCGCGAGCCTGATCGTTGGCGTCGCGGCGGCGGCGGCGGCGCCGAGCGATGTGCTGATCACCGGCGTCGCCGGCCTTGTCGCCGGCGCCATGTCCATGGCCGCGGGCGAGTATGTGTCGGTGAGTTCCCAGTCCGACACCGAGCAGGCCGACCTGGCGCGGGAGCGGAAGGAACTGGCCGACAGCCCCGAGCTGGAGCGGGAAGAACTCGCGAACATCTACAGGAAGCGGGGACTGGACCAGGATTTGGCCCTGAGGGTTGCCGATCAGCTGATGGCTGTGGACGCGCTGGGAGCCCACGCGCATGACGAACTTGGCATATCCGACGCAACCACCGCCCGCCCGGTCCAGGCAGCCCTGACGTCAGCGGGGACCTTTTCGGTCGGGGCAGCGATGCCGTTGCTGATGGTTGTCGTTTCGCCGTCCGCGCTTCTGGTTCCCATTGTGTCGGCCGCCTCACTGGGCTTTTTGGCCGTCCTCGGAGCGCTTGGAGCCCGGGCGGGCGGCGCCAATGTGCTCAAGGCGACCGCCAGGGTCACGTTCTGGGGCGCGTTGGCAATGGCGCTCACCGCCGGCATCGGCGCGATCGTCGGCAAGGCTGTGTAGGATGCGACGGGGTTAGGCCAGTAGCACGATCAGATCGAGAACGAGCTGCCGCAGCCGCACGACGACGTGGCGTTCGGATTGGTGATCTGGAAGCTGGAGCCGATCACGTCCTCGATGAAGTCGATGGCGGCGCCGGCCAGATAGAGCTGGGACATGGAATCGATAAGCACCACGGCGCCGTCCTTCTCGATGACCAGGTCGTCATCCTGCCGGGCGTCGTCAAAGGTGAAGTCGTAGCGGAAGCCCGAGCAGCCGCCGCCATTGACGGCGACGCGCAGCGCGATCTCGCCGCCATCGTCCTTGATCAGGGTGGCGATGCGCCGGGCGGCGCTGTCCGTGACGGATACCAGTTGCGACTCGCTCATCTTGTCCCTTAGAACGTCTCTAACTCGCTGCGTGCCTAATGTAGGCCCACTTGGCCGGTTGTCAATCAAAGTGCCTTTATGGCGGAGCCCGTCGTGGACCGGATCGCAAAGCCTTACGGCGACATCGCGCCTTTCGCGTCCCGGCCCGAGGAAAGCCGCGGCCGGCTGCATCCGGAAGAGGAAAGCCGGTTTCGCACAGTGTTCCAGCGCGACCGGGACCGCATCATCCACTCCAAGGCATTCCGCCGCCTCAAGCATAAGACCCAGGTCTTCGTCTATCACGAGGGCGACTACTACCGCACGCGGCTGACCCACAGCCTCGAGGTGTCGCAGATCGCCCGGTCGATCACCCGGTTCCTGGGGCTGAACGAGGATCTGGCCGAGGCGCTGGCGCTGGCCCATGATTTCGGCCATCCGCCGTTCGGCCATTCGGGCGAGGATGGCCTGTCGAAGGTGATGCAGCCCTTCGGCGGCTTCAACCACAACATCCATTCGTTGCGGCTGCTGACCAGCATTGAGCAGCGCTATGCCGAATTCGACGGCCTCAACCTGACCTGGGAGACGCTGGAAGGCATCGCCAAGCATAACGGCCCCCTGTGCCGGAAGGGCGAGGAGGAATTCCTAGATCCGCTGCTGCTCGACTACCTGACGATGCACGACCTGGAGATCCATACCTTCGCCAGCGCAGAGGCGCAGGTGGCGGCACTGTCGGACGATATCGCCTACAACAACCACGACATCGACGACGGCCTGCGCGCCGGGCTGTTCCAGATCGCCGACCTCAAGGATTTGCCGCTGGTCGGTCCGGTGCTGGCGGGCCTGCGCCAGCGCTATCCAGGCCTCGAAGGCTCGCGGCTGAAGCACGAGATGGTGCGGCGGATGATCGACCTGATGGTCAGCGACCTGCTGCGCGAATCCTGCCGCCGTCTCGATGACGCCGGTGTGCGCGCGGCCCAGCAGATCCGCGAGCTCGACGCGCCGGTGATCGCGTTCTCCGACGAGATGCAGGCTCACGAGAAGGTGTTGCGGGATTTCCTGATGTCGCACATGTACAGGCACCCGCATGTCGCCGCCGAGGCCAAGCGCGCCAAGCATGTTGTGGGCGACCTGTTTCACCGCTATATGGCGGAACCCGGCGAATTGCCGGCCGAGCACGAAGCCGCGGTGATGGGCCGGAACGCCGACGTCGCCGCGCGGGCCATCGCCGACTTCATCGCCGGCATGACCGACCGCTTCGCGCTGATGGAACACGAACGACTTTTCGGATCGCCCCGCGCATGAACATCTTCAATACCTTCCGCGAACGCATCGACGCCGTCATCGATGAGCTTGTTGCCGAGGGACATGCCGTTCAGCGACCCGATACGTCAAAGATGACGCTCGAGCCACCACGTGATCCAAAGCACGGCCACATGGCCAACAACGTGGCGATGATCACCTCCAGCAGTTTTGGCCTTCCACCAAAGGACTTGGCCGAGCTTATTAAGGAAAAGCTCAAGAATGACCCGGACATCCTGTCGGTGTCGGTCGCGGGTCCGGGCTTTCTCAATCTCGTCTTGAGGCCGCACGTATTCCATGCCGTGGTTCGTCACGTGCTCAAAGCGGGAAGCGACTATGGAGACAGCCGGATAGGGTCTGGCGTCCCAATCAATGTCGAGTATGTCTCGGCCAATCCGACCGGTCCGATGCATGTGGGTCATTGCCGCGGGGCCGTGTTCGGCGACGCGCTGTGCTCGTTGCTGCGCAAGGCTGGCTACGACGTGACCCGCGAATACTACGTCAACGACGCGGGCGCCCAGGTCGACGTGCTGGCCCGTTCCGCCTATCTGCGCTACCGCGAGGCGCTGGGCGAGCACATCGGCGAGATCCCGCAGGGGCTTTATCCCGGTGACTACTTGGTGCCGGTGGGGCAGGCGTTGGCGCAGCAGCACGGCGACCGCTGGCTGGGCGCGCCTGAGGCCGAATGGCTGCCGGTGATCCGACAGACCGCCATCGACGCCATGATGGCCATGATCCGCAGCGATCTGGCGGCGCTCGGCATCACTTTCGACGTCTACACGTCCGAGCGGGCACTGGTCGAAAAGGGCCAGGTGAATGCCGTGCTGGCCAAGCTGGAAGGCCGCGGCCTGATCTATACCGGCGTCCTGGAGCCGCCGAAGGGCAAGCTGCCGGACGATTGGGAGGAGCGGCCACAGACCCTGTTCCGCGCCACCCAATTCGGCGACGACGTGGACCGACCGCTGAAGAAGTCGGACGGCTCGTGGACCTACTTCGCCAGCGACATCGCCAATCACAAGGACAAGTTCGACCGCGGGTTCGCCCAGATGATCGACGTCTGGGGCGCCGACCACGGCGGCTATGTCAAGCGCATGAAGGCAGCGGTGAACGCCATCACCGGCGGCATGGGCGAACTGGACGTGAGGCTGTGCCAGCTGGTCAAGCTCACCCGCAACGGCGAGCCGGTAAAGATGTCGAAACGCTCCGGCAGCTTCGTGACGCTTAATGAGGTGGTCGAGGAAGTCGGCAAGGACGTGGTCCGCTTCATCATGCTGACCCGCAAGAACGACGCGCCGCTCGACTTCGACTTCGCCAAGGTCGTCGAACAGTCTCGGGACAACCCGGTGTTCTACGTCCAGTATGCTCATGCCCGCATCTACTCGGTTTTCCAGAGGTCGAAGGCGGAGTGGCCGGAAGCGAACCTGTCCCAGGCGGCACTCGCAGAAGCGGATCTGGGCGTGCTCGTGCACGACGCGGAACTGGACCTGATGCAGGTTCTGGCCGATTGGCCGCGCATGGTCGAAGCGACCGCGCAGGCCCACGAGCCGCATCGGATTGCGTTTTATCTTTATGAGCTTGCGGCTTCCTTCCATAGTTGGTGGAACCGAGGTAACGAGGACACGACCCTGCGTTTCGTTCAGGCTGACAAGCTCGAGTTAACGAAATCCCGGCTGGCGTTGCTACGCGCGACCGCGCTGACGATTGCCTCAGGACTCGGCGTTCTCGGCGTGACTCCTGTGGAGGAGCTGCGGTAGTGCCATACCGGCCCGACGGCGACTTCCTGCAGGACGACGAGTCGCGCTGGGATGACGCTCCCGAGGAGGCGGAAGGCGGCGCCTGGTGGAAATGGGCCGTCGCGGTACTCAGTCTGGCGCTGTTCGGCGGCGTCATCTGGTACGCCTACACGAGCGGCAGCAGCGGCACCATCGGGCCTGTCCGGACGGTCGAGGCCGATCCCACTCCTTACAAGGCCAAGCCCGAGAATCCGGGCGGCGAGATCATTCCAGACCAGGACAAGCTGGTGTTCAACGAGGCCGTCGGGCGAACCACCGAAACGGAAGATATGCTGGGCGACGCACCCGAGGCTCCCCAGTCGAGGCCGGAACCGGTCGCGGTGCGCAAGTTCGTCCCACCCACGCCCAAGCCACCGCCCGCCCCCGAACCAGCACCCCAGGCCGCACTCCCGGAGGCGTTCCCTCCTGTGGCCGACGCCGCGCAGCAGATGCCTCCGCCGCCAACCGCGGTTGCGCCGGTGACCGCGGCCAAGCCGGCCGACCCGGCGAAAACCGTGCCTGCCGCCAAGGCCAATGCCGCCACAACGGCCGGCGGGGTCGTGGTGCAGCAGCCCGGGACGGTGCCGGCGGCATCCGGAGCGCCTGTACCGGCGAGTCCCGCTGACGGCTCCATGCCGGTGACGCCGCAGATCGTCGAGGCCAAGCCGGCGGGTGCAAAGTCGCCGGTGGTCCAGCTGGGCGCCTATGGCAGCGAGGCGGGCGCCATGGACTCGTGGGCACAGGTGCAGCGCAAGCAGGGATCCGTTGTTGCCGGGCTGACGCCGCAGGTCATCAAGTTCAGTTCGCCGGAAAAGGGCGACCTCTACCGGCTGGTGATAGGTCCGTTCACCGACCGCAGCGCAGCCGCGGATGTCTGCGTCCAGCTCAAGGCCCAGGGACGGGATTGCATCGTCAATGCCAATTGATCCTTCGCTCTGCCCCGCGATCTTCGGTCTCTCCGGCACTGCCCTGACCGACCGCGAGCGCGCCTTCTTCCAAGAGGTGAAGCCGTTCGGCTTCATCCTGTTCGCCCGCAATATTAGCGATCCCGACCAGGTCCGCGCGCTCACCGAGTCCCTAAGGCCGTTGGCTGCCGTCAGCCCGTGTCCGATCCTGATCGACCAGGAGGGCGGCCGCGTGGCCCGGCTTCGCCCGCCGCATTGGCCCGACTATCCTCGCGGCGTGGCGTTCGGCAAGCTGTTCGACCTCGACCCGACGGAAGCGAAACGCGCGATCTACCTGAATTCACGGCTGATCGCGGCCGATCTGCATGATCTGGGCATTACCGTCGATTGCCTGCCGGTGCTCGACGTGCCGGCCAGAGGCGGTCACGATGTCATCGGCGACCGCGCCTATGCCCGGAACGCCGACACGGTCGCCCAGCTCGGCCGCGAGGCCTGTGCCGGACTGATCGACGGCGGTGTGCTGCCGGTGATCAAGCACATTCCCGGCCACGGGCGTGCTGCCGCCGACACCCATGTCGAGTTGCCGACCGTGAACACGAAGGCGGCGACCCTGCGCCGCACCGACTTCGCGCCGTTCAAGGCACTGCGCGACGCGCCGTTCGCCATGACCGCCCATGTGATCTATGCTGACCTGGATCCGGACTTCCCGGCGACCACGTCGCGCATGGTGATCGACGGCGTCATCCGCAAGACCATCGGATTCGACGGCGCATTGATGTCTGATGACCTGAACATGCAGGCGCTGAGCGGCACCCTGGCCGAGCGCGCCTTCGCGTCGCAGCAGGCCGGCTGCGACCTCGCGCTGCACTGCAACGGCAATTTCGACGACATGGTCGCCGTCGCCAGTGGCCTCGGGCACGCATCGCCCGCGACCCTGCGCCGTCTGACCCGAGCGATGAGCTGGCTGGCGGCGCCCAAGCCGTTCGACCGCCAGGCCGGCGTCTGGGAAAGGGACGCGCTGCTCGCCCGCGTCGGGGCCTGATGAACGAAATTCTCTACATGATCTCGGCCGCCATGATCCCCGTGGTGCTGGCGATCACGGTGCACGAGGTGGCGCATGGCTATGTCGCCCGTCAGCACGGCGACGATACCGCCGCGCGGGCCGGTCGGCTGACGCTCAATCCGCTGCGCCATGTGGATCCGTTCGGCACGGTCGTGCTGCCGGGCATCCTGCTGCTCACCGGCCTCCCGCCCTTCGGCTTCGCCAAGCCGGTTCCGGTGAACTTCATGAACCTCCGGGATCCCAAGCGCGACATGGTCTGGGTCGCCGCGGCGGGGCCGGCGGTGAACCTGTTCATGGCGATCGGCTGGGCGATCCTGTCGAATCTGGGCGCGTTCATGTCGGGCGATATCCAGATCTGGTTCGCCGACATGGCGCAGATTGGCATCGCCGCCAACGTGGTGCTGATGGTGTTCAACATGATTCCATTGCCGCCGCTGGACGGCGGCCGGGTCGCCGTCGGGCTGTTGCCGCATTCGCTGGCGCGACCGCTGGCGAGCGTCGAGCGCTACGGCCTGTTCATCATTTTCGGCCTGCTGCTCGTGCCATCGCTGATCAACGAGATCTTCGGCACCAACTTTCATCCGGTTTGGGCAATCATCCAACCGGTGGTGAAATTCCTGTATAGTGCCATCGACCGACTGTTCCTGTTCGTCTGAGGCCTGAGTGAGCGACCCTTCGGGCAGCGTCATATCCTTCGAGGAGCCGTCCCGCCCGGTGACGGACCAGTTCGTGCTGAATATCGACGGCTGGGAAGGACCGCTCGACGTGCTGCTGATGCTGGCGCGCAACCAGAAGGTCGATCTGGCGGCGATTTCGATCCTGCAGCTCGCCGAGCAATATCTCGAGTTCATCGCCGCCGCCCGCCGCATCCGGCTGGAGTTGGCCGCCGACTATCTGGTGATGGCGGCGTGGATGGCCTATCTGAAATCGCGCCTGCTGTTGCCGGCCGAGGAATCGGGCGAGGAACCCAGCGGCGAGGAACTGGCCGCGCACCTGGCGTTCCGGCTGCGCCGGCTGGAAGCCATGCGCGGGCGCGCCTCCGTGCTCATGTCGCGTCACCGCGTCGGCCGCGACGTGTTCCTGCGCGGCATGCCGGAAGGCATCCGGGTGATCCGCAAGTCGGCCTATGTCGCCGATCTCTACGGTCTGCTGCGGGCCTATGCGGCGCAGAAGGCGCGCAATGAAGGCAACGAGGACTACCAGATTCGCCGCCGGCCGGTGTTCACCATGGAGGATGCGATGCGCCGGCTGGAGCGGCTGGTCGGCTTTGTCCCCGACTGGACCAGCCTCCAGCAGTTCCTGCCGCCGTCCATGACTGACAAGGCGCTGTCCAAATCGGCGCTGGCCTCGACCTTTGCCGCGGCGCTGGAGTACACCCGGCAAGGCAAGCTCGAGTTGCGGCAGACCGAGACGTTCGGGCCGCTTCTGATACGGTCGCGCGTCCGCGCGGCGGGACAGGACGAATGACGGAACATCTGGAACATCTCCGCATGGTCGAGGCGCTGCTGTTCGCCGCCGCCGAGCCGCTCGACGAGGAAAGCATCTTCCAGCGCCTGCCGGGGCATCCCGAGGTCGGCCCGTTGCTCGCCGAGTTGCAGGAGATGTATGCGCGGCGCGGCGTCAACCTGGTGCGGCGCGCCGGCAAGTGGATGTTCCAGACCGCGCCCGACCTTGCGTTCCTGCTGCAGCAGGAGGTGCAGGAAGAGCGCCGGCTGTCGCGCGCGGCGCAGGAAACGCTCGCGATCATCGCCTATCACCAGCCGGTCACCCGCGCCGAGATCGAGGACATCCGCGGTGTCACGGTGAGCAAGGGGACGGTAGACCTGCTGATGGAGATCGGCTGGGTGCGGATCATGGGCCGGCGCCAGACGCCCGGCAAACCGGTAACCTACGGCGTGTCCGAACAGTTCCTGGTCGAATTCGGCCTGGAATCGGTGAAGGACCTGCCCGGTATCGATGAGCTCAAGGCCGCCGGCCTGCTGGATGCCGAACCGCCGGAAAGCTTCCGCCTGCTGCCCGTCGACGAGGTGGAGGAGGATGCCGAGGAGGACGTGCCGCTGCCGTTCGACGATCCGGTCGAGGTAGGACGGGGCTGACCGGTTCAACTTGTGCTGGCGGCCGTTCGGGCCTATTTGTCTGGCAGATGGCGCCGGGGGCGCCACCGATCCTCGGCAACCGGAGAAGAGCGTGTTCAATCTGGGCTGGACAGAAATCCTCATCATCGTCCTGATCGTCGTGCTGCTGTTCGGGCGCGGCAAGATTTCGGGCATGATGGGCGACGTCGCCAAGGGCATCAAAAGCTTCCGCAAGGGCATGGCGGAAGACGATGAACCGCCCGCCAAGGCGCAGGACAACCGTCAGCTGGACCAGGATGCCTCGCTGACCGATGTAACCCCGCGCAAGGACGACGCGGCCAAGACCTGAGTCGGGCCAGTCGTGTGCTTGTCTGGCATGATCCCTGTCTGGGGCGATCCATGTTTGGCGTGATCCATGTTTGATGTCGGCCTTCCCGAACTGCTGGTGATCGTGATCGTCGCGCTGGTCGTGGTCGGGCCAAAGGATCTGCCGCGGGTCGTGCGTGGATTTGCTCGCACCATTGCCAAGATGCGTCGCATGGTCGACGAGTTCATGGGCACGGTGAACGACTATGTCCGTGAGTCCGAACTGCAGGAGCTGCGGGACGCGGTCGAAAAAACCCGGCGCGCCATGAAGGGTCAGGGCAATTTCGACGACCTGCTGGATCCGGTCGGCACCGGCAAGCCCGTCGTGGTCAATGACCCGAAGATCGTGTCCGCCAGTCCGGAGTTGCCCGCGCCCGAGGCGCCGCCAAGGACCGAGGCTATGACCGGCTCGGCCTACCCGGATTCCGCACCTGCCGATACGGCCCCTCTCGAACCCGCGCCTGTCAAGCCGGCGCCCAAGCCTGAAGGGCAGGGGACGCCGTGACCGACCACGCCACGACCCCGGATAAAGACGAACTGGAGAGCTCACGCGCGCCGCTGATCGAGCATCTGATCGAGTTGCGCAAGCGGCTGATCTATTCGGTGGTCGGCTTCGTGGTGGTGTTTCTGGTCTGCCTGTACTTCGCCACGGACATCTACGAGTTCCTGGTGCACCCGCTGTCCCAGGCGCTGAAGGATCATCCCGGCCGGCGGCTGATCTATACAGGCCTCACCGAGGCGATGCTCACCCAGATCAAGGTGGCGTTCTTCGCCGCCATCATGCTGTCGTTTCCCCTCGTCGCGGTACAGGTCTGGGCTTTCGTGGCCCCCGGGCTCTACAAGAACGAACGCCGTGCCTTCCTGCCGTTCCTGATCGCCACCCCGATCCTGTTCACCGCCGGGGCGGCCATGGCATATTACCTGGTGTTTCCGCTGGCCTGGTCCTTCTTCCTCAGCTTCGAGACCATGGGCGCTGGCAGCGATGGGCTTCCCATCCAGTTCGAAGGCAAGGTCAACGAGTATCTCGACCTGTCGATGAAGCTGATCTTCGCGTTCGGCGTGATGTTCCTTGTGCCCGTGGCGCTGACGCTGCTGGGCTATGTGCGAATCATCAGTTCAGGCTGGCTGCGCGACAAGCGCAAATACGCCATCATCCTGATCTTCGTCGTCGCCGCGGTGCTGACGCCGCCCGATGTGTTCAGCCAGTGCGCACTGGCGCTGCCGGTCTGCCTGCTCTACGAGGCGTCCATCCTGCTGGTGCGCATGACGGAAAAGAAGCGCGCCGCAGCCGCGGAAATTTAGCCCGGGCGTGGCTGGACGGGGCGCACCCGCCCGGCTATACAGGCTGTCCACCGCCAAGCGAAAAACGCCTCCATGCTCGACATAAAATGGATCCGGGAGAACCCTGAAATCTTCGACAAGGGCCTCGCGCGCCGCGGCCGTCAGCCTCTGTCGCAGCAGGTGATCGGCCTCGATTCGTCGCTTCGGGCGTTGAAGACCCGGCTGCAGGAAGCCCAGGCGGAGCGCAACGCAAAGTCGAAGGAGATCGGCATCGCCAAGTCGAAGGGCGAAGACGTCCAGGCGGTGCTCGATGCGGTCGGCGCGTTGAAGACCGAGATCCAGGACGGCGAGGAGCGCGAGCGCGCCCTGCAATCCGAGCTGGACGACCTGCTGGCCGCCGTCCCGAACCATCTCGACGACGACGTGCCCGACGGGCCGGATGAAAACGCCAACGTCGAGTTGCGACGGATCGGCGTGCCGCCCACATTCGATTTCGAGCCCAAGGATCATGCGGCGCTGGGCGAGGCCATGGGCTTGATGGATTTCGACGCCGCCGCGCGCATGTCCGGCTCGCGCTTCGTGGTGCTGAAAGGCCAGCTCGCCAGGCTGGAGCGCGCCATCGGCGCCTTCATGCTCGACCTGCACACCAGCGAGTCCGGCTACACCGAATGCGACACGCCGCTGATGGTCCGCACCGAAGCGGCCTACGGCACCGGCCAGCTTCCCAAGTCGGCCGAGGACATGTTCCACACGACCAACGACTTCTGGCTGATCTCCACGTCGGAAATGACGCTGACCAACCTGGTCCGCGAGCAGATCCTCGACGCCGCCGAGCTGCCGATCCGTGTCACGGCGCTGTCGCCGTGCTTCCGGTCGGAAGCGGGCGCCGCCGGCAAGGACACACGCGGCATGATCCGCCAGCACCAGTTCAAGAAGGTCGAGCTTGTCAGCATCACAAAGCCCGAGGACTCCGAAGCCGAACATCTGCGCCTGACAGGCTGCGCCGAGGAGGTACTGAAGCGCCTGGGTCTGGCGTACCGGGTGATGATCCTGTGCTCGGGCGATACCGGTGCAGGCGCGCGCAAGACCTACGACCTGGAGGTCTGGCTCCCGGGCCAGGGCCGTTACCGCGAAATCTCGTCCTGTTCGAACACCGGGGATTACCAGGCCCGCCGCATGAAGGCGCGGTTCCGCGAGGACGGCGAGAAACAGACCCGCTTCGTTCATACCCTGAACGGCTCCGGCTTGGCCGTCGGCCGGACGCTGATCGCGGTGATGGAGAACTATCAGCGCGCCGATGGCAGCATCACCGTGCCGGAGGCGCTGCGCCCCTACATGGGTGGGCTCGAGGCGATCGGAGCGGTAGGCTGAGATGACTTCCTTCCCGTTGCCAGATGTCGCCTTCGACCTCTCCCAGCACCGGATTCTTGTCACCAACGACGATGGCTACAGCGCGGCCGGGATCGAGATCCTCGAGCGGATCGCGCGCCGCCTCAGCGATGACGTCTGGGTAGTCGCTCCCGAATACGAACAGAGCGGCACCGGGCACTCGCTCACCCTGACCCAGCCGCTGCGGTTTCGCGAGGTCGGCGAACGGCGTTTTGCCGTGCGCGGCACGCCTACAGACAGCGTGCTGCTCGGCGTCAACCGCATCATCCCGGGCAAGCGGCCGACGCTGGTGCTGTCCGGCGTCAACCGCGGCGCGAACATGGGCGAGGACGTTACCTACTCGGGCACGGTCGCCGCGGCCATGGAAGGCACGTTGCTGGGGATTCCGTCGATCGCGCTCAGCCAATCCGTTTATCCCGGCGCGACCGAGATCGACTGGCAGGGGACTGAGGACGCCATGGAGCGGATGATCCGCTGGCTGGTCTCGGTGGGCTGGGCGCCCGAGATCCTGATGAACGTCAATTTTCCCGATGCCCGGCGCGGCCAGGTCTCCGAAATGGAGATCACCGTCCAAGGCCAGCGCGATCCCGCCGACATCCAGTTCGACCAGCGCGTCGACACCCGCGGCGAGACCTATTTCTGGATCGGCTATCGGCGCTCGCGCGAGCACCTGGTCGACGGCACCGATATCAAGGCGGTGCGCCAGGGCCGCGTGTCGGTTACGCCGCTGCACCTCGACCTCACCCACGAGCGCGACCGCCAGCGCCTGACCAGGGCGGCGGGGGAGATCGCCGGTCGTGTATGATCCGTCGAAGAAGATCCGGCTGTTGATGGAGCTTCGCCGGGCCGGGATCAGCGACACGGCGGTGCTGTCGGCGATCGAGGGCGTGCCGCGCGAGATGTTCGTGCCCGACGCCTTTCGCGACCGGGCCTACGAGGACGTGGCGCTGCCGATTGCCTGCGGCCAGACGATCTCCCAGCCCTACGTGGTCGCGTTCATGACCCAGGCGCTTGAATTGCAGCGTCGCATGCTGGTGCTGGAGATCGGCACGGGCTGCGGCTACCAGACAGCCGTGTTGTCGCCGCTGGTGCGGCGGGTCTACACCATCGAGCGTCAGCGCGACCTGCTCAAGGAAGCCTCCGCGCGGTTCAAGCAGCTCAAGCTGAGCAACGTGGTCACCCGGTTCGGCGACGGCTTCAAGGGCTGGCCGGAAGTGGCGCCGTTCGACCGTATCATCGGCACGGCCGCCGCGCCCGTTGTGCCGATGAACCTGGTCAACCAGCTTACCGAGGGCGGCATGATGATCATTCCCGTCGGCCTCTCGGGCAACCAGACCCTCACGCGGGTAATCCGGCGCGGTGATTCGTTCGAGACCTCACCACTGATGCCCGTGCGATTCGTTCCGATGCTCGACGGCACCGAGGGATAGGCCGGTGAATCCTGCGTGGCGGTCATTGAAGCACGGCGCCATAATTCCTAAGATCAATGCCATGCGATTGAATTCCAGAAGTTTTCGCGGAATCGTCCTGGCTGTCACCGTGGCCGCCCTTGCCGCGTGCGAAACCCGCGAGGTCGAGTACCGCTACGTCCCGCCGGTGGTGGAAGCCCGCGGTCCGAACGCGCCGTTCCCGGTGCCGGAACCGATCGACAAGCCCGAGGCGACCTTTCCCATCGACGCGCCCGCACCCGGCAGGAAAGACGTGGGCGTCATCCCGCTGGACGACGTCCCGGGAGGCGGCACCATGGCGCCGCCGCCGAAGCGGCCAGCCTATGGCGGCAAATCCGCCGCGCCGCCCAGACCTGCGGAACCGGCGCCGGGCGCTCCCAAGCCGTCGACGCCTAGCGGCGTGCTCGTGGGCAAGACCGTCACGGTGCAGCAGGGCGACACGGTCTTCGCCATCGCACGGCGCCACAACGTCAATGCCCGGGAGATCATCGAACTGAACGGGCTTCAGCCGCCCTATGCGCTGAAAATCGGCCAGAAGCTTAAGATTCCGGGCGGCGATCATCATTCCGTGATCCCCGGCGACACGCTCTACAGCATCTCGCGGCGCTATTCGGTCGACATTCCCCGGTTGATGGCGGCCAACGGCATCGATCAGTCCCATGGCATCGTCGACGGCCAGATCCTGGCGATCCCGTCGCGCTCCGGCAGCGCGCTCGAGCCCGCCACCTCGGTGGCGGATGTGCTTCCAGCGACGACCGAAGCCGATTCAGCCACAAAGGCGCTGGCTGGCGGCTTCATCTGGCCGGTGCGCGGCCAGATCATCTCCGGGTTCGGCGGCAAGGACGGCGGCAAGCGCAATGACGGCATCAACATCCGCGTGCCCCGCGGCACCCAGGTCGTGGCCGCCGCCGCCGGCACCGTAGCCTATGCCGGCAACGAGCTGAAAGGTTTCGGCAATCTGATCCTGCTGCGCCACGACCAGGGCTGGGTGTCGGCCTATGCCCACAATGACGACATCCTGGTCAGCCGCGGCCAGGCGGTGAACCGGGGTGCGCCGATCGCGCGTGCCGGGTCGAGCGGCGTGGTCGGCGAGCCCCAGCTGCACTTCGAGCTGCGCCACGGCGTCCAGGCGGTCGATCCCGCCCTATATCTGCCGCCGGCCTGATCCCTCTTCATCAACAGTCACCATGGCGTGCTAGGCTACCTCCATTGGCGGGGAGGGGATGGCATGACGGGATTCACGCGAAGGACCGTGGTAAGCGGCCTGACGGCGGCGGTGGCGTGGTCCGTGCTGCGGCCGGCGCAGGCGCGGGCGCTGGGATCGCCGCGGTTCAGGTCGGACCCGTTCGCGCTGGGCGTGGCGTCCGGCGAACCCTGCACGGACGGTTTTGTCATGTGGACCCGTCTTGTCGGTGCGAACCTGGCGCTGCTCGACGAACCCGAACTCCCGGTCGCGTGGGAGGTGGCGGAGGACGAGGGGTTCCGGCGCATCGTCAATCGCGGCGGCGCCATGGCGATCCGCGGCCTTGGCCATTCCGTTCACGCTGAAATCGCCGGGCTGCGGCCCGGCCGAGCCTACTGGTACCGGTTCCACGCGGGCAAGGCCGTCAGTCCGGTGGGACGCACCCTGACGGTGCCCGAGCGCCCCGAACGGTTGAAGCTGGCGCTGACCTCGTGCCAGCACTGGGAGAACGGCTATTTCGGCGCCTATCGCGACATGATCGCGGACGAGCCGGACCTGATCGTCCATGTCGGCGACTACATCTACGAATCACCGACACGCGGCAAGGCCGTGCGGCCCTTCGGCGCCGACACGCCCATCGACCTGGCCGGCTACCGTGCCCGTCACGCGCTCTACAAGTCGGACGCCGACCTGCGCGCCGCCCACGCCGCCGCGCCGTGGCTGGTGACCTGGGACGATCACGACGTCCAGAACGACTATGCCGGGCTGATCCCGGCGGACGACACCCCGCCGGAAGTGTTCGGACGCCGCCGGGCCGCAGCCTACCAGGCCTATTTCGAGCATATGCCGCTGCGCCCCAGCGCCATGCTGGGCGAGAGCGGCATGCAGATGTACCGCCGGCGCGCCTGGGGCGACCTGGCCACGTTCCATGTGCTCGACGACCGGCAATACCGCTCCGACCAGGCCTGCCCGGAACCGGGCAAGCTGGGTGGCCGGCGCGTGACGCACTGTCCCGAGGCGGAGGCCGAGGATCGCACCTTGCTGGGTGCCATCCAGGAACGCTGGCTTGACGAAGGTCTCGCCGCAGACAAGGCCCGCTGGACCGTGCTGGCGCAGCAGACCGGATTCAGCAGGCTCGACCTTCAGCCCGGACCGGGAGAGATGATCTCGACCGAGGGCTGGGACGGTTATGGCGCGGCCCGCAGGCGCCTGACGGCGTCGCTGCGCCGCGCCGCGCCGCGCAACCCGGTCTTCCTGGGCGGCGATCTCCATTCGTTTTGGGCATGCGACGTCAAGGCGGATTTCGATGATCCGGCATCGCCCGTGATCGCCAGCGAATTCGTCACCAGCGCACTGGCAGGCGGGAAACTACCGCCAGGCCTCTATGCACCCGGCGAGGAACACGCGCATGTGCGGTTCTCCGACACCACCCAGCAGGGCTATGTCCGGATCACGCTCGACCGCGACCGGATCGAAGCCGACATGCGAATGATCGAGGATCAGACCGACCCGGCGTCGCTCAGCCGTTCGCTGCAACGTTTCGTGGTGGATGATGGCAGACCGGGCCCGAAACTGGCCTGACTGTTTAATCGCAGGATTTCGTAGCGGGTTACCGGCCAATCTGACTACAGTGGCCGCATCCGAAAGCACGCGGCACCAAGCGCGCGGGATCCGGACCGGGGGATGTTTCATGATCGAAATGGCAGCACCTGCGAACCGTGCAGGGAGGCCACCGCGCATCTTTGCCGCGCTGCTTCTTCTCGTCGGGCTCGTGTTCGCTGGTGGGGGCATTCAGCTCGCGCTGCTGGGTGGCTCGCCCTACTACGCCATCGCGGGCGCCGCGCTCGTCATCTCCGCCATCCTGCTGTGGGCAGGACGCCGCATCGGTGCGTGGCTGTTCCTCATTGTCCTGCTCGGCACCTGGGGCTGGGCGATCTGGGAGGTCGGACTCGATGGCTGGCAACTCATGCCACGGGTGCTGTTTCTGACGGTTCTGGGTGTCTGGTTGCTGGTGCCGCGCACGCGCCGCGGACTGGCGTGAGAGGGAGCGGCGCATGCGCATGATCAGGCTGATCGGTCTTGTTCTCGCCCTGCCGCTGACGGTCGGCCTGGCTGTCGCGGCCGACGGTGAATGGCATCACTACGGCAACGATCTTGGCGGGATGCGCTATTCGCCGCTCGACCAGATCACACCCGACAACGTGTCCGGGCTGAAGCAAGCCTGGGTCTACCGGACCAATCCGGGCGAGACGCCCAAGACCCATTTGCAGGTCACGCCGCTGATGGTCGGCGACGCGCTCTATGTCTGCACCGCGACCAACCAGGTCATTGCGCTCGACGCCGAGACCGGCGCGCAGCGCTGGCGGTGGGAGCCGCCCGCGCCCAATGATCGCCGCCGCACCTGCCGGGGCGTCACCTATTACAAGGTGCCGGACGCCGTCGGCGCCTGCGCCGAGAGGATATTCAGCACTACCGCCAGGGCCCAGCTCGTGGCGCTCGACGCACGCACCGGCAAACCATGCGCCGGCTTCGGCGCGGCGGGCATGGTCGACCTGAAGACCGGCATGGGCGAGGTGAAGCCCAACTACTATTACGTCACGTCGGCGCCGGTGATCATCCGAGGGCGGGTGGTGATGGGCGGCTGGGTGGCGGACAACCAGCATGTGGACGAGCCGCCAGGCGTGATCCGGGCGTATGACGCCATGACCGGCGCGTTCTCCTGGGCCTTCGATCCGGGACGGCCCGAATATCACGGCGAGCCGCTGCCGGGCGAGACCTACACGCTGGGCACGCCGAACTCCTGGGCGCCGATGAGCGCCGATGAGTCGCTCGGGCTGGTCTATGCGCCCATGGGCAACGCCACGCCGGATTATTGGGGCGCGCACCGCACGCCGGAATCCGAGAAGTTCACCAGTGCGGTGCTGGCGCTCGATGCCGAGACCGGCGCGCTGCGCTGGCTCTACCGCACGGTCCATCACGACGTCTGGGATTACGACGTTCCCGCGCAGCCCACCCTGGTCGATTTGCAGATCGGCGGCCAGCCGGTACCGGCACTGATCCAGCCGACCAAGCGCGGCCAGGTCTTCGTGCTCGACCGGCGGACCGGCCGGACACTGAAACCCGTCGTGGAGCGCAAGGTGCCGCAGGGGCCGGCGCCGGGCGACTGGCTGTCGCCGACCCAGCCGTTCTCCACCGGCATGCCCGATTTCTCCGGCCCTGAGCTGACCGAGAAGAGCATGTGGGGCCTGACGCCGTTCGACCAGCTCTGGTGCCGCATCAAGTTCAGGCAGGCGCGTTATGAGGGGCCAATGACGCCGCCGGGCATAAACCCGTCGATCACCCATCCGGGCTATCTGGGCGGCATCGACTGGGGCGGCGTTTCGGTCGATCCGGTGCGCCAGATCATGATCGTCAACTGGAGCCGGATGCCCAACTACACCCAGCTGATCCCGCGCGCGGAAGCGGACCGAAGGGGCCTGAAACCGGGCCCCGAGGGCTATATGCCCGGCCAGCCCCAGGCACAGGCGGGAACGCCCTTTGCCGCCGCTACCGGGGCGTTCCTGTCGCCCCTCGGCGTGCCGTGCATCAATCCTCCCTATGCCTCGCTGACGGCGGTCGACCTGGGCACCGGCAAGGTGATCTGGTCGGAGCCTTTCGGCGAGGCCCGGGACAACGGCCCCTGGGGCATCCCCTCCATGGTGCCACTGACCATGGGCGTGCCGGCCATCGGCGGCTCGGTCAGCACCCGGGGCGGTCTGGTGTTCATCGGCGCCAGCATGGAACGAACGTTACGCGCGGTAGACCAGAAGACGGGCGATTTGTTGTGGAAGGCACGGCTCCCGGTCGGCGGACACGCCACGCCGATGACCTACATCTCGCCGGCAAGCGGCCGCCAGTTCGTGGTGATCGCCGCCGGCGGCCACGCGGCGCTGTCCAGCCCGTTCGGCGACTACATCATCGCCTA
>CAMDTB010000023.1 GCA_945907245.1 Rhizobium sp. Q54
TCTTGTGCAGGGTCAGCAGCATGATGACGCCAACGACCAGGCCGAGTTGCTTCTGCTGCCGCTTGGCGCCCACGCCGAGGCCGACGGCCATGAACGGCAGGATCAGGATAGTCAGCGAGCGCAGGATCCGGTCCCAGAACGCCGATATGTAGGTGCGGGCGTCGCGGGCGTTCGTGGTCGTGCCGGACTGGGACCAGAGTTCGGTCAGTGTCAACTCGCGCTCTTTCTGGCCGCGGGTGCGGAATTCGGCGATCTGCGGCATCTCGAACGGATAGTCATGCTGGGTGAAGGTGAACACCCGCGGCGCCGGCTTGCGCGGCTCCACGTCGACGATCACGCCTTCGCGCAGGCGCATCAGCACGGTGCGGCCGTCGGGCGTCGCGAGGAACGAGCCTTCCTTGGCGGTGATGGTCGAGACGTGTCCGTCCGGGCGCTCCTTCTGGGCGAAGATGCCTTCCAGGCGCTGGCCGCCATCGAACGCCTTCTCGATGCGCAGGGTGAAGCCGTCGCCGAGATAGCTGTACTCGCCGGGCCGGATGCTGGTGCCGAACGCGCCTGACGTCAGGTCGAACAGCAGGCTCTGATAGGTGTAGTATGCGCGCGGCTGCACGAAACCCAGCAGCGCCAGGTTGATGATCATCAGCACGCCGGATAGCGCGATCGGGCCGCGCATCAGCCGGAACAGGCCGAGGCCGCCGCCCTGCAGCGCCTCGAGTTCGCTGTTGTTGGTCAGCTTGCGGAAGGCGAGCAGCACGCCCAGCAGGAATCCGAGCGGCAACGCCAGCCCGATATATTGCGGGATCAAATTGCCCAGCATCCTGAAGACCACGCCGACCGGACCGCCCTGGTTGGCCACAAGGTCGAACAGGCGCAACATTTTCTCGAGCAGCAGCAGCATGGCCGACACGCCGATGGTCATCAGCAGCGGCGTCATCACCTGGCGCAGGATGTAGATGTCGACCTTCTTGAACACGGTCGGGCAGTCCTTTCGGCGGATGCGCATGGATCTACGACGGACGCGGGCGCCATGCGATCAGCGGTAGCGGTTCAAGTAAAGAGTGCCGCCCATTGATTGCAAACGAATTCTTCAGCGAACCATTCCCGTCTCCAGCCGTTCGGCCTAGGTTCATCCTCGCGACTTAGGATGGCGCACGCTATGACAACGCCTGCAGCAAGGAGACGAGAATTGGCTTCAACGTCGCGACGGCACCAATGGTTCGCCACCATGGTGGCGGCATGCGCCGTTCTGACCGCCGGCGCCGCGCGCGCCGACGACGAGCGCCAGATGACGGTGCCCGAGCGCCTTCAGGGCCTGCATCTGTCCGGGAAGGCGCTGGACGCGGTTGCCGGGCGCATCGATCCGTCTAAACCACTCGGCTGGTGCGATCCCGCCGACGCCCAGCCACGGATCAAGGTGATCCTGCCGAACGTCCGCAGTTCGGATGGCAATATCCGTCTCAGCCTGCATGGGCCGGATCCCGAGCAATGGGTAGGCAAGAAGGGCGGCAAGCTGATCCGCTTCGACGTTCCCGCCCGGCAGGGCCGCATGGAAATCTGCATGCCGCTGCCTTACGGCAGCGGCGTCTACGCCGTCGGCCTGTACCATGACGAGAATGCCAATGGGAAATACGGCTTCACCAACGAAGGCTACGGTTTCTCAAACAACGCCAAGGCCGGTACGTTCGGCCCGGCATCGCATAACGCCGCCGCCTTCACCGCCGGCGGCGCGACCACGGATATCACGATCAGCATCCGCTACTGATGCTCCGTCGCTTGTCATTTGACCCGGACCCAATAGCTGCCTAAGTTCGCGCCTTTCCAGCCGCTTGGACAGGTCCCGGTGACACTCGAACAGATCGGCGTCATCAGCAATCCGGGAAGCACCCGGATGAACAAGATGTTGCAGGACTTCCGGCAGGTGGTTGGGGGTTACCACGGCATCGCGTACCGCGAGCTCTCCAACATCGACGACATGGAACACATCCTGCGCGATTTCGCGGCGCAGGGGATCAGGCTGCTCATTCTCAGCGGCGGTGACGGCACCCTGCAGTTGGGCGTTACCGCGCTGATGAACCATGACATCTTCGACGAGCCGCCAGTGATCTCGATCCTGCCGGGCGGCCGCACCAACATGGTGGCCGAGGCGCTGGGCATGTTCGGCTCGCCCAGCGAATGCCTGCGCGAGGTCGTCGACGGCGCGGTAAGCGGCGAGTTGAAGACCGTCGACCTGCCGTTCATCCGGCTGCAGGTGAGGCCGGACGCGACGCCGGTGTATGGCGCGTTCTTCGGAGCCGCGACCATCGTCCGCGGCATGGAATTCACCCGCGAGGTGATCTATCCGCTGGGGCTGCCCAACTTCCTGTCCCACGCCATCGCCATCGTCTACCTGGTGGCGAACGCGGCGTGGCCGTTCAAGGGACCGAAGGCGCCGATGCGGGCCGAGCCCCTGTACGTCAATTTCGGCGACAGCACGCCCGAGGCGAAGTCATACATGATCGTGCTGGTGACCACGCTCAACCGGCTGATCCTGGGCCTTTCGGCGGCCTCGGCCGTCGGTGAGGGCGCGCTGCGCTACACCAGCATCGAATATACCTTCTCGGCGGCGGCGCGCGCGGCCTGGACCTTCCTGTTCGGCCGGCCGTCGACCAAGCTGGTGCGCGGTCTTGTCCGCCGGCGCATGTACGGGGTCGAGATCCGCACCAGCAGCCCGGTGACCCTGGACGGCGAGTTCTTCGTGCCCGATCCCGCCCATCCGGTGAAGCTGGAGGCGACGCCGCCCTTCACCTTCGTCAGGCTGGAAGACGAATGACCAGCGAGGGCGAGGATTTCCGGACTGTCGTCGACCGGGTCCTAATCGAACTCTACCAGCCGCTCTTTCCCGCCGCGGAAGCCGCCGCGAAGGATCTGCTCGCCGCGCATCCAGGTGCATCGGCCATCCTGTTCTATGGCTCGTGCCTGCGCACGGGCTCAGACGACGAGAAGATCCTCGATTTCTACGTGCTGGCCGATGACCTCGCCGAGGCCAACGGCAGCACCGTGCTGGGCTTCTTCAACCGTGTCCTGCCGCCCAACGTGTTCTACCGGGAAACGCCGTTCGACGGCCGGATGGTGCGCACAAAATACGCGTTGATGTCCACCGGCGACTTCGTCGAGTCCATGAGCCTCGACTGCCTCAATCCCAGTTTCTGGGCCCGGTTTGCCCAACCGTGTGCACTGGCCTGGGTGCGTGACCCGCGCACGGCCGGCCAGGTGGCGGAAGCGGTCGCCCAGGCGGTGATTACGGCGGCATCGACGGTGGCGCCGGTGCATCCGTCGCCGTTCACCGCCGACGAGCTTTGGTCCCATGTGTTCCAGATGACCTATGCTGCCGAGCTCCGCTCCGAGAACGCGGCCACCAAGGGCGGCGAGATTTTCCGGGAATATCCCGAGCGTTACCGTTCGCTGGCGGTGCCGGCGATGCGCTCCAGCGGCATCCAGGTCGACGTCGACGAACATGGCTACCTGCGCACCACTGTGCCTCCCGCGCGGGCACGGCAGGAGATGCGTCGGTGGCGCACCCGGCGGTTGCAGGGCAAGACGCTCAGCCTGCTGCGGCTGATCAAGGGCGCCTTCACCTTCACCGGCGGGCTCGACTACCTGGCGTGGAAGATGCGCCGCCATTCAGGCGTGGAGATCAGGGTTAAGCCGTGGCACCGCCGCCATCCGATCATCGGCGGCCTAGTGCTGATCCGGAAGGCAAGGCGCAAGGGCGGGTTCCGCTAGGCCGCCGGCTGGCTCAGCACGCTGTTGGACCGGGCAAGGCGCTCGAACGTATCGACGATCGTCCTGACCTGTTCCTCGGTGTGCGCGGCGCTCAGGCTGCAGCGCAACAGGTTCAGGCCCTGTGGCGTCGCGGGCGGCATCGCCAGGTTGACGTAGACACCGTTGTTGAGCAGCTGCTCCCACAGCCGCACCGCCATGTCGCGGTCGTCGATCTTCACGGCGACCACCGGGCTGGGCGCGGCGCCCAGGTTGAAGCCGGCGCTGGTAAGGCCTTCGTGAAGCTGCCTGGCGTTGCGCCACAGCTTCTCGCGGTGCTGCGGCTCCGAGCCCAGGATCTCGACCGCCTTCAGCGCCGAGGCGACAACCGATGGCGGCAGCGAGGCGGTGAACATG
This sequence comes from Rhizobium sp. Q54, assembly GCA_945907245.1. GTDB lineage: Bacteria > Pseudomonadota > Alphaproteobacteria > SMXS01 > SMXS01 > RI-34. The sequence goes on from CAMDTB010000023.1 coordinate 4,156, forward strand.
TAGGGGCGGGCGGCGAGGCGCAGGATCTCGAATTTCGGGTGGTTCGACACACAATAGCCGCCGATGGTGCCGACGCTCTTGCTGAAGGTGCCGACGACGAACTCGACGTCGTGCATGACGCCCGCTTCCTGCACGACGCCGCAGCCGGTCTCGCCGAACACGCCGAGGGAATGGGCCTCGTCGACCATCAGCGCCGCGCCGTGGCGGTTCTTGACCTCGACCAGTTCCTTCATGGGCGCCTTGTCGCCCAGCATGGAATAGAGGCCTTCGATCACGATCAGCACGTTGGCGTCGGTGCCCAGCCGCCTCAGCCGCTTGTCCAGGTCGTCGGGATCGTTGTGCTTGAAGCGTACGATGGTGGCATCCGACATCTTGCAGGCGTCGTAGATGCTGGCGTGGCTGTCGGCGTCGATGACGATGACGTCGTCCTTGCCGGCGATCGTACCGATGCTCGCGATGTTGGCGAGGAACCCGGTGCTGAACACCATGCAGTGCTCGGCGCCATAGAGCCTGGCGATCGCCGCCTCCAGCGCCTTGTGGCCGGTATAGGTGCCGTTGAGCACCCGCGAACCGGTGGTGCCGGTGCCGGCGGCATCCAGCGCCTCGTGCGCCGCCTTGATGCAGCGCGGGTCGAAGGTCAGGCCCAGATAGTTGTTGGTGCCGGCAAGGATCGTCCGCTTGCCCTTGATCACCGCCTCGGTGGGCGAGATGATCTGCTCCATGACCACGTCGATCGGGCTGGAGTCGACGAAGCCCAACGCTTCGCGGGCCCGGATCATCGGGTCGAACTTGTCGAACAGGTCAGCCATTCTTCTTCTCGATCAGCTGGTTGACGGCGTCTGCGACCTGGCCGACGGTCTCCAGGTCGGGCAGCAGGTTGAGCGGGATGATGATGTCGAAGTGATCTTCCATCTCGGCGACGAAATCCATCACGGTCAGGGAGTCCCACTCCAGGTCGGTGGCGAAGGTGCTCGACGCCGTCACCGCCACGCCCTTGCGGTTGTGGGGCGCGATCAGGGTGACGATCTCATCCAGCGCGTTGCTCATGAAGGGGCGGCCTGCCTGCTGTTGTCCGGAGCGCGGTATATAGCACCGCAAGGCATGCAAGCCCAACCGGCAATGGCGTCAGGGCAGATCGCCATGGGCTTCGTACCAGGAACGGGTTTCGGCCAGGCCGCGCGATGCCGGAATCGCGGCGCGCCAGCCGGCGTCGGCCAGCGTGGTATCGCGGCAGACCCAGTCGGCGTGGGTCAGTTCGCGCACCTTTTCCGGCGTCAGCATCGGCACGCGGCCGGAGGCCAGGCTGGCCAGCCAGATCGCGCCGCCCGCCAACCGCAGGACGCCGCCGGGGACGAACACCGGTCGGTGGAAGCCCGGCGCGCCATGGATCATCTCCAGCACCTCGGCAAACGCGTAGCCCTTGGGTTCGCCGTCATGGACTTCGGCGACCCTGCCGGACATGGCGGGCATGTCGATGGTAGCGACGATGGCGGCGGCCAGGTCCGCGACATGAACCAGCGACGTACGGTGTCCGGCGGAGCCGGGCAGGAATGGGCGCCGCAGCCGCGCGGCCTTGAAGAACGCCAGCGTCTCCCGGTCGCCGGGTCCGTAGACCGCCGGCGGGCGAAGGATGGTCCAGTCGAGCCCTGGCGCGGCCTTCACCAGCACTTCCGCCGCCGCCTTGCTGGCCGCATAGCTGGACAGCTCCGGTTCCCGGGCGGCGATGGACGACAGATGGATGAAACGCGTGGGACGACCCGCCAGCGCCGCGATCAGCTTCGCGGTCCCGCCCTTGTTGATCTCGAAGAAGTCGGCGCGCCGGCGGGCCTTGATCAGCCCCGCCACATGGACCACGGCATCGGCGCCGGTGACGAGCGCCCTGAGCGCCAGTTCATCGGTCAGGTTGCCGGCGATCCAGGTCACGTCGTCGCGAAATGTCTGCTCGCTGCGGGCCAGCGCCGAGACCCGGAAACCCTGTTGCACAAGCGTGTCGAGAACCGCGCGGCCGACGAAGCCCGTCGCACCGGTCAGCGCGACGCGTCTTGCGGGTTCGGTCATGGGATCACTCCCCAGCCGCGGCCTTCAGTGGCGCGGCGTCTTCCCAGGGATAGGGGTCGCTGCCGTCGAGCGGCTCGAGCAGGCCGGAAATATAGCTCGCCCGGGCCTTCACCCGGCTCAGCTTGCCCGAGGACGTGCGCGGCAGGCTGCGCGGCTTTACCAGCGCGACGCGGCAGGAGATGCCCACGTCCTTCTGTACCCGCCGCTTGATCTCGTCGACCAGCTTGCGGCGCTCATCCAGCTCGCTGACGCGAGGCTGGACCAGGATCATGGCCACTTCCTCGTTGCCGCGTCCCGGCACCGAGATGGCGGCGCTATCGCCCGAGCGTAGGCCTTCGATCTGCTCGACGGTCCACTCGATGTCCTGCGGCCAGTGGTTGCGGCCGTTGAGGATGATCAGGTCCTTGGCGCGGCCGACGATATACAGCGCCTTGCCGAGCATGTAGCCCATGTCGCCGGTGTCGAGCCAGCCTTCGTCATCGAGCACGCTGCGGGTGCCATCGGGATCGTTGAAGTAGCCGGACATGACCGACGGCCCGCGCACATAGATCTGACCCACGCCACGCTCGCCGACCGTGTCGCCGTTCTCGTCGCGGATGTCGATGTCGTATTCTGGCATCGGGATGCCGCAGTTGACGACTTCACGCGTCTTCGCGGTGTCGGCGGTCGCCGGCACCGCCCGGTGCTCGAGCGACAGCAGGCTCTCGTCGACCACGTCGACCTCGATGCCGCTGTTGATGGGCATGAAGCTCACTGCCAGCGTGCATTCCGCCAGGCCGTAGCTGGACAGGAATGCCTTGTCGTTGAATCCGGCGGGCGCGAAGGTGCGGCTGAACTCGCGCATGGAATCGGCGCGGATCATCTCGGCGCCCAGGCCGGCAACGCGCCACGAGCTCAGATCAAGTTCGACGACCTGCTCGGGCTTGACCCGCCGCGCGCACAGCTCGTAGCCGAAGGTCGGGCTGTAGGTGACGGTCGCCTTGTGGCGGCTGATCAGCTCCAGCCAGAGCAGCGGGCGACGCGCGAAGAACTCGGTGGGCAGATAGTCGGCGGTGACCTGCACCGCGACCAGGGTCAGCATGGCGCCGACCAGGCCCATATCGTGATAGAATGGCAGCCACGACATCATCCGGTCGCCTTCGCGCACCTCGATGCCATGGGCCGCGTTGCCATGGCAGTTCGACATCACCGAGGTCTGGGTGACCGCGACGCCATGCGGAAAGCGGGTGCTGCCCGACGAGTATTGCAGATAGCAGATGTCGCCGGGGCTCTGCGGCTGGAGATCTGGGGTGCCTTCCGGCAGCGCGAGCAGTTCCTCGCTGGTCATCACCAGCTTCATGCCCAGCCCATCGGCCGCTTGCAGCAGCAGTTCCGACATGCCGGTCGGCGCGATGGCGGCGGCGGCGTGGCAGCTGATCATCTGCTTGCCGAGCTGCTCGACATAGCCGTCCTTGCCGCCGAAAGAGGTCGGCAGCGGCAGCGGCACCGGCAACAGGCCGGCATACTGGCAGCCGAAGAAGGCGACGATGAAGTCCGGGGTCGTGTCGGCGATCAACGCCACGCGGCAGCCACGCTCGAGACCGGCGGTGATCAGCCGACGCGCTGTGGCCAGCGCCCGCTCCCGCAGGTCGGCGAAGCTGAGGACCTCGACAAGGTCGCCGCGCGCCGAATAGAAATTGAAACCACGGACGCCCTGCGCCGCATAGTCCAGCGCATCGACCAAAGTGGCAAAGTCAGCCATGCGCCGCGGCAGGCCGGGATCATCCGTCGGTAATGGTGTCAGCATATTCGGCTGTATCGGTCTTCCTAGTGGTTAGGTCGCAACAAATGAGTCCGTCGAAGACCCCTTCAATAGCGCGTATTTCTGCCGTTCCCAAGGGGAACCATCCGTCTGAATCAATCCACTAGATCCGTCGTGTCAGTCATAACGGAACGCTTTCTTCCGAAAGCCCAACTCGTTCCCACCGTTTCGCGTCCGTCTCCAAGCGGCGAGAGCCTAGCTCATTTTCGGGCGCAGCGGGTTCAAAAATTTGCCATACTCGGTCCCTGATGGGCGAGGGCGCCGGTTCTTAAGGGGAAACCACTGGAAAGGCAAGAGTCGAGGAAGCAGGCCCGTCCTGCGCCGGGCGTGAAAAACCGCGCCGCGCCGCGCCGGCCCGCCAACGAGGCCTATCTCGAGCGCGCCGCCGCACACTACCTGGCCCGTTTCGCGTCAAGCGTCGGAAATTTCAAGGACGTGCTCTGGCGCAAGGTCGACCGGCGCGGCCTCGCTGACGGCGTCGACCGGGCGACGGCCCAGCAATGGATCGACGCCATCGCCGGAAGGTTCATCGCCCTCGGCCTGTTGAACGACGAGGTCTTCGCCCAGGCCCGAGCCGGCTCGCTGCTGCGACGGGGCAAGCCGCGACGCATGATCCAGTCGGCCCTGCTGGCGAAGGGCGTGGCCGCCGATGTCGCCGCCGACGCCGTCGCATCGCTGTCCGAACACTCCGGCGATCCGGACTTCGACGCGGCGGTCGGCTTCGCCCGGCGCAAACGGCTCGGACCGTACGGCCTCCCCGCCGCGAGCGACGACCGTCGTCGCAAGGACCTTGCTGCCTTCGCGAGGGCTGGCTTTTCCTACCAAATGGCGCGTCGTGTGCTCGACGGCTTGGAATGAGGAACCTCATGCGTCTACCGCTCGCCGGACTGTATGTCTTCCTGCTGCTCTCCGGCGGTGTCGCCTCGGCTTTCTCGTCGGACCCGCCGGACGCGGGTGTCGCCCAGTCGCTGCCGCTTGCGCCGCTGACCGTCGAGACACGGGGCGGCCGCGTGTCGCTTCAGCTGCAGGTCGCCGATACCGATGCCCGCCGCCAGACCGGGCTGATGTACCGCGCCTCCCTGCCGGAAAAGGAGGGCATGTTGTTTCTCTTCGAGGAAGTCCGGCCCGTGGCTTTCTGGATGAAGAACACGGTCTTGTCCCTCGACATCATCTTCATCGACGACGCGGGCAGGGTGATAAACATCGCGCGGGGCACCACGCCTCATTCGCTGCAGCGGATCCCGGCGGACGGCCCGACGCGGGCCGTTCTCGAGCTCAACGCGGGCGCCAGCGCGCGGCTGGGTATCGACGTGGGCGACCGCGTACTTTACGACGCACTTGAAGGCCCCCGGTAACCGCGCTGAGTCGTTCCCGGAGGTTTTCTCGCAGTTGACTGCGAGTCCGCTAACGGACTCCGAGCCGCGGCGGGCGTCGTGGCGCTTGACGCTGGGAATCATTGGCCTGTTTACTAGCGCGCAATATCGGGCCAACACGCGAGCAACTCGCCTATCGTTTCGTCACCGTCGCCAGGCTTCGGGACTGAAACGGAAATCAGGATATGACTCCTCATGCCTCTCCTTGAACTCAAGGAAATCAAGCGACTGGGCTATGGCTTCGGCACCAGGCAACAGGCGTTGGTCGCGACCGCCTATCAGGCCGCCGCGGCGGATCTTCCTGCGCACCAGGATGCATCGGCACTGGTGGACAAGCTGCGCGCGTGCCTGCCGGATGGCAATGGCGCGAGCCTGTCCGCCGCCGGCGACGGTCTTTCCCTGGTCGACCTTGCGAACTGGGCCGGAGCGCTCCAGCGCCGGGCGCGCATTCCGGTGTTCGCGCCGCCGATCCTGCTGTCGCGTGGCCCCACGGAGCGCGGTGGGGAAGCCATCAGCTTTCTGCTTCCCTATGCCGATATGGATGCGGCCCGAATGGCGCTCGTTTTCATGGTCGAACTGGTCAACGGCTTTTGCGATGCCGCTGCGAAAGGCGAGACCGGGCCAGCATTGGACAGCGTGGCGACGAGGATCGACGAGGTCGTCGGCAAGCTCTCCGCCCGCGCGCCAAACGGGGTCAACAACTACCGGATCTGCGAAGCGGCTTACAATGAACGCATCCCGTTCGCCATGTTCTTTCGCGACATGCTGTTGCTCGGCGAGGGTGTCAGGCTGAGGCGCATGCTCAGCACGATCACCGACGAGGTCAGCGCCATCGGCGTCGCCATTGCGCGCAACAAGATGCAGACGGCCACGTCGCTGCGGCAGGCGGGCTTTCCGACCGTGAGGCATGCCGTGGCCACATCAGAGGACCACGCCGTCACCCTTGCGGGCCAGACCGGATTTCCCACGGTCGTAAAGCCGGCGGACGCCGATGGCGGTGCCGGGGTATCGGCAGGCGTGATGACCGAGGCGGGGGTCAGGACAGCCTACAAGGCGGCGCGGGAGGTCTCGAAGAACGTCATCGTCGAGGCGTTCGTCCCGGGGAACAACTACCGGGTCCATGTCTGCAACGGCAGGATCGTCAAGACCACCTTGCGTCGTCCCGGCGGCGTGGAGGGCGATGGTGTCAGCAGCATCCGAGACCTGGTCGAGGGGCTGAAGGACAGCGCCCAGTCCAAAAGGCGCCGGCTGGAGCGCGGGCGCTATCTGCTGGAACTTGACGACGAGGCAAAAGAGCTGCTCGCCGAGGCTGGACTGGGCGAGGCATCGGTTCCTGCCGCGGGAGAGTTCATAGCGCTGCGTCGCCGGTCAAACGTCTCGACCGGCGGCACCACGATGGATGTTAAAGGCACGCTGCATCCTGACAACGAGGACCTGTTCCGGCGAGCCGCCAATCTGCTCGGGCTCGATTTCGCGGGGATCGACTACATCTCGCCGGACATCTCGAAGTCCTGGTGCGAGGTTCCATCGGCGATCTGCGAGATCAATGCCCAGCCGCAGCTCGGCAACGACCTGAACCCGACGCTCTACAACGAATTGCTGCGCGAGTACGTAGGCCCGGCGCGCGTGCCGTGGGTTCTCGTGCTGGGAGCCGATGGCGCCGCCGTGCGGACGCGGTCGCTGGGCGAGCGCATACGAAAAAGCGTTGACCAGCGCGCATCACCGGCGGTGGTCGCCTCCGCCAGCGGCGTCTGGTCCGGTGCGTCCCGCATCTCCGGGGTGCAAGGGACGCTGGCGGCTGCTTGCGAGAGCGTCGTGCTGGGCCGCTTTGCCGCCGCCGCGGTCGTGGTCGCCGACCCGGCGATGGTCGTCGGTTGCGGGCTGCCAACGGAAGACCTGGAATTCGTCGTGCTGACCAACGAGCCTCGGGCGTCTGCGAGCGATTTCGAGCTCTGCCGGAAGCTCGTCGGGCCGCATATCCGCAAGGGGCTGCTGCTGGAGCCTCGGGATCCGGCGCTCCCTGTGCTCAGGGCGGAGCTGCCGGCGCAGAAATTGTTCCTGGTCTGTCCGGGACCAGCGGATCAGTCCATTATCGCGCACCTGTCCGAAGGTGGTCGTGCGGTGTGGCTCGAGAGCAAGGACGGATCAGCCGACTACCGAATCGTCATGGGCGCGGGCGACACGCGGGTTTCGCTCGGCTCGGTCGGCGGCGCTGGAGCTGATCCTCGGATCGTCTGGGATGCCCTGGTCGCCCGCGTGATCCAGGTCCATTTCCCGGCCCCCGGTAAGCCCGCCGATCTTCAGCAAGGAAGCATGAGCAAATGACGCTGGAGATGCAGGCGGTCGGACAGGGCTTTGAGTTTTCCGCAGCGGCGGCGCGCATCGCGGCGCTGCGCGAGTCGGTGTACAATTGGCCGGTGGAAGCGGGGTTTCTCGGCGCGGTCGGCGAAATCGTCATGGTGCTGAGCAGTCCACGCTCCGGGTCGAGCCTGCTGGCGTCGGTGCTGCGGCGCACCGACCAGGTGATGAACTTCCAGGGGGCGATCACACCGTTCCTCGGCATGGCCGACCTGCGCTATCCGGTCAGCGGTGACACCGATGCGCTCGAGGCCCGGCACGCGTCGCTCGCTCCCTGGCTCGAGCCCTACCTGGCGCAGGAGTGCGGCTATCCGCTCGACCGGCTGGAGAGCCAGGCGGACCGCGATCAGTTCGCCATCGACCTGGCGATCCGGCTGTGCATGCAATGGCCCGACATCGCTTTCGGGATCGAGGAGGTGCGCTCCGCCACCAACCATGCGCTCGACGAGACCGTGCGGGACTTCGGCTGGAGCGACGGGGAATTCCGCGATCCCAAGCTGTTCCATGCGCTGCTGATCCGGCGTCTGCGCCCCATCTATCCGGAACTGAACCCGTATCTCTACGATATCGACGCCGCGATGATTCGCGACCTGATGCCCGATGCCCCGGTGGTCGTCACCCTGCCGTCGGGCCGGTTCGTCGAGATGCCGCCGCTGATCACCATCCGGCCGTGGCGCCGGGCAACCACCGCCGACCTGCGGAGCAAGCCGCTGGTGATGAAGACCGTCGCCAACACCTTCCGCATGCCGTTCCTGTCGGCGCTGTTTCCATCGGCGCGGATGCGGGTGATGCACCTGACCCGAAGCGTCGCCGGCAGCGCCAACGGCATGTATGACGGCTGGATGCATGCGGGCTTCTGGGCCGCGCACATCGTTGACGGCGACCTTGCCATTCCCGGCTATTCGGACAGATTTCCCGATTGGGGCAGGCACTGGTGGAAGTTCGGCCTGTTTCCCGGCTGGCAGGCCCACCGCGCCAGCAGTCCCGTGGACATCGCCGCGGCGCACTGGCGCACCTGCCACGAAACCATCCTGGAATGGCTCGCCGCCCATCCCGGGCAGGCGGCGGACTCGATCCGGGTGCATGGCGAGGATTTCCTCGACAACCCGCACAAGAAGGCCGGGACGCTCGCACGGATCGCCGACTGGCTGGGCGTCGGCATGGACGAAGGCCTGTCCTACGCCGCCGAGAACGACCTGCCGCTGCAGCTCGCCACCGTCAAGCCGGCGCCGCAGCGCTGGCGCAAGCGCTATGACGAGCTGGCCCACATCCTGAAGGATCCGCGCAACGGTGACCTCATGGTGCGGCTGGGATACGATCCGGACCCGGAGACCTGGTAAGACGACGGGCCGAACGACCCGGCCTTGAGACCGCACGGTACTTCGTGTATCTCCTCGCCTGAGTTTCTCGGGGTGTAGCTCAGCCTGGTAGAGTGCCTGCTTTGGGAGCAGGATGTCGGAGGTTCGAATCCTCTCGCCCCGACCAGACAAACGCAGGACGACCAACATGCAGGCAACGATCTTCAAGCCGGCCAAGAACGCCATGCAGTCGGGATGGGCGAACACCCGCAAATGGCTGCTGGTCTACGATGCGCAGCGCGCCAAGCGCATCGACGACCTGATGGGCTATACCAGCTCGGACGATACGTCGCGCCAGGTTCGCCTCGCCTTCGATACCCAGGAGGAGGCAGTGGCCTACGCCGAGAAGCACGGCCTGTCGTATCAGGTGCATGAGCCGCATGCGCGGCAGCTGAGAATCAAGGCCTACGCCGACAACTTCAAGTACACCCGGCAGACCCGGTCTGCCTGAGTACATCACGGGCCCCGTAGCTCAACAGGATAGAGCACCTGCCTTCTAAGCAGGATGTTGCGTGTTCGAGTCACGCCGGGGTCGCCATGATCGCAGGGGAGAGCGATGCCCGAGAGCCAGCTTGCCTATGTCTCCATGACCGGCCCGGACCGGGTCGGGCTGATCTCGGCGGTCACCGCCCGGCTGTTCGATCTGGGCGCCAACCTGGCCGATACCAACTTCGCGGTTCTCGGCACCGGCTTTGAGTTCAACGCGGTTTGCGACCTGCCGGCCGACCTGCGTCTCGACGACGTCGCCGGGGAACTCCGGGCGTTGCCGCAGCTTGTGGGCGCCGAGGTCTCGGTAACGCCGTTCACCCACGCGGCCGCCCAGGCCGAGAATGCGCGCATTACCCACATCATCGACGTGGTCGGCGGCGACCGCCCCGGGCTGGTCGCCCGTCTGGCCGAGGCGTTCCAGGACTACGATGCCAACATCGTCCGCATGAACTCCACGCGGTTGCCCGGCAGCGGCGACGATGCGGATTATGTCACCCGGTTCGAGGTCTACATCCCGGAGCGGGCCGATTCCTGCCTGGCGGCCATCGACAATACCGCCCAGCAGCTCTTCTGCACCTGCCGCTGGCAGGTCGTCTGAGCCTCTTTCCACCGCTTGCGCTTCGTTCTCATCGCCGCTGATTTGCGGCGGTTATAGCCGCGACTGCAAATCGTTCGCAATTTTCTTGACAGGAAATCCGGGTGCTGTGCATGGTGCCCGACGCCATTCGACTCATTCGCAGTTGCATCTGCAGCCGCGGGCGGCTTCCCGGCCGGATGGTAACGACCACCACGCAAGCCAAGAAAGGCACAGGAATGAGGAAGCGTTTCGAACCTGAAGGGATCGGGCTCATCTCTCGCCATGCGATTACCGCCACGGCCTTCGTCCTGACGGTCGCCGCCGTGCCGGCGCAGGCGCAGGAGACCCAGCCGGCCGCCGGGCCGCAGGTGCTCGGGCCGGTCCGTGTCGAGGGTATCCCGTTCGGCATTCAGCCGCCGGCCGATAGTGGCTACAAGGCCGAGCGGACCACCACGGCCACCAAGACCGACACGCCGTTGCTCGACGTCCCGCAATCCGTGTCGGTGGTCAATCAGGATCAGATCAAGGATCAGGCCATGACAAGCATGGCCGATGCGGTCCGCTACACGCCCGGCCTGGGTTTCGCCCAGGGCGAGGGCAACCGCGATACGCCGGTGTTCCGCGGCAACAGCTCCACGGCGGACTTCTTCGTCGACGGCATCCGCGACGACGTCCAGTATTTCCGCGACCTGTACAACATCGAGCGGGTGGAGATATTCCGCGGCCCCAACGCCATGATCTTCGGACGCGGCGGCGTCGGCGGCGTGATCAATCGGGTGACCAAGCAGGCCAATTGGGATTCCGGCCGCGAATTGCGCGTCCAGGCCGGCAGCCACGAGCTGTGGCGCGGCGCCCTCGACCTGAATCAGCCGGTGAACGATGCGGTGTCGCTGCGCCTGACCGGCCTGTATCACAACGCCGAGAGCTTCCGGGATGACGTTCAGTATGAGCGTTGGGGCCTCAATCCTACCGTGTCGTTCAAGCTGGGCGATCACACGCTCGTACAGATCGGTTACGAACACTTCGACGACGAGAGGACCGCCGACCGTGGCATCCCGTCCTATCAGGGGCTGCCGTACGAGACGAAGCGCTCCACCTTCTTCGGTGATCCCGGGGACAGCATATCCACCGCCGACGTCGACGCGGTGAACCTTGCCATCGAACACCAGTTCAGCGATGCGGTCACGGTGCGCAACCGGTTCCGCTATTCGAGCGTGGCCAAGTTCTACCAGAACGTGTTCCCGGGCGCGGTCAACGGGGCAGGCACGTCGGTCTCGATCTCGGCCTACAACCAGGGGACCGAACGAGAAAGCGTGATCAACCAGACCGACCTGATCTGGAAGTTCGACACCGGCGCCATCGCGCACACCGTGCTGGCGGGCGTCGAACTGGGCCGCCAGGAGACCGACAATCTGCGGCTTACCGGCTTCTTCGGCTCGCCTGCTTCGACGACAGCGGCGATTTCGGTCCCGGCCGCCGATCCCAACGTTGATGCCCAGGTCTTCTTCCGCCCCAACGCCACCGACGCCGATAATCACAGCGTCGCCAGGTTCGTCGGCGTCTACCTGCAGGATCAAATCGAGTTCTCTTCCATGTTCGAGGCGGTCGTCGGCATCCGCTACGACAACTTCGATTCTTTCCTCCTCGACAATCGCAACGGCCAGGAACTGGACACCACCGACAGCCTCTGGTCACCGAGGGCCAGCCTGATATTCAAGCCGATCGACCGCATGTCGCTCTATGCCAGCTACAGCCGAACCTACCTGCCGCGCTCCGGCGAGCAACTGGCGTCGCTGACGGCCACCAACGCTACGCTGGCGCCGGAGAAGTTCGACAACTACGAGATCGGCGTGAAGTGGGATGTGGTGCCCGACCTGCAGGTCACCGCTGCAATCTATCAACTCGACCGCACCAACGTCGTGATCCCCGATCCCGCCGATCCCACGCGGTCGATCCTGGCCGGCGCCCAGCGCAGCAAGGGCTTCGAGCTTGGCGCGTCCGGCAATATCACGCCGGACTGGAGTATGGTGATTGCGTATGCCTACACCGACGGCAAGTTCACCAAGCCGATCTCGGCGACCGTGCCGGCCGGCGCCTGGCTCGCCAACCTGCCCAAGCACAGCCTTTCGGTCTGGAACCGGTACGATATCCTGGATTGGCTCGGCGTCGGCGTTGGCATCATCCACCAGACCAAGCGGTTCGCGGCCACGGACAATCTTGTCACGTTACCGGGTTTCACCCGCGTTGACGCGGCGCTGTTCTTCGACATAACCGACAGTGTCACGGCCCAGGTGAATATTGAGAACCTGATGGGCGAGCGCTACTACGTGAACGCGCACAACAACAACAATATCAGCCCCGGCGCCCCGTTCGGCGTCACGGTTTCTGTCGGTGCAAGCTTCTAGCGCCAGGCTCCTGCGGTAGCGGGTTGCGACGCCGTCCCTTCAGGCATTGCCTGGAGGGACGGTCCAGTGCGCCGGCGCACGGCTTTGCGAGCGACGAGCCCACAGCAACCCAGACGCTGCGACAGCGCCCGTCACTTGTACGCTGCGGCCGACTGCGCCTTCATGACCTCGATCTTGCCCTTCATGGCGTCGAGCAGGCCGCTCATGCCCTTCTGGGAGACGATCCCGCCGAATTCCTCGCGGGTGGTGATCAGCATGCTGATGCCCTCGATCTTCACATCGATGATCTTCAGGCCGCCATCCATCCGGCGCACCTGCCAGTCCATCTGGATCGGCTCGCCCTTGCCGATCACCTGGCTGGCGACGATGGTGTCGTCCTTGGGCCCCTTGGTGGCGCCGGTGACTTTCACCGTCTCCTGCTCGAAGCGGGCGAGGCGGGAGGTGATCGTGCGCAGCATGTAGTCCTGGAAGATCGTCAGGTACTGCTGCCGCTCGGCCTCGGTCGCGGTGCGCCAATAGCGGGCGAGCGCCTGCTTGCCCAGGAACTCCACGTCGATGCCTTCGGCCATGAGGTCGCGGAAGGCCTTGTCGCGCGCCGCGCCCTTCGTCTGCGATTTCAGCAGGTTGATCGTGTCGTCGGCGAGCTTCTGCACGAAGACGCCTGCCGGATCCGTCGTCTGGGCGGCGGCGGGCACAGCCGGCAGCGCGAACGCCGCCACGAACACGAGGATCAGGCCTCTGAGCATCTTCATCTCGTCGTTTCTCCGCAAAGTTGGCGTCTTGTGAGTACTGATAACAGTTAGGATAGCGGACCGCATCGTCCAATCGAACCGGTCGCATTGTCACAGCAACGCCTCTCCAGGACGGCATGTTTCGACGATCCCTGCCGCGCGATTCTCGCTTTTCCTGCGTCTATCCGGTACATCATCGACAGGGTCCGCGACGACGGGCCGTCCGGATTGGGGTCATTGCGAGCCAATGCTGTATTTCGAACTTCTCTTCGTGCTTCTGCTCACGCTGATCAATGGCGTGTTGTCCATGTCGGAGCTGGCTGTCGTATCCTCGCGCAGCGCCCGATTGAAGGATCTGTCGAACCGGGGTAGCAGGGGCGCACGTGCCGCGCTCAAGCTGATCGAGGAGCCGAGCCGGTTTCTGTCCAGCGTGCAGATCGGCATCACGCTGGTCGGCATCCTGGCCGGTACGGTGTCGGGCGCGACACTCGCGGGACGCCTCGGCGTCTGGTTGAACGAGTACACCATCATCGACGAGCATGGCGAGACCATCGCCATGATCATCGTCGTGTCGTGCATCACCTACGTCACCCTGGTGCTTGGCGAGTTGGTGCCCAAGCGCATCGCCATGGCCAACGCCGAGCGGATCGCGGTCGTGGTGTCGCGGCCCATGCAGCTGGTGGCGCGCGTCGCCGCACCGGTCGTCTGGCTGCTCAAGGGCTCGACGGATTTCATCCTGCGGGTTATCGGACTGGCGCACGAGAAGCAGTCGGCCATCACCGAGGACGAGGTGAAGACGCTGATCGCCGAGGGCACCCGAGAAGGCATCTTCGTGCCGCGCGAGAAGGAGATGATCGAAGGCGTCCTGCGTCTCGCCGACCGTTCGGTCATGGCGATCATGACGCCGCGGGTCGACGTGGCCTGGATCGATGTGGACGCCGGCCATGAGGGACTGCTGGAAGCTATCGAGGAACACCGCCATTCGCGCCTGCTGGTCTGCGAGGGCGTGGTCGACAAGCCTGTCGGCTTCCTGCAGACCAAGGACATCCTGCCGCTGGCGCTGCGCGGCCAGCCGTTTTCGCTGCGTGACATCATGACTCCGCCGCTGGTGGTACCGGACCGCACGCCCGTGCTGGCGCTGCTCGAGCGCTTCCAGCGCGAGGGCGTGCATATCGGCGTGGTGATCGACGAATATTCCAGCCTGGAGGGCGTGGTCAGCGTCACCGATGTGCTCGAAGCCATCGCCGGCGAGTTGCCCGAGCGCGGCCAGGAAGGCTCGCCCATGCTGGTGCAGCGCGAGGATGGCTCGTGGCTGGTCGACGGCACGATGCCGGTCGACGAATTCGAGGACCGGACCAACATCCGCAAGCTGCGCGGCAAGGGCGACTTCCATACCATTGCCGGCTTCGCCATCAATGAACTGGGTCACCTGCCGGCCGCCGGTGAACACTTCACCTTCGGCCGCCACCGCTTCGAGGTCATCGACATGGACGGCCTGCGGATCGACAAGCTGCTGGTCTCGCCGCTGATGCCGGATGAGCCGGAGGTTGGATAAAGCTAGTTCAGCCGGTTGATGGCGCGCGCCAGCACCACGTAGAGCTTGCCCATGTCCGATGACAGCAACGACGCCGATAGTGTGTCGGTGTGCTCGCTGTCCATCGCCTGGTGCATCAGGCCCTCGAAGTGGGCGATGAACTTCATCACGTTCTCGCGGAATCCCGCATCGCTCTCGAACCGGCCCGAAATCTGGCGACTCCAGCCTAGGCTGCTCGACTTGACGATATGCCGGGCGAAGGCCTGGGTGTCGCCGGCGCGGTACTGGCGCCACACCTTCTCGGGGATGTCGGCGTTGGCGACCCGGTTGAGGTCGATGGACAGGGTTCCCAGCGTTTCCATGACCTGGCTGGCGGTCCGGGCGAACGCGGCGCCGGTCGTCTTGCGTTCCAGGTCTTCCATGGACGACAGCCGCTGGCCCAGGCTTTCGGCGAGGGCGACCAGCCGGTCGGCGCGATCGCGGACCACCTCGTCGGTCTGGCCGACACGCTCCTGTGCTTGACCCGCGGCGCTCGCCAGTTCCCTCGCGCCCTCGATCAGCGCGTCGGCACGGGCGCGGAATTGCTCGGCCTCGCGGGCGAAGTCGGCAATTCGGGCCGCGTTGGCTTCCAGTGCGTCGCCTGTACGGGCGACGCTCCCTGCCGCGGCTTCCGCGGTTTGCCGAACCTGTTGGCTCCGCGCGTCGAGCGCATCGGCGGAACGGGCGATCTGCCCGGCGGCGTCGCCCGCCGCCGCTGTCAGCCGCTGTCCCGCTGCGTCGATCGCCTGACCTGCCGTCGCCATGCGCGCGATCGCATTGCCGCTCGCCGCCTGCGCGTCGCTGTCATGCTGCTTCAGCGCCTCCTGGAGATTTTCGAGCCGCTGGGCGGTGGCTTCGCTGGTCTCGCCCAGGGCCGCCGCGCTCTGTCCGATGCCGGCCGACGTCGCAGCCAGCTCCCGCAGTCCATCGGCCGACGCGGCCTGCAGCTGCCTGATCTGCTCCAGCATGTCGGTGGTGGCGTCGTTGATGCGCGCGCGGGTGCCCTCGGTCGCCTCCGTGAGCCCGGCCGCGGCCTTGCCGAGTGCCGCTTCGACCTGCCTGGCCTCGGCGAGCGCGTCCTGCATGACCTTCGAGATGGCGCCCGAGCCGCTGGTGACCGACTCGTCCAGCGTACGTGACTTCTCCGCGATCTCGTCGGCGATGCTCCGCAGCATGTTGACGGTACCGTCCACTGTCTGGCGTAGCGACGAAATGCTCGACTCGGTCTGGCCGATGGTGCCGGCGAATCGTTCGGTCTCCGCGGCGAACTCGTCGCCGAGGGATTTCGTGCGCGCGCTGGCCGTATCGGCGGCGGCCTCCAGCCGGCCGATCTGCACCGCCAGCAGTTCCCGGGCCTTGTCGAGCGACCCCGCCGCTGAAGCCGACGCGACGTCGACCTCGCCGGACGCCTGTTGCAACGCCTGCCGCAGCGCCTCGGCACGGATCATGGCGGAATCGACGGCCTGATTCATGGCGGCGGTATCGCCGCTGACCTTTTCACCCATGGTTCGCGATGCCTGGGTGATGCGTTCGGCGGCGCTGCCGGCCGACTTCTCCAGTTCGGCGGCGCGCTCGCGCAAGCCGTTCACCGACTGGCTCGCCAGTTCCGCGGCGGCGGCCGCGGCTGTCTGCCATTCGGCGGTGATCTGCTGTGCGTTATGGCGGAGCCTTTCGCCCGACTGGTCCATGAAGCTGGTGGCCTCGCCGCTGCGCGCCTGCAGCGCCGAGGTCAGCGACATGAACCGGCGGCCGGCGTCGTCGACCTTGCTGACGGCGTCACCGATGCCGTTGTTCAGACCCTGCAGCGCCTCGGCCGACAGGTTCTTCATGAATTCGGCCTGCAGGGTGAAGTGATCGGCGGTTTGGGCGATCCAGGCCTTGGTCTCGGCGGCAAGGCCGTTGAGCCGCTTGCCATGGGCCGCGACGGTCTGCTCCATCCGGTCCGCCCGGTCCCGGGTGCGCTCACCGGCTTCCTCGATGGCGGCGACTTCCTTGCGCGCCAGTTCGGTGATGTCGCGCATCTTCGCCGCCAGCGCGTCGCCGGCCGACAGCATGGCCTGGGCCTGGCTCTCATATCCCAGGTTGATCTCGTCGATCTGCCGTGCCGCCGTGCCTGTCGCCTCGTCGAGCTTGCCGATGATGCCCGCATAGGTCTCGCTGATCGCCTCGGTGCGCTGGGAGGCGCGCTCGGCGGCGCCGAGCAGCTCGTCGGTCCGGTTGGCAAGCGCCGACTGTGCCGACCGGGTGTTCTCCAGTGACTGGCTGGAGATGCGCGACAGCGTCTCCGCGGCCCCGGCGATGGCGGTCTCGATGCCGCTGGCGCGCTGGCGCAGCGCCTCGAGCGCGCCGTCGAGCGCCGTCGCCTGTGCCGTCAGCGTGGCACTGGCCTCGTCGCTGCCCTTGCCGACATTGGCGGACGCCTGCGCCAGTGCCTCCATCTGGCGCTGCAGCGTCCGTTCCATGGCCTCGGTCCGGTCACGCGCCATATCGCTGGCCTTGGCCAGCTCGGCGGCCTGGGATTTCAACGTGCGGACCAGCCCGGCGACCCGCTGTTGGGCGTCGTCGCCCGGATAGGTCATGGCGAGCAGGCTTTCGTTGATCAGCCGGCTGGTATGACTCAGCGCCCGCATCTGGACGAAGCCGACGGCCAGCAGCCACACCGCCATGACCGGCAGCACCGCCGCCATGCCGTACAGGATGCCCTGCTCGAGGGTCAGGTAGGCCGACGCGTCGCGCATGCCGAGGAGGTAGACGGCACACAGGATCAGCCACACCGCGGTGATCGCGCCGGCGCCAATCAGCGGCGGGCGTGCCGAGACAGGCCGTGATGGAGGAGGGGGCACGTTGGGGCGCGCCGCGCCGGCTGCAGCCAGTTGATCCTGAACGATCCTTGCGTTCGCCGCGTCGCTGTCGACCTGCGCCACTCACCCTCCATCGCGTCCGAGCCGCGATTTTCCTCCAACCCCGGCTGCCGGTCAATCGGCGAAGTCTAATGATTTCCGATAGTCAGCGGGATTTTCGGCGATACGTTGTTAGCTCGTGCCAAGGCCGTATCCTGCTACCTAGTTGGCAGGATACGCTATATTGGGTTGGACCGGGGAACAGCCAGGGCAATAGTGGTACTTTGGTAGCGCCGGACAATTTTCGCCGCGCCCCGGATGCGCGGCCCATACGGGGAGACAGCCATGACCAGCCTGATCGCCGCCTGCGCCTTGTTCTTTCTGATTCATTCGCTGATATCGGGCACCGGCCTTCGGGGCGCCATCGCCGGCGCCATCGGCGAGAAGGCGTATCGCGCGCTGTTCACGGTGCTGTCGCTGGTCGGGATCGTCTGGATGGCGATGAGTTACAATCATGTCTCGGAAGTCGGTTCCAGATATCTGTGGAACCTGGGGAGTGCCGGTCACGGCATCGCCCTGCTGCTGGTCTTCCTGGCGCTGATTTACGTCGTCGTCGGCGTCGCCACGAAGAATCCGACCGCCATGCAGCAGGAAGGCCTGCTTGCCCAGGAAGAGCCCGCGCAGGGCATCGTCCGCGTCACCCGGCATCCGTTCCTGGTGGGCGTGACCCTGTGGGCATTGGCGCACCTGCTGGCCAATGGCGATCTGCACTCGCTGATCTTCTTCGGTACGTTCCTGCTGGTGTCGGTGATCGGCATGGCCAACATCGACGCCAAGCGGCAAAAGCGCGACCCGGAAGGCTGGGCCAGGTTCGCCGCGAAGACCTCGCGCACGCCGTTCGTCGCGATCATCCAGGGCCGCAACAGCCTGAAGATCGGCGAGATCGGCTGGGGCAAGATCGCGGCGGGCGTCGCGGTATTCGCCCTGATCCTGTACTTCCATGGCTGGATCTTCGGCGTCGACGTGATGCGGCCCTGATCAGGAAGGGCCGATCACGCCGCCCATGTCCGATAGGTGCGGTTCTCCGGATGATAGACCAGCACCCGGTGGTTGTTGGTGTCGACGAGGAAGATGCGGCCGTCCTCGGCCACGGTGACGCCAGCCGGCTCGGCGGCGGGGATGCATAGCGGATCGGTGCAGGTAAAGGCACCGTTGTCCAGGTCGGCGGCCTCGCCCGAGGCCAGATCGAGCACGCGGATCGCGCCATTATAGCTGTCGGCGACGACGGGGCTGCCGTCGCCCAGCAGGTCGACGCCCATCGCGTGCTGCAGCCTGGCTTCGGCGAACGGTCCGTTGACGTGGCCGAACTCGAACAGGCCGGCGCCCACGATAGTGGAGACCATGCGCGGCTCGAGCAGGCCAAGCGCCCGTACCGATGATGTCTCGCTGTCGGCGAAATAGAGCGTGCCGTGATCGGGGCTGAGAACGAGACCGCTCGGCTGGGCGAGGGCGGCCTCCAGCGCCGGTCCGTCGACGATGTCCTCGGCGCCGCTGCCGGCGAGGGGATAGACGGTCGACGCGAACGCATCGAGCACCCCGATCTGGTGGGTGCCCGCATTGGCGAAATAGACGGCCTCGCCCGCCACCGCCAGATCCCAGGGCGAGGCGAGGGCGGTGGTGCCGGCGCCGTGCACGCCCTCAAGGATCGTGCCGCGCACGCCGGTGCCGGCCAGCGTCTCGACGGTCCCGGCATCGAGGTCTATGCGGCGGATGGCATGGTTGCCGGTGTCGGCTACGTAGATGACGCCCTCGCCGCAGGCCAGGCCCTGCGGCGCGCTGAATTGGGCGTCCTCGGCGGTGCCGTCGTCGAAGCCTTCCTTGC
The DNA here is from genome assembly GCA_945907245.1 of Rhizobium sp. Q54. Classification (GTDB taxonomy): domain Bacteria; phylum Pseudomonadota; class Alphaproteobacteria; order SMXS01; family SMXS01; genus RI-34. The sequence goes on from CAMDTB010000023.1 coordinate 23,601, forward strand.
CAGAGCCGATGCGCCGGACGGTCTCGCCGTCCTCGTCGAGCAGTGCGATCTGGTTGTGGCCCGCGTCTGCCAGCGCCCATAGCGCGGTGCCCGGCAGGCGGCGCATCTTTCCCGGGAATGAAAACGCACGCTTCGGGTGCGGCTCCGGCGCGAGCGCCAGCAGCGAGGGGCGGAGTTGCTCGGCATCGGCGGCCTGTTGCAGGAGGTCCGCGACGAAACGCAGCAGCTTGTCCCGCGACGGCTCGCCCGAGGTCTGGCCCAGCACCGTGCCATCCGGCGCCAGGAAAACGATGGTCGGCCACGCCCGGACGGCGTATTGCCGCCACAGTTCGTGTTCCGTGTCCTGGATCACCGGGTGGGTGATGCCATAGCGGGCGATGGCGTTGCGCAGATTGTCGGAATTCTTCTCGGCCTCGAACTTGGGCGAGTGCACGCCGATGACCACGACCTCTTCCGGAAACGCCTCTTCCAGGATCGCCAGTGTCGGCAGCACATGGATGCAGTTGATGCAGCAGAACGTCCAGAAGTCGAGCAGGACGATCTTGCCCTCCAGGTCCTTGAGCGACAGCGGTCGCTCGACGTTGAACCATTGCAGACCGGGACGGTCGATCTCCGGCGCGCGCACCTTGCCCTTGAGCATCTCGAGGCTCTCCTTCCTGACGGAGAACGTCAGCTTAGCGGCTTAGGGCCTTCATCGCGTTCTCGAGGCCCGCAAGGGTCATCGGGAACATGCGGTGGCCCATGATCTGCTTCATTAGGCGCACGGACGGCGAGGTTTCCCAGTAGCCCTCGGGCACCGGATTGAGCCAGACCGCCTTGTGATAGACGTTGAGGATGCGGTGCATCCACACCTCGCCGGACTCCTCGTTCCAGTGCTCCACCGAGCCGCCCGGATGGACGATCTCATAGGGGCTCATGGTGGCGTCGCCGACGAAGATGACCTTGTAGTCGTGCGGGTAGGTGTGCAGCACCTGGAAGGTGTTGAGCTTGTCGGCACGGCGGCGGACATTGTCCTGCCAGACTTCCTCGTACACGCAGTTGTGGAAGTAGAAATACTCCATGTTCTTGAACTCGGACCGGGCGGCCGAGAACAGTTCCTGGCAGACGCGGATATGCGGGTCCATGGAGCCGCCCACGTCGAAGAACAGCAGCACTTTCACGTTGTTGTGCCGCTCGGGCACCATCTTCAGGTCCAGGTAGCCGGCGTTCTTGGCGGTGGCTCGGATGGTGTCCGGCAGGTCGAGCTCGTCGGCGTTGCCCTCGCGCGCCCAGCGGCGCAGGCGGCGCAGCGCCACCTTGATGTTGCGGGTGCCGAGCTCGACATTGTCGTCGAGATTCTTGAATTCGCGCTTGTCCCAGACCTTGACGGCCTTCTGGTTGCGGCTTTCCTTCTGGCCGATGCGCACGCCGGCCGGGTTGTAGCCATAGGCGCCATAGGGCGAGGTGCCGGACGTGCCGATCCACTTGTTGCCGCCCTCGTGCCGCGCCTTCTGCTCTTCCATGCGCTTCTTGAGGGTTTCCATGAGCTCGTCCCAGTCCATGGCCTCGAGCGCGGCCTTCTCCTCCTCGGTGAAGAATTTTTCCACCAGCTGCTTCAGCCAGTCCTCCGGGATATCGATCTTCTCGGCGTCGCCGGAGAACTCGATGCCCTCGAAGCACTTGCCGAACACCCGGTCGAACTTGTCCAGGTTCTTCTCGTCCTTCACCAGGACGGCGCGGGACAGGTAATAGAAGTCCTCGACCTTGTAGTCGGCGACGCCTTTGTCGAGCGCCTCCAGCAGGGTGAGGTATTCCCGCAGGGTTACGGGAACCTTCGCTTCCTTCAGCTCGTAGAAGAAGTTCGTGAACATGGTCGGCGTCCCGGTAAGCCCCGCGCCGCGGGGCCGCTTGTATTAACTTAGCTCTGCCGCCGGCTGAGGAAAGCCAGCCGTTCGAACAGGTGAACGTCCTGCTCGTTCTTCAGCAGCGCGCCGTGCAGCGGCGGGATCAGCTTGTTGGGATCGCGCTCGCGCAGCATCTCCGGCGTCATGTCCTCGGCCATCAGCAGCTTCAGCCAGTCGAGCAGCTCGGACGTGGACGGCTTCTTCTTCAGGCCCGGCACGTCGCGGATCTCGTAGAAGATGCGCAGCGCCTCGCTGACCAGCTTCTTCTGGATGTCCGGGAAATGGACGTCGATGATTTCCTTCATCGTGTCCGGATCGGGGAACTGGATGTAGTGGAAGAAGCAGCGGCGCAGGAACGCGTCCGGCAACTCCTTCTCGTTGTTCGAGGTGATGATCACGATCGGCCGGTTGATGGCGATGACCCGCTCCTGGGTCTCGTAAACGAAGAACTCCATGCGGTCGAGCTCGAGCAGCAGATCGTTCGGGAACTCGATGTCGGCCTTGTCGATCTCGTCGATCAGCAGCACCGGGGATTCATCGCCGGTGAAGGCGTCCCACAGCTTGCCCTTGATGATGTAGTTGGAGATGTCGTGCACCTTGGCATCGCCCAGCTGGCTGTCGCGCAGGCGCGACACGGCGTCGTATTCGTACAGGCCCTGCTGCGCCTTGGTGGTCGACTTGATGTGCCACTGGATCAACGGCTTGTTCAGCGCCTTCGCCACCTCGATGGCCAGCACGGTCTTGCCGGTGCCCGGCTCGCCCTTGATCAGCAGCGGCCGCTGCAGGGTGATCGCCGCGTTCACCGCCACCTTCAGGTCCTGGGTGGCGATGTAGCTGTCGGTGCCTTTGAATTTCATGGGCTCGTTTCCGGATGAATGCTGTTGTTGCCCCGCAAATTAGGCGTGCGTGCAGGGGGGATCAAGAAATAAGGCTCGGCCTCTACTGAATGGAGGCGGGCGGGCGCGCAATCGGCCCGTGCGGTTTCGCGTCGAGGCTGCCCGATGTCCTGGCAATCACTGTCTGGATTTTCGTCAGCCGGCGCAGAGACAGCCTACCCTTGCGGTAACATTGCGGGAATATCACCCGGTAGCGCTTGGTTTTCACCCGCGCGACGGCAGGCGCGCATCGCTTCCTCGTGTGCCCCTTGTCAAGGTGTGAAATTTGCATGCCTACCCTTGCGAAGTGCGTAAAAGCGGTTGCAGCGCATTTTCACGTTGAGTATATGTCGGCCCGCGAAATAGGCCTCCATCAACTGTATGAGCGGGGTTAGACCACGTGGACAAGATTGTGGATCAAAAAGACTCTCCGGTCTCTGGTCACAAGGCCAATGGCATAAAACTCCCCGAGGGCTACGAGCCATCCCCCGACGAAGAATTCATGAATCCCACCCAGCTGGCGTACTTCAAGAAGAAGCTGCTGGACTGGAAGACCGAGATCCTGCGCGAAAGCCGCGAGACGCTGGACCAGCTCCAGGAAGGCGGCATCCAGGAACCCGACCTCGCCGACCGCGCCTCCACCGAGACCGACTGGTCGCTGGAGCTGCGCACCCGCGACCGCCAGCGCAAGCTGATCTCCAAGATCGACGCGGCGCTGCGGCGGATCGAGACCGGCGAATCCGGCGATTGCGAAGTCACCGGCGAACCGATCGGCCTGAAGCGGCTGGAGGCCCGTCCGGTCGCGACCATGACGCTCGAGGCGCAGGAAGCGCACGAGCGCAAGGAGCGCGTGCACCGAGACGACTGACACCTTGGGGAGAGGTAAAGGTCAGAAAGGCCGGTCCCAGGACCGGCCTTTTCTTTTGCGCCGCGACGTGCCGGCGGAACTCATCACCTCCGTCGGAGCCATAAAGTGAACATTAACGGGAAAGTTTATAATTATCAGTGAGTTGAAAAGGGCTTGCGTAAATGGAACAAAACAGGTACATATCCCTCGTTGAATCGATCGTAGGCGTGTGGAATAACAGAGGGATCAAGCCATGTCGGCCACTCTTCAGCTCATCAATCGGGATACCATGGACAAGCAGAAAGCTCTGGACGCGGCGCTGAGCCAGATCGAACGCGCGTTCGGCAAGGGCTCGGTGATGAAGCTGGGGCAGAAGGAAGCCTCGGTCGACGTCGAGGCCGTGCCGACCGGCTCGCTGGGCCTCGATATCGCGCTCGGCATCGGCGGCCTGCCCAAGGGCCGCATCATCGAGATCTATGGCCCGGAAAGCTCGGGCAAGACAACCTTGGCGCTGCATGTGGTGGCCGAGGTGCAAAAGCGCGGCGGCATCGCGGCGTTCATCGACGCCGAGCACGCGCTCGATCCCAACTATGCGCGCAAGCTCGGCTGCGATGTTCCCGAGTTGCTGATCTCCCAGCCCGACACCGGCGAGCAGGCGCTCGAGATCGCCGACACGCTGGTGCGCTCCGGCGCGGTCGGCGTGCTGGTCATCGACAGCGTGGCCGCGCTGACGCCGCGCGCCGAACTGGAAGGCGAGATGGGCGATTCGCATGTGGGCCTGCAGGCGCGGCTGATGAGCCAGGCGCTGCGCAAGCTGACCGGCTCGATCTCGCGCTCCAACTGCATGGTCATCTTCATCAACCAGATTCGCATGAAGATCGGCGTCATGTTCGGCAGCCCGGAAACCACCACCGGCGGCAACGCCCTCAAGTTCTACGCCTCGGTCCGCCTCGACATCCGCCGTATCGGCCAGATCAAGGACAAGGAAGAGGTTGTCGGCAACCAGACCCGGGTGAAGGTGGTCAAGAACAAGGTGGCGCCGCCGTTCCGCACCGTGGAATTCGACATCATGTATGGCGAGGGCATCTCCAAGATGGGCGAGCTGGTCGATCTGGGCGTCAAGGCCGGCATCGTCGAGAAGTCGGGCTCGTGGTTCTCCTACGATTCGACCCGCATCGGCCAGGGCCGCGAGAACGCCAAGGAGTTCCTGCGCGCCAACCCGGAGATGGCCGGCGCCATCGAGAAGGCGATCCGCGCCAATGCCGGCATCATCGCCGCCGCCATCACCGGCGGTCCGGATGCCGACGAGGCGGGCGACGAGGACGGCTCGCTCTAACGCCGCACCAACCTATCTTCCCGATGACCGGCGCGGGCCTCGCGCCGGTCATTCGATTCATGACGCATGGATGCGGTCGCGCGGGTGCGCTGGACAGGGTTAAGGCCAGACGCTAAAAGCGAAACGCCCGGCATGCACCGGTTCTGGGTAAGGGGACGTGACCGACGTGAAGAGCGCCAACGAGATCAGGCGGGCATTTCTGGATTTCTTCGTGCGCAACGGCCACACCGCCGTGGCGTCGGCGCCGCTAGTGCCGCACAACGATCCCACCCTGATGTTCACAAATGCCGGCATGGTGCCGTTCAAGAACGTGTTCACCGGCAACGAGACGCGCGACTACGTCCGCGCGGCGTCCAGCCAGAAATGCGTCCGCGCCGGCGGCAAGCACAACGACCTGGACAATGTGGGCTACACGGCGCGCCACCACACCTTTTTCGAGATGCTCGGCAACTTCTCGTTCGGTGACTATTTCAAGCCCGACGCCATCGAGTTCGCCTGGAACCTGCTGACGAAGGACTTCGCCATCGACCCGAGGCGGCTGACCGTCACCGTCTATCACGAGGACGAGGAAGCCGCCGGTCTGTGGCGCAGGATCGCCGGCCTGTCCGACGACCGCATCATCCGCATCGCCACCTCGGACAATTTCTGGTCCATGGGCGACACCGGTCCCTGCGGCCCGTGTTCGGAGATCTTCTACGACCACGGCGACCACATCTTTGGCGGCCCACCGGGCTCGCCCGACGAGAATGGCGACCGCTTCGTCGAGATCTGGAACCTGGTGTTCATGCAGTTCGAGCAGGTGACGCCCGACCAGCGGATCAGCCTGCCCAAGCCCAGCATCGACACCGGCGCCGGCCTGGAGCGGGTCACCGCCGTCCTGCAGGGCGTGCACGACAATTACGATACCGACCTGCTGCGCGTGCTGATCGAGGCGTCGGCCGAGGCGACCGGCGTCGATCCCGATGGTCCGCAGAAAGTGTCCCACCGGGTAATCGCCGATCACCTGCGCGCCTGTTCGTTCCTGGTGGCCGATGGCGTGCTGCCGTCCAACGAGGGCCGCGGCTACGTGCTGCGCCGGATCATGCGCCGCGCCATGCGCCACGCCCACATGCTGGGCGCGCAGGACCCGCTGATGTACCGGCTGGTGCCGGCGCTGGTCACCGAGATGGGCCAGGCCTATCCGGAGCTGAACCGGGCCCAGGCGCTGATCAGCGAGACCTTCAGGCTGGAGGAGACCCGCTTCCGCGTGACCCTGGAGCGCGGCCTGCGGCTGCTGGACGAGGAACTGCAGAAGCTGCCGTCGGGTGCCAAGCTGCCGGGCGAGGTGGCGTTCAAGCTCTACGATACCTATGGCTTCCCGCTCGACCTGACCGAGGACGCGCTGCGCGCCCAGAACCTGTCGGTCGAGCACGAGGGCTTCGTCGCCGCCATGGCTCGCCAGCGCGCCGAGGCGCGCAAGGCCTGGGCCGGATCCGGCGAAACAGCCACCGAATCCCTGTGGTTCGAGATCCGCGAGGAACACGGCGCCACCGAGTTCCTCGGCTACGACGCCACGGATGCGGAAGGCAAGATCGTCGCCATCGTCCGCGACGGCAAGCAGGTCGACGTCGCCGAACCCGGCCAGGAAGTCTCCATCGTCGTCAACCAGACGCCGTTCTACGGCGAGTCCGGTGGCCAGATGGGCGACACCGGCTCGCTCGCGGCCGAGACCGGCACGGTCGACGTGACGGATACCCGCAAGGTGCTGGGCGCGCTGCACGTGCATGTGGGCACGGTTCATGCCGGGCCGGTGCGCGTCGGCGACGTGGTCCAGATGCATGTGGACGCCGACCGCCGCGACAGGCTGCGCGCCAATCATTCGGCCACGCACCTGGCGCATGAGGCGCTCAGGCAAGTGCTGGGCCAGCATGTCACCCAAAAGGGTTCGCTGGTCGCGCCCGAACGGCTGCGCTTCGACATCTCGCATCAGGCGCCGCTGACGCCGGAGCAGATCACGCTGGTCGAGGAAAAGGTCAACCGGCAGGTCCGCCGCAATGTGGAAGTCACCACGAGGCTGATGACGCCCGACGACGCCGTAAAAGCCGGCGCGCTCGCGCTGTTTGGCGAGAAATACGGCGACGAGGTTCGTGTCGTCGGCATGGGCCTTGGCGAGGAGCCGTCACGCCAGAACTACTCCGTCGAACTGTGCGGCGGCACCCATGTGCGGCGCACCGGCGACATCGGCCTGTTCAAGATCGTCGGCCAGGGCGCCGTCTCGGCCGGCGTCCGCCGTATCGAGGCGATGACCGGCGAAGGCGCTGTCGACTACGTCAACGAACAGGAGCGCCTGCTCGGGCAGGCCGCGGCGGCGGTGAAAGCCTCGCCTGCGGAACTGCCGGAGCGCATCACCGCGCTGATGGCGGAGCGCCGCCGGCTGGAGAAGGAACTCGCCGACGCCAAGAAGGCGCTGGCCATGGGCGGCGGCGCCGCGCGGAGCGCTGACGACGGCGTGCGCGCGGTGGGCTCGGTCAGGATGATCGCCCGCAAGCTCGATGGCGTCTCGGCCAAGGACCTGCGCGGCCTGATCGACGACGCGAAGAAGTCCCTCGGCTCGGGCATCGCCGCGTTCGTCGCCGTGGCCGATGGCAAGGCGTCGGTCGCCGTCGGCGTCACTGACGATCTCACCGGCCGTATCAACGCGGTCGACCTGGTCCGCGCCGGCGCCGAGGCGCTGGGCGGCAAGGGCGGCGGCGGACGGCCCGACATGGCCCAGGCCGGCGGGCCCGACGTTGCAAAGGCGCAGGATGCGCTCGCCGCCATCGAAGCGGCCGTGGCCGCGGCGGCCTGACAGCCATGGCCAGCGGGTCGGAAGCAAAGAAGTTCCGGCGCCGACTGTACGAGATACTCGAGATCAGCGCCATCGACGACAAGGTATCGTCGCTCTTCGATGGCTTCATCATCACCATGATCCTGCTCAACGTCGCCATGGTGGTGTTGGAGACGTCAGAGCTGCTGCACAGCGACTACAGGCCGCTGTTCCACTGGTTCGACATCTTCACCATCGCGGTATTCACAGTGGAATATCTGGCCCGCGTCTGGGTCAGCGACATGCAGTCGCACTATCCCCGCAACAAGCCGTGGCGCGCGCGGCTACACTACATGATGTCGCCCTATGCGCTCATCGACCTGATCGCCATCCTGCCGTTCTACCTGGGGCTCTACTGGGACCTGCGCATCCTGCGGGTATTCCGGCTCGTGCGGCTGCTGAAGCTGTTCCGGTACTCGCCCGCGCTGGCCACCCTGGGCCGTGTGTTCTACGCCGAACGACGCGCGCTGCTGGCGGCCGGGGTCATCGTCATGGGACTGATGGTGTTCTCGGCAAGCATCATCTACTACCTCGAGCACGAGGCGCAGCCCGAGGTGTTCGCCAGCATCCCCCATTCCATGTGGTGGGCCATGGCGACGCTGACCACTGTCGGTTATGGCGATATGGCGCCTGTCACCACCGCGGGCCGGGCCTTCGGCGGTGTCGTGATGGTCTGCGGATTAGGCGTGTTTGCACTGCCGGTCGGTATCCTTGCCTCGGGCTTTGCCGCCGAAATCCGCGACCGGGAATTCATCGTCAACAAGGACCTCCTCGGACAGGTTCCGATCTTCGCCGATCTCGGGCCGCTGCCGCTGTCGCGCGTCGCCGGGCTGTTGAAGGCGCGCATCTTCGGCCCCAGCGACGTGATCGCGCGGCGCGGCGACGAAGCCGACGGCATGTTCATCATCCTGTCGGGAGAGGTGGAGATTGCGACCGATGGCCGGAAGCTGCGCATGGCGTCGGGCGAGTTTTTCGGCGAATTGGGCCTGCTGGCGGAACGGCGGCGAAACTTTACCGCGACAGCGCGGTCCCGGTGTCAGCTGATGATGCTGCAGAAGGCCGACTTTCTGCACCTGATCACTGAAAACCCGGACATCGGGCGCACCATCCTGCAGATCGCGCTCGATCGCCTGGGTGCCTTTGGCGCGGACGGCGAGGTGCTGATCGACGAGCGTGAAATGGCCCGCTCCCGCCGCACCATCGAAAGAGCGCTGCAGCAACTCGGCTAGCGGCCGGATCGCATGGGACGAAAAAGGGCGGCCCGGTTGCCCGCGCCGCCCTTCCGAAAACCCGGCGTGACGCTTACGCCAGCGCCTTCTGCATGTCCGCATCCAGCTTGGCGAGGAAGTCCTCGGTGGTCAGCCACGCCTGGTCGGGGCTGACCAGGATGGCAAGATCCTTGGTCATGTAGCCGGCCTCGATGGCGTCGACGCAAACCTTCTCCAGCGTCTCGGCGAAGCGGATCACCTCGGGCGTGCCGTCCAGCTTGCCGCGATGGGCGAGGCCGCGGGTCCAGGCGAAGATCGACGCGACCGGGTTGGTCGAGGTCTTCTCGCCGCGCTGGTGCTGGCGGTAATGACGGGTGACGGTGCCGTGCGCGGCCTCGGCCTCGCAGGTCTTGCCGTCGGGCGTCATCAGCACCGAACTCATCATGCCCAGCGAGCCGAAGCCCTGCGCCACCGTGTCCGACTGGACGTCGCCGTCATAGTTCTTGCAGGCCCAGACGAACGCGCCATCCCACTTCAGCGCCGACGCGACCATGTCGTCGATCAGGCGGTGCTCGTAGGTGATGCCGGCGTCCTTGAACTTGCCGGCGAACTCCTCGTCGAACACGGCCTGGAACAGGTCCTTGAAGCGGCCGTCATAGGCCTTGAGGATGGTGTTCTTGGTCGACAGGTACACCGGCCACTTGCGGTCCAGGCCATAGTTCAGGCAGGCACGGGCGAAGTCCATGATGCTGTCGTCGAGGTTGTACATGCCCATCGCCACACCGGCGCTCGGGAACTGGAACACCTCGTACTCGATCGGCGCGCCGCCGCCCTCGGGCTCGAACTTCATGGTCAGCTTGCCGGCGCCGGGCACCTTGAAGTCGGTGGCGCGGTACTGGTCGCCGAACGCGTGACGGCCGATGACGATCGGCTTGGTCCAGCCCGGCACCAGGCGCGGAATGTTGGTGCACACGATCGGCTCGCGGAACACGGTGCCGCCCAGGATGTTGCGGATCGTGCCGTTGGGCGACTTCCACATCTTCTTCAGCTTGAATTCCTCGACGCGCGCCTCGTCCGGGGTGATGGTCGCGCACTTCACGCCCACGCCGTACTGCTTGATCGCGTTGGCGGCATCGATCGTCACCTGGTCGTCGGTGGCGTCGCGGTTTTCCATGCCCAGGTCGTAGTATTTCAGGTCGATGTCGAGATAGGGGAGGATCAGGCGCTCCTTGATGAAGCTCCAGATGATCCGCGTCATTTCGTCGCCGTCCAGGTCGACAACCGGATTCTTGACTTTGATCTTCGCCATTCTTGTTGATCCTTTCCAAGCGCGCGTGAACGGGACGCAAAAGTCGCGGCACCATAGCACTGGTGTCCGGGCCGGAAAAGCATGGTCCCGGCCTATTTCGGGATGGCTGGAATGCAGGCGGCGCGCCCGGTCAGGTCCAGTCGGTAAAGCTGGGAATCGTTGGCGGCCTCGCCGCGTCCAGCGCCGCCAGGAGCTGGTCGACCCGGTCGACGATTTCATACAGTTCCAGGTCCGAAGGCGCGCAGAATCCCGCGGTCACCCGGTCGCGCATCAGCGCCTCGAAATGGTCCCACGCGCCGCCCGCGTTGAGCAGCACGATCGGCTTGTCGTGAATGCCGATCTGGCGCCAGCTGAGGATCTCCACCGTCTCCTCCAGCGTCCCGATTCCGCCGGGCAGCGCCACGAACGCGCCGGACAGGTCGAACATCACCCGCTTGCGGTCGTGCATGGTGTCGACGATGTGCAGTTCCGTGAGTCCTTCCTTGAGCAGTTCCTTGCGCGCCAGATGCCGGGGCATCACGCCGGTCACCCTGCCACCCGCGTCCAGCGCCGCCTGGGCGACGACGTCCATCAGGCCGACGCCGCCGGCGCCGTACACCAGGGTGATGCCGTTCCCGGCGAGCGTGCGCCCCAGATCGGCGGCAACCTCCGCCAGTGTCGGGTCCGAGCCGCGGCGGGAGCCGCAGAACACGCATATGGCATGGGGCAGGGTCATCGAACTCCTCACGGCTGGTGCCGCGCGATATTCCTTATAGGAGGAATCCATTGCGGCGTACCAGCGGCTGCCGCATAAGGTGCGGCGGATTTGATCCCGCCCGCATTGTGCCTAAGTCAATTGCAGGCGCCTATCCGCCGCCCCGAGCAACCCCTGGAAGCAGTCCCGTGCGTAACCGTGTCGTCCTTATCCTCTTTGCCGTTGCCATCGTGGCCGGCCTCGGTTTCGTCCTGTTCGGCTCGAACACCCCGGAGCCGCCGTCGGCCGCGCCTCTGACCGCGGATGGGCAGACCGCTCCGGTTCCGGTGGAGTTCGAACTGGTGCGGCTGAACCGGGAAGGGATGGGCGTCATCGCTGGCAGCGCCGCGCCCGGCGGTTTTGTCGATGTGATGGCCGAAGGCCGGTCGATCGGCAAGTCGCGCGCCTCTGCCGCCGGCGCCTGGGAGATCGTCGTCGGTACGGCGCTGCCGCCCGGCACCCACATCCTCAGCCTCGCCGCGACGGATGGCATCGGCAATGAAATCCGGTCCTCCGACGTTGCCGTCGTGTTCGTGCCGCAGCCGCCGGACAAAGGGCCGGACCTCAAGACCGCCAAGGGCGAGAAGAAGCCGGCGGCGGACGATGGTGTGCTTGCGGTGATGCTGCCACGAAAGGGCGGTGTCGCCGGCCGGGTGCTGCAGCGGCCGGGTCAGCTCAAGCCCGCCCTGTCCCTTGGTGTCGAGTTGGCCGAATTCGACGCTGCCGGACGGACCGTTCTCGGCGGCCGGGCGACCGCCGGCGACACCGTGAACGTGTACCTGGATGGTCGTCCAGTCGCCACTGTCACGGTCGGCGACGACGGTGGCTGGACCGCGACCATTCCAACTGTGACCGCTGCCCCGCACAATATCCGCCTGGAGGAGATCGATCCCGGCAACGCCGTCGTGCAGAACGTCAACCAGGTGTTCAACCCTGCCATCACCCTGGCGGTCGATGCCGGCCCCGATGCCACTGTGCTGGCCGACAGGACCGTCTGGCATGTGGTGCGGCGGATGCCCGGCGGTGCGGCGCGCTATCTCCAGGTGTTCCGACCCGATCAGGGCGTCGCCGAGCCTAAGGACGGCGACGACGTCAAGATGCCCGGCATCCTCAAGCCCGGCTCCGACATCTGACAAAGCAACGAGGCCCCGGGTGGACCGGGGCCTCGCATATTCTCATCGATGCATTGACGATTACCGGCCGGGACGCTTGTCTTCGTCCGGCTCCGCGGCCCGGTTCTTGCGCGGCTCGCGGTCCTCGCGCTGCTTCGACGGGCTCTCCCGCGGCCGTTCGGGACGACCAGCCGCCTTCGACGCATCAGGCCGTTCCGGGCGCTCCATGGCGCTACGATTGGGACGCTCGGCCCCACCGCGATCCGGCCGGTCATTCTTTACGGCCGCCGGCGCGCTCCGGGTGGGCGTCGCTGCCTGGGGAGTCGGGCGCGGCGTGGTCGTGGCGTTGGGCGTCGACCTGTCGCGGTTGGACGTCCGGTCGTTGTCACGGCGGTTGTTGTCGCGGCGGTCGTTGTTCCGCTCGGTCAGGCCTGGCCGCGGCTGCGGCGTAGGCGTGGTCACGGCCGGATTGTTCGGTGCGCCCTTGTAGCCGATGCGGTTGTCGTTGTCGCGTCGGTCGTTGTCGCTGCGATCGCGCCCATCGCGGTCGTTGCGGTCGCGCCCGTCGCGATCTTTCCTGTCGCTGCCATCGTGGCGGTCCCGGTCATTCCAGTCGCGGTCGCGGCGGTTGCGGTCGTTCCAGTCGCGGTCGCGGCGCGGCCCCCAACTGGTCCGATATTTGTCATGGTAATGGCGCTCCCAGCGGCCACGTTCGCGATAGAACGGGCGGCCGCGATAATAGTTGTCCCAATAATTGCCGAAGCTGAACGACAGGAAACCGATGCCGACATAGGGGCCGGCGTCGATCAGTCTGGTACGCCGGCTGCGATAATCGACCGCAACATCGCGGGCGTCCACCCAGCCGCGATCCGAGCGGTAGCCGACGTCACAAAAGCTCCAGTCGTTGAGACAGCCGAAGATCTCCACGCGGCGGTCGGGGTTGATCATCCGGATGGTGGGATAGTCGTAGTCCGGCCCGGCGCGCAGCTGGGTCGGCTGGGTCGTGAAGCCCGTCGCAGCCTGGGCTGGGGCCGGGACGAGTGCCGCGCCGGCGACAAGCACCGCGGCGGCGATTGACTTGCGAAACATGGTTCTCTCCAAGAGCTTTGTTGTTTCCCGTGCGGCTGGCAATGCGCTCCGCACTTGGTGTGCGAACGTCGCGATCTCGCGATCGGTTCCGTCCTTGCGAGAGCCCCGGGATCACCGGGGCCCTCCGACTGGTGCGACCGATCAGTTGCGGCGGTCGCGCCAGTCGCCGTCACCACGGCGATCATTGTCGTGGCCTCGATGATCGCGGCGGTCATTGTCCCGGCCACGGTGATCGTTGTCGCGTCCGAGGTGGTCGTTGCCAAGCCCGCGATGCTCGCCGCGGCGGTCGTGATCGTGCCAGTGGCGTTCCCAGCGAACCCGCTCCCGGTAGAACGGGCGCCCACGGTAGTGATTGTTCCAATACGAGCCGAAGCTGAACTGGAAGGTCGGAACATTCCATGCCGTGCCGTACATCAGCCGGCGACCGCGATGCTCGGCCTGCACGTCACGGGCAGGCACCCAGCCGCGGTCGCGCCTGGTGGTCACGTCGCACCAGCTCCAGTCCGGCAGGCAGCCATTGATTTCCAGGCGGGTGCCCGGACGGGCAAAGCCCACGCTCGGATAGTCGTAGTCGGGGCCGGCGCGCACCTCCAGTCTTCCGGTTGCATAGCCTGGTGATGCGTTCGCCGGCATGGACGCCACGACGGACGCGCCCAGGGCGATGGCTGCGACGGCGAGTGTCTTCTTGAGCATCAGAGCCTCCTTCAGGTGTTGTACCCATTGAACGACGATGCTTCGGAAATCCTTCGCCCAGACATCGCTCGTGGATAGATAAATTCCAAGTAAAACTATTGGTTCCGGCGAAAACATCTTTATAAGGCCCATTAAAGTGTCTTGTAATTCAAGATTATTTATAATCTATTCATCCTACATTCATGTATTAGATGAACGATAGATGAATTGTGCAACGATAAGTATTTTGCAATCCAAGATCAGCGGGAAGCGAAAAAAGGATGGTGGCGGCCGGAACAACTCGGTCGAGCTGACGTTCGTCAGACCGGTTCGGGCGTGCGGCAGAGCCGCCTCCGGCCGTAAAAACCGGTGAGAGGAGACCGAAATGATCAGGAAAACCGTCACTGCCGCCGCCATCGCCCTTGGCGCGGCGGTTCTCGGCTCGGCCCCGGCCAATGCCGTGCCGGGCTATGCGACCGACCGGCTCGAGGTTAAGGCCGGCCCCGACTATGACTACCCGACCGTCGCCTATGCCCGATCGGGCATGCGGCTGGAGATCAATGGCTGTCTGCGCGACTGGTCCTGGTGCGACGTTTCCACGCCGCGCGGTCGCGGCTGGGTGATCGGCGACGACATCGTCGCCGAACGCAATGGCCGGCGGGTGGTCTATGGCATGCCCTGGGGCGTTCCCACCCTGTCGTTCAGCGTCGGCAGCTACTGGGACAACCACTACCGTGGACGCGGCTTCTACCGCGACCGCTACAACTGGGACCGCCGATGGAACGACTACGGTCCGAAGCGCAACTGGTGGCGCGATCATGACGGCCGCGACCGTGACGGCGATGGCCGCGACCGCGACCGTCCGCCGCGGTAACTTCTGGCGCCAAAGCCGATGAGGAGAGGCCCCGGTTCAGGCCGGGGCCTCTTGCCTTTGCCCCAACCGATCGCTTCAACCGGCCCGCGCTGTGCTATACAGCCGCCATGGATTCCGAAATCGACGAGCGCGCGCCGAAGCGTGAGCGCCATCACCTGAAGACCGTCAAGACCCTGCTGCCATATCTCTGGCCCGCGGGCGAACCGGACATGAAGGCGCGCGTCGTCGCCGCGCTGGTCTTGCTCGCCGCATCGAAGGGCCTGACCGTGGTGATCCCGCTGGTCTACAAGGAAGTCGTCGCCAGCCTGACGCAGCAGGGCGGCATCGTCGGATCTCCCGCCTTCGCCATTCCCGTCTTTCTGATCCTCGGCTATGGCATTGCCAGGATGCTGGCGCCGTCGCTGGGCGAGTTGCGCGACATGATCTTCGCCAAGGTCGGCCAGCAGGCACTGCGCCGGGTGGCGCTCAGGGTGTTCCGCCACATCCACGCGCTGTCGCTGCGCTTCCACCTGGACCGGCGCACCGGCGGTCTCAGCCGGGTCATCGAGCGCGGCACCCAGGGCATCGACTTCGCCCTGCGCTTCATGATCTTCAACATCATCCCGACCATCCTGGAGATCGGCTTCGTCGCGGCCATGATGTGGGGCGTGCTCGACTGGCGCTATGCGGCGGCGACCGTCGCCACCATCGTCCTCTACGTGATCTTCACGTTCGGCATCACCGAGCGCCGGCTCAAGCTCCGCCGCGAGATGAACCGGCAGGATACCGAGGCCAACACCAAGGCCATCGACAGCATGCTGAACTACGAGACGGTCAAGTACTTCAACAACGAGGAGCACGAGGCCCGCCGCTTCGACAAGGCCATGCAGCGTTACGAACGCGCCGCCGTGCTGAACCAGAGCAGCCTGTCGCTGCTGAACACCGGCCAGGTTACGATCATTTCGGTCGGCCTGGCCGTGGTGATGCTGATGTCGGCTTACGACATGGCGTCCGGGCGCCACGGCATCGACGACTTCGTGTTCGTCAACATGCTTCTGGTGCAGCTTTTCCTGCCGCTCAACTTCCTCGGCTTCGTCTACCGCGAGATGCGTCAGTCGCTGATCGACATGGAAGCCATGTTCGACCTTCTGGGCGAACCGCGCGAGGTCGAGGACAAGCCGGACGCGGAGGCGCTGATCACCGTCGGCGGCGAAATCGTGTTCGACACAGTGTCGTTCCACTACAAGCCCGACCGCCAGATTCTGCACGACGTCAGCTTCACGGTGCCGGCAGGGCACACCGTCGCCATCGTCGGCCACAGCGGCGCGGGCAAGTCCACGATCTCGCGGCTGCTCTATCGCTTCTACGAGGTGACCGGCGGCGCCATTCGCATCGACGGCCAGAACATCGCCGACGTCACCCAGACCAGTCTCCGCAAGGCAATCGGCATCGTTCCACAGGACACGGTGCTGTTCAATGACACCATCGGTTACAACATCGGCTATGGCCGGCCCGACGCGCCGTTCGAAGAGGTCCGCGAGGCGGCTCGGATGGCGGCCATCGACGATTTCATCACGTCCTTGCCGATGGGCTACGAGACCAATGTGGGCGAGCGCGGGCTGAAGGTGTCGGGTGGCGAGAAGCAGCGCATCGCTATCGCCCGAACCATCATGAAGAACCCGCCGATCCTGATTCTCGACGAGGCGACGTCGGCGCTCGATACCAATACCGAGAAGGAAATCCAGGGCGCGCTGAAGACCATATCCCGGGACCGCACTACCCTGGTGATCGCGCACCGGCTGTCGACCGTGGTCGACGCCAACGAAATCATCGTGCTGGAGCACGGCCGGATCGTCGAGCGCGGAACGCATGCGGGGCTTCTCGCGTTGCCGGGCGGACTCTACGCGACCATGTGGCAACGCCAGCAGGAAGCCGTCGCGGCCGCCGAGAAGCTGGAAACGCTGGCAGCCGACTATTAATTGCCGGACAATGACCGGAAAAGGCGAGGCAATGGAAAACCACAACATCATTGACAGCATCAAATCGGTGTTCGTCCCGATCCATCGGGAGGGATACCCGTTCATCGCCATCTTCGCGGTGGTGACCTTGCTGCTGATGTGGGCCTGGGCGCCGCTCGGCCTGGTCGCTTTCGTGCTGACCGTGTGGTGCGTCTACTTCTTCCGCGACCCAGACCGGACGACTCCGGTGCGCGAGGGCCTGGTGATCAGCCCGGCCGACGGGCTGGTCGTGTCGATCCGGCCAGCGCCGCCGCCGCCGGAGCTGGAGATGGGCACCGATCCGCGCATCCGCATCGCCATCTTCATGAACGTGTTCGACTGCCACGTGAACCGGTCGCCCTGCGAGGGCACGATCACCCACAAGGTCTACAGCCCGGGCCTGTTTCTCAACGCCACCCTGGACAAGGCCAGCGAGGACAACGAGCGCATGGCGCTGCGCATGACGACGGTGACGGGCAAGGATGTGGCGTTCGTCCAGATTGCCGGGCTGGTAGCGCGGCGGATCGTCTGCAAGGTCGCGGCCGGTGACATGCTCAAGACCGGCGAGCGCATCGGCATCATCCGTTTCGGCAGCCGGGTCGATGTCTATCTGGACGCGGGCATGTCGCCCATGGTCGTCGTCGGCCAGAAGGCGGTGGCCGGCGAAACCATCCTAGCCGACGAGAAGGCCGTTGATCCACCGCAGCTTGGCGAGGTCCGCTGACCATGAACGCTCCGCTCCATCGGCGATTGCCGCCGGTCGTGCCGGTGAGGGCGCTCGCGCCCACCGTACTCACGGTGCTGGCGCTCTGCTCGGGCGTCAGCTCGATCCGCTTCGCCTTCCAGGAGCGGTGGGAGGCGGCGGTGATCGCGATTCTGCTCGCCAGCCTGTTCGACCTGCTGGACGGCCGGGTGGCGCGGATGATCAAGGGCACCTCCAAGTTCGGCGCCGAGCTCGATTCGCTCTCGGACGTGATCTGCTTCGGCGTCGCGCCCGCGATCATCCTGTATTTCTGGACCCTGCACGACGTCCCTCGCTTCGGCTGGGCTGTCTCGCTGCTGTACTGCGTCTGCTGTGCCCTCAGGCTCGCGCGATTCAACATCATGGACCAGAGTGCGGCCGAAGATGGCACGGTGCACAAGCATTTCATGGGAATGCCCGCGCCCGCGGCGGCGGGCCTCGCCCTGGTGCCTTTCGCCATCTCCTTCCATACCGAATCGGATTTCTTCCGCGAGCCGGAAGCGTGCGCGATCTATATGGCCGTGCTGGCGCTGATGATGGTCAGCAAGGTGCCGACCCTGTCGACCAAGCACGTCCGCATCAGTCGCAAGCTCGTCCTGCCGTTGCTGGTCGGCGCCGTGATCCTCGCCGCGCTGCTGGCGTCGTCTTTCTGGGCGACCTATGTGGGGCTTGCGGCGATCTACGCCATCCTGTTGCCGGTCGTCGCGGTGCAGGCCATGCGCGAGAACCGCAAGGAGCCGCCGGAGGAGCCGGCCGGCCCTCTCGAATAGCAATCCCCGCGATGATTCCATGCGCGCAGGGTTGAGCCGGACCTGGGAGTTGCTGACCCTGCCGGCTCCGGCGCGGTGGCTGCGCCGTGCCGACAGGCGGGGCTTGACCGGTCCTGATCCGGGCGCCGGACCGGCGGTCAACGCCATGCTGGCCTGGCTGGTGCGCGCGCAGGAGCGTTCGACGTCGGGCGCGGGCGGATTTGCCGCGCATTTCGATCTGATCAGGGGCTGGGGCGCCTCCTGTCCCGGCACGACCGGACTGGCGGCGGCTACCCTGTTGCGCGCGGCAGATCGCTGGAACGATCACGCGCTCCGGCAACGCGCATCCTGGGCGCTCGAATGGCTGTGCGCCGTCCAGCACGCCGATGGCGGTTTTGCCGGGGCAGGCAAGACGGAGTCTGCGCCTTTCGCCACCGGACAGGCGCTGCTCGGGCTGCTTGCGGGCAGCGACGCCGTTCCGGGCGCGGAGGCCGCTGCGGCGCGGGCAGCCCGGTATCTGGTCTCGATGCAGAACCCGGACGGCAGTTGGCCCGGCGAATGCGCCCACGACACGCAAATCGCCTGGGCGCTGCTCGAGGCCGATGCGTCGCTGTCCGACCAGGGTTTCGGCGACGTTGCCCAGGCCAATCTGCGCTGGGCGCTGGGTCAGCAGCATCGCAACGGCTGGTTGGCCAATTGCTGCATCGACGACGCGACGCGGCCCTTCACCGTCACGATCGCCACAGCGATCAGGGGATTTCTCGAGTCCCACCGCCTTGGCCACGTGCTGCGGCATTTGGATGCGGCCGTGATGGCCGGCTGGGCGCTGGTGGCCGTTCAGCGGCGTGAGGACGGGTCCCTGCCGGGACGCCTCAACGACAAATGGGAGCCCGCGGTCCTGTGGAGCGGCCTCTCGGGCGACGCGCAGGCCGCCATCTGCTGGATGGCGCTGTACGATGCCACGAAGGACCCGGCGTTCCTGGCGGCGGCCAAGGCGGCCAACCGTTTCATTCGCCGCACCCTGCCGGTCACCGACGACGCCGAACAGGCGGGCGGCGTGCGCGGCTCGTTCCCGATCGACGGCGACTATAACCGCTTCCGCTACGTGACCCTGGGCGCGGTGTACGCGATCGACAGCAACATGATGGAACTGGCGCTGGATCCGGCCTAGCCGAAGAGATCCCAGAACATCCGTGCCGACGTCAGGGCGAGGAAGCCGGCGAACGCCCAGCGCAGCGGCTGGGGCTTGAGCCAGTGGGCGAGCGCCACGCCCCAGGGCACCGCCAGCAGCGTGGCCGGCACCAGCACGACGAAGCCCAGCAGGCTCACATACCCCAGATACCAGGGCAGCGGCAGCAGCGGGTTGCCCCAGCCGGCGGCGATGAAGCCGATGGTGCCGGGAACGGAGATGATCAGGCCGAAGCCCGACGCCGTCGCCACCGCCCGGTGGATCGGCACCCCGAAGATCGATAGCGTCGGCACCGCCAGGGTGCCGCCGCCGATGCCCATCATCGCCGAGAAGGCGCCGATGCCCAGGGGCGGCAGGGCGCCGGGCACGCCCCTCGGCACCGTGTCGCGCAGCTTCCAGTCATGGCGCACAAAGGTCATGTGCACCGCGACGACCAGCGCCACCGTCGCGAACACCATGGTGAGTTCCCGGCTGCGTGCGACGACCGCGAGCGCTGTGCCGACCAGCACGCCGATGGCCAGCGGCAGAGCCCATTGGCGCATCAGCTGCATGTCGACCGCGCCGCGCCGGTGATGACCGCGCACCGACCGGATCGAGGTGGGGATGATGGTGGCGAGCGAGGTGCCCACCGCCAGGTGCATGCGAATCGACGGATCAATCTCCAGGTACGAGAACACGTGGTAGAGCGCCGGCACGATGACGATGCCGCCGCCGACGCCCAGCAGGCCCGACAGCACGCCGCCGAACAGGCCGACGCCGACGAGCATGACGCCAAGCAGGATCAGGTCGGGTTGTGCGGGCATGGCGAATTTCCGGTCAGGTTGAGCGCCGCATATAGTTGACCGGCGTCGCCATGCCGTGCTGCAATTTTCAGGTGCCGGTGAAGCGGGGGGCGCGCTTCTCCAGGAACGACCGGACGCCTTCATGGTGGTCGTTGGAGCCGAAGCAGTCCTTCAGCGCCACGGTGTGCGCCGCCATGTGGTCGGCCGCCGACTTCTCCAGCCCTTCATAGACCAGCTGCTTGATGCGGGTGACGGCGAAGGGCGAGCCCCTGAGATATTTCGCCGCCTCGGCATAGGCAACGGCCATCAGGTTCTCCGGTTCGACCAGCTCGGAGACGTAGCCGATGGCGTAAGCCTCCTCGGCCGACAGGAAATCGCCGGAATAGAGCAGTTGCAGCGCCTTCTGCGGGCCCAGTAGCCGCGGCAGCAGCCAGGTGCCGGCGCCGGTGTCGGGCACCAGCCCGCGATGGACGAAGTTCCAGGCGAACCGGGCGCGTGACGTGGCGATGCGCACGTCACACTGGCTGGTGTATTCGGCGCCCATGCCCACGGCTGGGCCGTCGATGGCGCCGATCACCGGCTTGGGGCATTTCAGCAGCGGCCACCATTTGCCGCTCTCCTGCGCCGTGCCGCGCAGGCCGCGATCCTTGCCGGGCACCGAATCCAGGTCCGACAGGTCGGTGCCGGCGCAGAACGAGCCCTGGTCGCCGCCGGTGACCACCAGCACCCGTACCGACGGGTCGGCGCCGAGCCGGCCGACGGCATCGATGAAGGCCCGAAGCATGTCGAACGACATGGCGTTGCGCCGGTCGTTGCGGTCGATCAGCACCGTGGCGATGCCACGCTCGTCGACGCTGGTCTTGATGAACTCGCTCATGTGAAAGCTCCCCGATCCCTGACTTTCACTGTCATCCCGGCGAAGGCCGGGACCCAGTCTTGCGGCGCCGGTACCCTGTGATTCTGTGTCCCGGCCTTCGCCGGGATGACAGCACAGGGAGCGTGCGCGGAACCTACTTCCCCTTCGGCTTGCGCATGTTCTCGCGGTGATACAGCGGATCGGCGGGCTTGCGGGCGCCCAGGATCATCTTGCTGTCCTTGAAGAAGGCGTCGGCCGCCTCGTCCTTGCGGACCCAGTCCACCAGTTCGCTGCGATAGGCGATCTTCCACACGCCGAAGCGGTTCTCGTAGCGGTCCACATAGCGCCCGCTGACGAAGTAATCATATTCCTTGCCATCCTCGACGATGCGGTGATGGGCCTGGTAGTACACCTCGCCGAACGCCTCGAGGTCATGGACCTCGATCTGTACCTGGCCGATGAAATGGTGGTTGGCCTTGTGCGGACGCAGCGCGTTCTGCGCGAAATCCACGAAGCCGTCCGGTCCGCCCTCGTAGATGCCGTAGGACAGCCATGCGTCGTCGAAGAACACCGAGCGGTGCAGCTTCGGGTCGAGCCGGTCCTGCGCCCGCATGTAGTTCTGGACAAGCTGCATGATCTCGTCGCGTGCGATGATCTCGTGCAGGCGCTTTTCTTCGGACCACTTCAGATACATGGCGATCGTCTCCCTGGTGTCGTTCCCGACGACACAATGGCCGGATCGGTCAGCGTGGTCAAACGTCTGTTACCTATCGCGACAGTTGACCGGGACACGCGTGCCCCGTAACCATGCGCATCTACGGCGGACGGGCTGAGAGGACAGAGATATGGCGGTCGAGGGCGAGACGGCGCGGGGCGGCGTTGCGGCCCTGTGGGGCGACGCGCGGGCCGTTGGCGGTCTGCTGGCATGCGCGCTGAGCTTCGTCGCCGGCTATGTCATCCGCTATCAGTTCGTCGAGCCGGAAGCCATGGGCGCCGCCTGCGAGCGCGGCAATCCGTGGTGGTGCCCGCTCCGTACCGGCTTCATCATGTTCACCGAGATGAACGGTTTCGGCTGGCTGTCGCTGCTGCTGGCGGTGGTGGCGGCGGTCGTGCTTGCCAGGGGCAGTGCCAGGACGGCGCGCTGGATGGCAGTCATCGCACTGATCGCGGCTGGATTGGGCATGATCCTCTACAACAACACCATGTCCGTGCCGGCAGCGATCCTGGCGCTGATCTGCCTGATCCGCGCCCGTTAGGTGCCGCCGCTCAACGGGCGCCGGAACGCATCCCGGACTCGCGCCCCTTCGCGCAGCACGAATTCCAGCCACGGCGCCGCCAGCACCACGCAGGTCGCAGCCCATACGCAGGCTTCCAGGTTGATGAACTGGTCGATGGCGAACGGCCCGGCGATCAGGATCAACAGCGCGATCCAGGCTTCTTCTGGCTGGGCCTTGTCGGTGCGCTCGCGGGTCGAGGGCTGGATATAGAGCAGCAGGAAGGCGGCGGCGGGCAGCCAGAACGCCAACTGCAGGAAGTCCCGGTGGCGGCCGTCGATGGCCATGGAAACGGCGAGCACGGCCGCCGGCAGCATCACCGCCCAGTGATAGGCGCCGATGATCTGCGAGCCGCTGAAGCGGCGCGTGCGGATCGCCTCCAGCACGCCGTCGAAGCCGGCGGGCTTCGGCACGTTCCGGCCGCCGGCCACGGCATAGATCAGCAGGCCGCCGCCGATCACCGCGATCAGCATCAGCAGGCTGATCCACGCCCAGCCCCACCAGTTGTTGAGCACGATCGCGAGCAGCTGGTCGCCAAGCGCCCAGCAGGTCGCGCCGACGGCCGGCGCGGCGATGCCGAGTCCGAACCATCGAACGGGCGTGATCGGCTTGTCCCACAGCAGCGCCCAGGCGAAGGCGATGAGCGTGACAATGGCGGTGAACGCGGCGGCCAGCCGCCATTGCGGCCATTCGCTCACCGGCCCGGTCAGCGGGAATTTCAGTTCGCGGTCCTTGTCCAGGATACCCCAGTAGCCGCCGACCGTGCCTTCCGGCATGCGCTTCCAGGGCTGGTCGATGGCCTCGATCAGGTTGTAGGGCACGCCGATGGCCTCGGCCTGGGCGGCGAATTCGCGCAC
>CAMDTB010000024.1 GCA_945907245.1 Rhizobium sp. Q54
TGGCCGGCGTTCACGAGGTGCGCGGCGACGGGGCGGCGACCGGGTTCTGCGCGGCGTTGCTCGCGCGGCTCCAGGACATGGATGGCAGGCCGGTGCTGTGGCTGGAGCGGGGTAACGATCTCTACATGCCGGGGCTGACGCGGTTCGGGCTGAAGCCGGGGGCGGTGCTGACCGTCTCGGGGATCAGCCGCGACGCGGACATGCTGTGGGCCATCGAGGAGGCGCTGAACTGCGGCGCGCTGTCGGCGGTGGTGGGCGAGATCCGCGCCGCCGACTTCACGGCCAGCCGGCGGCTGCAACTGGCGGCGGAGATGGGCGGGGTGACCTGCCTGCTGCTGGGCGAGACCGCACGCGGCGGCGCGGCGACGGCGCTGAGCCGCTGGCAGGTGACCTCCATGCCCAGCCTGCCGGACGGCGCCGGCGTGGGCTGGCCGTGCTGGCGGGTGGAGCTCGCCCGGTGCCGGGGTGGACGTCCGGCGGCCTGGACGGTGGTCTGGAGCCCGAAAGGCTGGACGGCGATCACCGAGGCAGGAGAGATGGAAAGCCTTCCGGACGACATCAGGATCGCCGGGTAAGATCATGAAGAAAGCTCATAAAAAGCGGATCATGAATGTCTGGTTTCCGTGGCTGGTCAGTGAGCGGCTGGTGCGGCGGGAGCCGGAGTTGGCCAAGCACGTGCTGGCGGCCATCGAGGAACGGCGCGGGCGGCTGGTGCTGGCGGCGGTGAACCGCCGGGCGCTGCATGGCGGCCTGAAGCCGGGCATGGTGCTGGCGGACGCGCGGGCGGTGCAGCCGACCTTGCAGACCCGCTTCGTCAACGCGGCGGCCGACCGCGCGGCGCTGGTGCGTCTCGCCAATTGGGCGACGCGCTACACGCCCTGGGCGGGATTGGCGGAAGGCGACAGCCTGTTCCTCGACATTTCCGGCTGCGCGCACCTGTTCGGCGGCGAGGAGGCGCTGGCGGCGGATCTGGTGGCGCGGCTGAAGGACTTCGGCCTGACGCCGCTGACGGCGATCACCGATACGCCGGGCGCCGCCTGGGCGGCATGCAGGGCGCGGCAGCAGGAGGCGACCATCCTGCAGCCGTTCGACAGCCTGACCGACGCGATGACGGCGCTGAAGGAGTTCCCGTTGCCGACCCTGAGGCTGTCGGGCGATACGCTCGACAGCCTGACCTCGTTCGGGCTGCGGACGATTGGGGCGCTCTATCCGCTGGAGCGGCGGGCGCTGGCTGAGCGGTTCGGGGCCGAGCCCGTGCGGCGGCTTGACCAGGCGCTGGGGGTCGTGGACGAGCCGATCTCGCCGATCGCGCCGGTACCGGCGCACGAGGCGCGCGTCGCGTGCCTGGAGCCGCTGACGACGCGGGAGGGCGTGGAGACCGGCCTGAGGACGCTGCTGGACCAGCTTTGCCGGAGCCTGACCCAGTCGGGCGAGGGCGCGCGTCAGCTGACGCTGGCCTGTCACCGGGTGGACGGCACGGCGGCGCGCATCCGGGTCGGCACCAGCCGGCCATCACGCTGGACGGAGCCGCTGTTCCGGCTGTTCGCCGAGAAACTGGATGAAGTCGATCCGGGGTTCGGGATCGAGGTCGTAACGGTCTCGGCGACCCGCGTGGAGGCGCTGAAGCCGGCACAGGAAAACTGGCAGGTGAAGGGCGGCGGCGGCGCTGGGCTCGCAGAACTGGTCGACCGGCTCGGCAATCGCTTCGGCTTCAGCCGTATCGCCCGGCCGGCGCCGCGCCAGAGCTGGCTACCGGAGCGGGCGGTGGAGGATGCCGCGCCGTTCGCGGAAGCGTCGGGCGAATGGCCGGCGGGACGGGAACGGCCGCTACGGCTGCTGACGGTTCCGGAGCCGGTGGAAGCCATGGCGCTGGTCCCCGACGATCCGCCCATGCAGTTCACCCGTCACGGCAAGTCGTACCGGGTCAAGGCGGCCGACGGACCGGAGCGGCTCGAAGGCGAATGGTGGCTGAAGGATGAGCCGCCACGCGACTATTACCAGGTCGAGGACGATGAGGGGCGCCGCTATTGGCTGTACCGTCAGGGACTTTATGGCGGGGGTGAAAAGCCGCGCTGGTTCCTGCACGGGGTGTTCGCGTGACGGCGTATGCCGAATTTCAGATCACCAGCAATTTCAGCTTCTTGCGCGGTGGTTCTCATCCTGAGGAGCTGGTGCGGCAGGCGATCCTCCTCGGCATGGCGGGGGTATCCATCGCCGACCGGAACACGCTGGCCGGGGTCGTGCGGGCGCATCGCGCCGCCCGGGAAATCTGCGACGAAACCGGCGCGAAGATCCGGCTGGTGGTGGGCGCGCGCCTCGACCTGACGGACGCACCAAGCGTGCTGTGCTATCCGCGCAACCGGACGGGCTATGCGCGGCTGTCGCAGCTGATCACAAAGGGCCGGCGGGCGGCGCCAAAAGGCGAATGCCGGCTGACCCGGAGGGATGCCTGCGAGGCCGCCGAGGACAATCTGTTTGTCGCCATTCCGCCGGTGGTGCTGGACGAGGCCTATGAAGCCGAGTTGAAAGCCTGGCGCGACGGCCTGAACGCGCCGCTCTATCTGGCGGCGACCCATTACTACCGGGGCGACGACGGCAAGCGGCTGGAGCGGCTGGCCGCGCTGGCGGCGACGATGCGCACGCCGATGCTGGCGACGGGCGATGTCCACTATCACCATCCTGCAAGACGACGGCTGCAGGACGTTTTGACCTGCATCAGGGAGAAGTGCAGCATCACCGCAGCGGGTTGGCGGTTGGCCGCCAATGCCGAACGGCACCTGAAGCCGCCCAAGGAGATGGCGCGGCTGTTCCGCCAGCATCCGGAGGCGATCCGGCGGACCATGGAGGTGCTGGAGCAGTGCCGGTTTTCGCTCGACGAACTGCGCTACGAGTATCCAGACGAGATCACAGAAGAAGGCCGCAACCCTCAGGAAGAGCTTGAGTTTCTTGCCTGGAAGGGTGCGCAGTGGCGGTATCCCGGCGGCATTCCTGACAAGGTCCGAGACAGCATCAACAACGAGTTGAAGCTGATCGCGTTCAAGGACTATGCGCCCTACTTCCTGACCGTGAACGACGTGGTGCGGTTCGCGCGCACCCGGGATCCGCCGATCCTGTGCCAGGGCCGCGGCTCGGCCGCCAATTCCACCGTCTGCTATTGCCTGGGCATCACCTCGGTCAATCCGGTCGAGGTCGAGTTGCTGTTCGAGCGCTTCGTGTCGGTGGACCGCAACGAGCCGCCGGACATCGACGTCGATTTCGAGCACGAGCGACGCGAAGAGGTGATGCAGTACATCTTCGAGAAGTACGGCCGCGAGCGGGCGGGCATCGTCGCCACGGTGATCTGTTATCGCAGCAAGGGCGCGATCCGCGACGTGGCCAAGGCCATGGGGCTGAGCACGGACCTGATCGACAGGCTGTCGCGCACCATCACCTGGTGGTCGGGGCCGCTGGACGAGGACCGGGCGCGGGAGGAAGGGCTCGATCCCGCCGACAAGACGCTGATGCTGGCGCTGGAGCTGGCGAGCGAACTGCGCAACTTTCCCCGGCACCTGTCGCAGCACACCGGCGGCTTCGTGATCTCGCGCGGGCCGCTGTGCGAGGTGGTGCCGATCGAGAACGCGGCCATGAAGGACCGCACGGTCATCGAATGGAACAAGGACGATTTGGATTTCCTGGGGCTGATCAAGGTCGACGTGCTGGCGCTCGGCATGCTGACGGCAATCCGCAAGACGTTCGACTTCATTCGCAATACCTACGGACAAGCCCTTGAATTGGCGTCGATTCCTCAGGGAGATGAAGACGTCTACGGGATGATCCAGAAGGCCGACACGGTCGGTGTCTTCCAGATCGAGAGCCGGGCGCAGATGGCCATGCTGCCCAGGCTGAAGCCGGCCTGCTATTACGACCTGGTGATCGAGGTGGCGATCGTCCGGCCGGGACCGATCCAGGGCGACATGGTGCATCCCTATCTGCGGCGGCGGAATGGGCTGGAGCCGGTGGAGTTCCCCAAGCCGGAACTGGAAGAGGTGCTGAGGCGCACCCTGGGCGTGCCGCTGTTCCAGGAACAGGCGATGAAGATCGCCATCGTCGCCGCCGGGTTCAGCCCGTCGCGGGCGGACAGGCTGCGGCGGGCGATGGCGACGTTCAGGCACCTGGGGACGATCAACGACTTTCGCGACGAGTTCATCGACGGCATGGTGGCGCGGGGATATGAGGAGGACTTCGCGAAACGCTGTTTCAGCCAGATCGAGGGGTTTGGCGATTATGGCTTTCCCGAAAGCCACGCGGCCAGCTTCGCGCTGCTGGCCTATGTGTCGTCGTGGCTGAAATTCCATTATCCGGAGGCGTTCACGGCGGGGCTGCTGAATTCCTATCCGATGGGGTTCTACGCGCCGGCGCAGCTGGTGCGCGACCTGCGCGAACATGATGGCGAGGTCAGGCCGGCCGACGTGAACCTGTCGGACTGGGATTGCACCCTGGAGCCGGTCGATGGTTCGCGTCCCGCTTTGCGGCTGGGCCTGCGACAGATCAAGGGACTGGCCAAAGCCGAGGCGGAGAAGCTTGTGGCTTACCGGGGCGGCGGTTACCGGTCGCCTCTCGACCTGTGGCAGAAAGCCGGGCTGATGCCGAAGACGCTGGTGCGGCTCGCCGAGGCGGATGCGTTCCAGTCGCTGGGGCTGGACAGGCGACAGGCCGCGTGGGCGGTGAAGCGGCTGACCGAAACCAGACCGCTGCCGCTGTTCGAGGCGCTGGACTACGGCGCGAAGGTCGAGAAGGAACGGCATCTGCCGGGAATGGGACCGGGCGAGCATGTCATCGCCGACTACCAGACCACCCGGCTTTCGCTTAAGCAGCATCCGGTGGCGCTGTTGCGCGACCGTCTGACCCGGGCCGGCGCGCGGCCGGCGCGCGACCTGCTGACGGCGCGCAACGGCAGCAGGATCGTGGTGGCGGGCGTGGTGCTGGCGCGCCAGCGTCCCGGCACGGCCAAGGACGTGATGTTCATCACCCTGGAAGATGAAACCGGCGTGGCCAATCTCGTTGTTTTTCCAAGCGTTTATGAGAAAAATCGCAGAAACACTCTTACCGCGCGGCTGATGGCGTGCAAGGGCAAGGTGGAGAGCGCCGAAGGCGTCATCCACGTGATCGTCGAGCAGGTGGCGGAAATCAACGCCTGGCTGACCCTGCTGACCGACACGCCGTCCGAGCGGCCCGAAGCGTTTCTCGACAAGGGGCGGTTCTTCCACTGACGCTTGCCAGCATCCGGCGCAGAGGTCACTCTGCGGCTCGTTCAAGACAGGAGCCGCCGATGAAAGTCCACGCCTCGCCCGCCTCGCCCTATGTGCGCAAGGTCCGTGCCCTTGCCGTCGAGCTGGGCGTGCCGCTCGAGATGGTGATCGCCGACGCCGCGGCCGCGGACTCGAGCTTTGGCAGGATCAATCCGATCCACCGCGTGCCGGCGCTGGAACTGGACAATGGCGAGGTGCTGTTCGACAGCCCGCTGATCTGCGAGTACCTGGACGCCAACCACGGCGGCGGGTTCTTTCCGCCGCCCGGGCCGGAGCGCTGGCGGGTGCTGAAGCTGCAGGCGCTGGGGGATGGGATCATGGACGCCGCGGTTCCCAGGCGCGGCGAGGTGCTGCGTCCGGAACAGCAGCAGTCGCCTGCGCGGCTGGCCGCCTATGAGCGGTCAATCCGGCAGGTGCTCGACGCGCTGGAGCGCGACGTGGACGGGCTTTCGGGAGTCAATATCGGCACGATCGCCGTCGCCTGCGCGCTTGGGTATCTGGATTTCCGGTTCCCGGACGACGCCTGGCGCAAAGGCAGGCCTGCGCTGGAGGCGTGGTATGACACCTTCGCCCAGCGGCCGTCGATGGTCCAGACCGCACCCTACTGACGGCAGCTACAACGCCGTCATGATATGCACGGCGTCTTCCTGGCCCTCCAGGCTGAAGCCGATCGCAACCTCGACCTGGTAGCTGTCGATCTTGCCGTCGGCGATGTGGCCCCGCACATGGTTGATCTCGAACCAGGACAGGTGCCTCAAGGATTTCGAGGCTGTTGCGATCGCGTTCTGGACGGCGCCCTCGATACTCTGGCGCGAGGTGCCGACGAGCGTGATCTTCTTGTAGACCGGCGATGTCATGGCTCTCCCCGTTTTTCAGACGTGACCCTTCTGACATGGAGCGAACGCGGGCGCGGGCGAGCGATTTGGCGCCTTCGGCCGTCACTGGTCCAGAATGCGGTCCACTGAACGGTTGCCCCATGCTGGACCCTGCAGTAGTGTCCCGCGCATCCACTGGGGAGTAGCCGCCTCCATCTCCAGGAGGGGATGCGTCAACACACTTGGCTTCGGCCATGGCGTATCCGGCCCACGGGCATGGCGAGACCATTGGTTCGGCGCCCCGATCATGGGTCGGGCGGTCGCCGGATCATGGTTCGCGCCCCGGCCCAGGGAACAGTGATGGAATCCTTCCTCGTCTCCACCGGCGTCGTCGCCATTGCCGAGATCGGCGACAAGACCCAGCTTCTTGCGCTGCTGCTGTCGGCGCGCTTCCGCAAGCCGCTGCCGATCATCCTGGGCATTCTCGCCGCGACGGTCGCGAACCATGCGCTCGCCGCGCTGGCCGGCATGGCGCTGGCGCAATGGCTGCAGGGCGACGTCTTCCAGTGGGTGCTGGGCGTCTCGTTCATCGTCATGGGGCTGTGGGCGCTGAAGCCGGACACGCTGGAAGACAACGAGCGGCAGCGGATCACGGGCGCCAGCGCATTCCTGGTCACGCTGGTGGCGTTCTTCTTCGTCGAGATCGGCGACAAGACGCAGGTGGCGACCATGGCGCTCGCCGCGAAGTACCAAAGCGTGATCTGGGTCACGGCCGGAACGACCCTGGGCATGATGCTGGCCAACGTGCCGGTCGTGCTCGTGGGCGAGGCCGCCGCATCGCGCCTGCCGCTCAAGGCGATCCGCATCACCGCGGCCTGCATCTTCCTGGCGCTGGGCATCATGGTGTTGCTGAACGCCAGCCACTTCATTGGCTGACTGTCGGAGCAGTCGGTTTCGCGCTAGCCTCACCTCGGAGATAAGGGGAGCGGTCTCATGGAATTGCCGGCGCTAAATTTCGGCCATGGCGAAGACATCGACATGCTGCGCGACAGCGTCAGACGTTTTGCCACGCAGGAGTTGACGCCGCGCGCGGCGGCCATCGACGCACATAACGAATTTCCCGCCGACGTCTGGGCCAAGCTGGGGCAGCTCGGCGTCCTGGGGATTACCGCGCCGGAGTCCGAAGGCGGCGCCGGGATGGGCTATCTGGCGCATGTGATCGCCATGGAGGAAATCTCGCGTGGCTCGGCAAGCGTCGGGCTGTCCTACGGCGCCCATTCGAATCTCTGCGTCAACCAGATCGTGCGCCACGGCTCGCCGGAGCAGAAGCGCCGGTTCCTGCCGGGCCTGATCGACGGCAGCATCGTCGGCGCTCTGGCGATGAGCGAGCCCGGCTCGGGTTCAGATGTGGTGTCCATGCGCCTTCGGGCGGACAGGCGCAACGACCGCTACGTGCTCAATGGCGGCAAGATGTGGATCACCAACGGACCGGACGCCGGTGTGCTGGTGGTCTATGCCAAGACCGATCCATCTGCCGGGCCAAGAGGAATCACGGCCTTCCTGGTCGAACGGGGCATGAGCGGGTTCTCGGGCGGACCCAAGCTGGACAAGCTGGGCATGCGCGGATCGAACACCTGCGAACTGGTCTTCGAAGATTGCGAGGTGCCGTTCGAGAACGTCCTGGGCGAGGAGGGACGCGGGGTCCAGGTGCTGATGTCGGGGCTGGATTACGAACGCGTGGTGCTGTCGGGCGGTCCGCTGGGCATCATGGCGGCCTGCATGGACGCGGTGCTGCCCTATGTTCACCAGCGCGAGCAGTTCGGCCAGCCGATCGGCACGTTCCAGCTGATGCAAGGGAAGGTCGCCGACATGTACAGCACATGGAGCGCCTGCCGCGCCTATGTCTATGCCGTCGCGCAGGCCTGCGACCGGGGTAACGCGACCCGGAAGGACGCCGCCGGATGCATCCTGTACGCCGCCGAGAAGGCGACATGGATGGCGCTCGAAGCGATCCAGGCGCTGGGCGGCAACGGCTATATCAATGACTATCCCACCGGGAGGCTGCTGCGCGACGCCAAGCTGTACGAAATCGGCGCCGGCACCAGCGAGATCCGCCGTATGCTGATCGGACGGGAGCTGTTCGACCAGACGGCCTAATAAATATGTGACTAATTAGTTTGCAAACCCTTTGCTCCGCAGGAGTCCGCCTTTAACTTTTTGTGGACATGGGTAGTTCGGCAGCCATGCGCCCATTGTCGCCGTTCGGACCGATTGCTGGCGTTTCCGAAAGCGGACATTGAACGTCAGGTGGCGGAACGTCCGGTTTGGAGCACCGGCCAGGATCGCCGCTATGACCGAGTCGGGTGGAAAGGGGTCGTCATCGATTAGCCGGGCGGCAGCTTCTCTGCGATCTCTTTAAACTCGGTCGCGGAAAAGCCGGTAAGCGTTGGCATCTCCCAATCGAAGAAGCGCTTGTCTGACGCTGCGTGATAAATGAGCATCCGTAAGCCAATAAGCTCGTCCCGAGACAACCCCGTATTTGGCACGACTTCGAGCACTGCGGCCGCGATACGATTAGCGAGGGCCTCGACCCGAGTGGTGGCAAGCACAATCTCGCCATCGCGCTCTAACTCATAAAGCGCTGACATAATGACGCGGTTCAATATTTGGTCTTCCATGGCGGCCCCATCAGTCGCTTAGAAACTGGTTGAGGATGCCTTGGCAGAGGAAGCGCCGCAATGTCCACAATGGGTCGTCACTTGCCTGTCCGCTTTTGGGCATGATGATCGGAAACCACAGCACCAGAAGATGCGCCCAATGCGAAACAGGAGGAGTTACGTCGCAAGCGCGCCAAACGCGATGATGATGCCCCCTAGCGCTTACAATTGGGCAACGGCGAAAATCACACGGGTGACGATCCAGCGATGAAAAACGACGCCGACTGCGCTACGCCCTCCGCGCTCGGTCGACCGAGCGGCTCCCACCGAAGCCCGCCGGGCCGACGGCTTGATCAGCTGAAGATTTCGAACAGCCCGGCGCCGCCTTGGCCGCCGCCGATGCACATGGTCACCACGCCCCACCTGGCGCCGCGGCGCCTGCCCTCTTGCAGCAGGTGGCCGGTGCAGCGGGCGCCGGTCATGCCGAAGGGGTGGCCGACAGCGATGGAGCCGCCGTTGACGTTGTATTTGGCGGGGTCGATGCCGAGGCGGTCACGACTGTAGAGGCACTGGCTGGCGAAAGCCTCGTTCAGTTCCCACAGGTCAATATCGTCGACGCCGAGACCCTGGCGCTTCAGCAACTTCGGCACGGCGAACACCGGGCCGATGCCCATCTCGTCAGGTTCGCAACCGGCGGCGGCCCAGGACACGAAGCGTCCGAGGGGCTCCAGCCCCCGGCGTTCGGCTTCCTTGGCCTCCATGAGAACCACGGCGGCCGCGCCATCGGAGAGTTGAGAGGCGTTGCCGGCGGTGATGTATTTGCCCGGCCCCTTGACCGGCTGGAGCGCAGCGAGGCCCGCGAGGGTGGTGTCCGGGCGATTGCATTCGTCGCGATTCACGACGTAGTCGACCAGGCTCTCCTCCTGGGTTGCCTTGTCGACAACCTTCATCCGGGTTGCCATCGGGACGATCTCATCCCTGAACAGGCCGGCCTGCTGGGCGGCGGCCATCCGGCGCTGGGATTCCAGCGAATACTCGTCCTGATATTCGCGGCTGACATTGTAGCGCTCCGCGACGATGTCGGCGGTGTCGATCATGGCCATGAAGATGGCCGGCGCGATATTCAACAGGTCGGAGTCGATGGACTCCTTGGGCACGCCGCCGCCCGGGATGGACAGGCTCTCGACACCGCCGGCCACCACACAATCGGCATTGTCGCCCCGGATGTGGTTGGCGGCCATGGCGATGGCCTGCAAGCCCGACGAGCAGAAGCGGTTGATGCTGACCCCGGCGGTGGATTTGGGCAAGCCGGCCAGCAGGGCTGCCTGGCGGGCGATGTTCGGCGCCGCGTGGGCAATGTTGCCAAGGTAACAATCCTCGACGAAGTCCGCCTCCACACCCGACCTGGCGACGGCGTGCTTGATCGCATGCGCGGCCATGGACATGGGCGGGGTGATGTTGAACCCGCCCCGGCCAGCTTTGGCGAGGCCCGTGCGAGCGTAGGAGACAATTACTGCTTCACGCATTTGGCTTGTCCTGTTCTCAGGATTAATCCGACCCATTCTTATACGGGGCGCCGGGCATCAAGCAAAGTCACAGCCGGGCCACCCACAATCTTTCCGGGGGGCGGTCGGAGATTCCGCAACCGCAACAGGGTCCCGAGGCGTTAGTCCGCGATAATGCGCACCTATCCGGCGGGGCTTTCTTTCATTGATGGATCATCATTGGGTGAACAATCCAGACCGTCGCCAACTCGGTTCGGGCCGCTGCGAACGTCTGCTGACATGAGCCATGTTGCGAGAAGCGGCCATTCCGCTTTCGCCCAGAACCCGACGTTCGACGGAGCAGCCCGACTGTCCGCTTTTCACGGTGGATTCAGGGCGTCGTTGCAACACTTCACGAGATGATGAAGGTGTTGCGATGGTTTGTGGAGGGAAGCGTCGCCGTTCCGGGGGGCAGCGCCCGGCGGAACAGCCTTGAGTGGACCGTGGGAGGAATGCTCAGTGAAGCATGGGGTCGAGCACGGTCCGCACCCTGGCGGCGAGCGTCTGGAGCGTGTAGGGCTTGGACAGCAGCTCGACGTCGCTTTCCAGGCGCGAGCGCATCACCAGGTCGTCGCCGATATAGCCGGACGTAAACAGCACCTTGCCCTTCGGAAAGATCTCCAGGAAGCGATCGGCGACGTCCGGGCCGGTCATGCCGCCCGGGAGCACCACATCGGAGATCAGCAAGTCGATCTTGCCGGCCTCATGGGCAACCTGCATGGCCTCGGGGCCGTTCTCGGCCGACACCACCGAATAGCCGAGGCGCTTGAGCGCGTTGACGATGAACTGGCGGACGTCCGGGTCATCCTCGACGACCATGATCCGGTCACTGCCTTGCTGTATTTCCCGCAAGTTGGTCATCTTGTCCTCGATCTTTCCCTCGATGACGTCGGCGAAGGGCAGCAGGAGCGTGACGGTCGTCCCCTTGCCGGGGACGCTGTCGATCTCCACCTGCCCGCCAGATTGGGCCGCGAAGCCGTAAACCATGCTGAGGCCAAGACCGGACCCGACGGCGCCGGACATCTCGCCCTTCTTGGTGGTGAAGAACGGCTCGAACGCCTTCTCGAGCACATCCTGGCTCATGCCGGTCCCCGTATCGCTGACGGCGATGGCAACCACGCGTCCGTCCTGGCCGCCATGTGACCCGGATCGCAGCGGATTGGCGCGTGTCGAGATGGTCAGCGTGCCGCCTGCCGGCATGGCGTCGCGGGCGTTGAGCGCCAGGTTGAGGATGGCGTTCTCGAGCTGGCCGGGATCGATCGCTGCGCGCACCGCTTCGGCATCGAAATCCCGGGCGATGACGATATTCTCCGGCAAGGTGCGTTCCAGCATGCCGGTGAGATCGTCCAACAGCTTGTGGACGTCGGTCGGGCGCGGATTGAGCGCCTGCTGGCGCGAAAAGGCGAGCAGGCGCTGCGTCAGTTCGGAGCCACGTTCGGCCGCCCGCGCGGCGGACTCGGCGTAGAGCTTGAGCTCCGCGTCCTGCTCGACGCGTTCAACGATAAGGTCGAGGTTGCCGAGGATCGTCGTCAGCAGATTGTTGAAGTCATGGGCGACGCCTCCAGTCAGGCGGCCGACGGCCTCGAGCCGCTCGGCGCGGTCGAGCCGCTGCTCGATCTCGACCTGATGCTTCAGGTTGCGCTCAAGCGCATGCTCGGCGGCGATCCGCGTGGAGACGTCGAGCGCCACCCCGACGATGCCCGAGATCGTACCGCCCGGGCCATGGCGCGGGCTGATCTGTACCTCGAAAACCACAGAGTCGCTGCATTGCCACTCGAACCTGGCTGGCTTGCCGACCAGCACGCGCGCCAGATGGCGTCTGATATCCGGGACAGTGCGAAACAGTTCGTAAACGGATGTGCCAGGCGCCGGCCGCGCAACGTCGTGGCCGTCTTCGGCCAGTTGCTTGATGCGGTCGAAGCCTCGGCCGCAGACAAGGCCGATGTCGCCGGTGGAATCGGCCGTCCAAAGCAGAATGGGCGCGCTCTCGACGAGATTCGTGAGCAGCGAGTTGCTGAACCGCAACTGCCGCTCCTTCTCGCGGCTGTGGCTCATGTCGGCGAAGGAGCCGATGATTGCCGTGGGCTCGCCGGCGGAGTCCCGCGTCAGCGAAGCGTGTAGGTCGACTTCCTTGCTGCTGCCGTCCATGCGCCGTGCGATGACCTCACCGCGCCAGCTGCCCTTCTCCTGAATGATCTCAAGGATCTCGCTCGCCCGTTCCGGATCGATGAAGAAGTCGTTGGCATGGCGTCCCAGCACATCCGTCAATCCGCCGGCCCCGACCAGCTTGATAAAGGCATCGTTGGCGTACTGGAGCTTGCCGTCGAGATCCGCGATGGCAACCCCGCTGATGGAGTTGCCCAGCGCGGTTTCCTGGATGCGGCGCTGCTGACGGTATTGGGCCGTCAACAACACGGACAGCAGCATGGGAATGCTGCTGAGCGTGAGCAAAACCTGGCTGCTGTGGAAGGACGTGATGTCGAACCCTGACAGATCGATCAAGCCGGCCTGAAGACTGGCGGCGAGCGCGATCAGCACCAGCGAAGCGCTGCCGAGCAGAATCCGCACGCTTCGGATTCTGATCAGGACGAACAGGGACACGCAGGCGGCCGCTCCCCATACGACAGCGCCGGCGGTGTTGAGGCCGCCCAGACCCGCGTTCTCCAGCATTGACCCAAGCCTTTGTCGAACTTTGTCGAAAATAAGGCTAAACCCAGCCACAAATTAGAGCAAATATATATTTTTGACTAAAAATTGTACTATTTGCGTCACAATTTGACTTTGGAGTTCCGCAGCCTCCATTGCCCGCCTGGAGTCAGCCCTCGAACAGCTTGATCACGAAGCCAACGAGCGAACCGAGCACGAGGATGTAGATGGCGGGCATGCTGGAAATCAGCCCCGGGCGCCGCGCCGGCGCGGACTTGTAGTAACCGTGAGCATAGAAGATTCGGCCTGGCAGCCATGTCGCGCCGATGATCGCACCGACGACGGGGTTCCAGGCCAGGCAGAACAGCCACAGGCCCGGCAGGAACAGCACCAGGTGCTCTATCGTGTTCTGGTGAGCCCGGACGTAGCGCTCATATTCCTCTGGGCCAGTGTGGGCCGGCGGCTCGATCTTGAACCGGCGGCGCGCTATGCCCGACCGAAGCAGCGTGTAGTAGCAGACCAGTAGCGCCAGACTGCTGACGATACCCGGATAGACGTATCCGTCCATGGAGCCCCTCCCGAGGTGTTGGCATTCCAGCCACTATAAGGGCGGCCATCTACAGGTGTCGCTGCCAAATCGGAATGCGCCACTCATGGATCTTTCCTAATTCGCACCGCAGCCCGTTCCTGCCATTGGCTTCCGCCGCGCGCGTGGCATTATGGCGCTGAACTGGAACGGGAGGAATTCATGGAGCAGTTGAACGGCCGCGTGGCGGTCATCACCGGCGGCGCGAGCGGCATAGGCCTGGCCACCGCCCGGCGTCTCGCCATGGAAGGCATGAAGCTGGTGCTCGCGGATATCGAGCAGGTCTCACTGGACAAGGCCGTGGCGGAATTCACGACGCAGGGGACGCCCGCCATCGGCGTCAGGACCGACGTAAGCAAGCGAGACCAGATCCAGGCGTTGGCCGACGCGGCATGGAGCGCGTTCGGCGGCGTCAACGTGCTGTTCAACAATGCCGGTGTCGCGGTCTACGGCCCCATCCAGGAGATGAAGCACGAGGACTGGGAATGGTCGATCAACGTCAACCTCTGGGGCGTGATCCACGGCGTCGAAGCCTTCGTCCCGCGCATGTTGGAGCAGGGAGAGGAAGGCCACGTGATCAGCACGGCCTCCTTCGCCGGGCTGGTGCCCAATAGCGGACTCGGTGTGTATTGCGTGACCAAATACGGCGTTGTCGCCCTGTCTGAGTGCCTGTACCGCGACCTGCGCGGGACCAAGCTGAGCGCTTCGGTGCTGTGCCCCATGCTGGTGAAGACGAATATCGGCGACAGCGCCCGCAACCGGCCCGCCGAACTGGGCGGGACCAGCATGATACGGCGCCGCAACCAGGAGGAGCAGAGCGCCTTGCAGGGCCGGACGCTGGAGACTCCTGAAGTCGCCGAGCGGGTATTGCGCGCAATCCGCAGGCAGGAACTCTATATCATCACCCATGAAGAGAGCCGGGAGTTCGTTCGCCGCCGGTTCGAACGCATCGACCGCTCGTTCGATCCTCGCTGAGTTGACAGGTAGAACGGCCGGCCTGGCACTGGTAGGTGTTGCGCAGTGGAGCAAGGCGTGACTATGCTTTTTGCAAAAGTCACCTATGCTGAATTTATGTGCGTACGGGCGGCAAACGATCGGGTATATAAAGTCATGCGTGATGGTCCTTCCGGTGCCAGCGCAGCAATGACGGAGGCAGTGTGCATACCCTGATGACCACGGGCCGTGTCCGGTCCCGCGAAGGAACCCGGCAGGCGGAAAAGAGCGATCAGACCCGGCGGCTGATCCTGGACGCGGCGATCGTGTGCCTGAGCGAGATCGGCTACAACAAGACGACGATGACGGTCATCGCCAAGACGGCCGGGCTTTCGCGCGGCGCCATGCAGTATCACTTCGAGACCATGACCGATGTGCTGCGCGCGACACTCGGACATATCCAGGATCTGCGCCTCGACGCCCTGCGGCGCACGGCAAGCGAGACCAGGCGGAGCTCCGGCAGTGATGGATTCGCCGCGCGGGTCGACGGGCTTTGGAAAATCATGTTCGAGCCGCTCAGCGTCGCCTATTTCGAGATATCCGTGGCGTCGCGCACCGACAACGCGCTGGCATTGCTGATGCAGCAGGCGCAGCAGTCATTCTGGAACGAATGGGTAGCTACGGCTCTCGAGGCGTTTCCGGAATGGGAGGGCCGCCAGAGTGACCTCGAGCTCGCCTGCGGTCTCGCCCATGCGGTTCTCGAGGGCCTTGCGCTGCAACAGCTGACCAATCAGGGCAGCATGGTCCGTTCGGACAGCGTCCGGGCCTATCTGGTCGACCGGGTGCGAGAGATTTTCGAACACGGCACCCCGGGGCCCGCGCGCAACTGAGCCAATCCTTCATCAACGACGCTCCCGGCGGTGGCTTCGCATTGCCCGGATTGCAGAAAAGCATCGTCGATGAATTTCTTTGTTGCATCCTCATGCACCGCAGTGGAAGCTCGTTGTACCAAGAGGACCATGAGCGCGGCTCTCCCCTGTGCACGCGCGCAAAGGCCGCCCGGAGCAATCCGGGCGGCCTTTGTCCGTTCCGGGCGAAGCAATCTTATCGGCTCGCCTCACAGCCGGCATGACAGTCGAACGGCACCCGCCAGGGCACCATTGCAGCAAGCCAAGCCGGCTGGTTACGCGACGTCGATCACCAGCTTGCCGAAGTTCTCGCCGCTGAACAGCCTGGCGAATGCGGCAGGCGCGTTCTCGATGCCCGTCACGATGGTCTCGCGGTATTTCAGCTTTCCGTCGCGCAGCCAGCCGGACGCCTCCTCGATGTAATCTTTGATCTCCGCCGCATGATCGCGGACGGAGAATCCGCGCATGTTCAGCCGCTTGTTGATGAAGTCGCTGATGTTGGGCACGCAGGGGCGGGGCTCGCGCTCATATTGCGAGATGGCGCCACAGACGACGATTCGGCCGCCGTAGCGCATGTTGCGGAAGACGGCGTCGAAGACCATGCCGCCTACGTTCTCGAAGTCGATGTCGATGCCGTCGGGGCAGGCGCGCGCCACGGCCGCGGTCAGGTCCGGTGTGGTTCGGTGGTTGAAGGCGGCGTCGAAGCCCAGCTCGTCGAGCAGCCAGGCGACCTTCGCGTCAGTGCCCGCGCAGCCCGCGACACGCAGTCCCTTGATCTTGCCGATCTGGCCGGCAACCGAGCCGACCGCGCCCGATGCCGCGGATACGAACAGTGTCTCTCCCTCCCGCAGGGCGCCGTAATGCCTGAGCCCGGACCAGGCCGTGAGGCCAGTGAAGCCCAATACGCTGAGGTAGGCGGACGCAGGCGCGATATTGGTGTTCACATGACGGGCGGCGGCGCCGTCGACCAGCGAAACCTGCTCCCAGCGCCCCATGGCGAATACCCAGTCGCCGTCGCGAAAATCCGGATGGCGCGATGCCATGACCTGGCCCACCACGCGGCCCTCGATGGGCCGGCCCAAATTGTCTGCGTTGTTGAGCGCGCTGCGCATGTAGGGGTCAAGCGACAGGTAGCGGTTGCGGATCACCACCTGTCCGGTAGCCGGCTCCGGCACCGCAGTGCTGATTATTTCGAAACTGTCGGCACCAACCGGCCCCTCGGGGCGTTTGATGAAACTGATCTGCCTGGCTTCAGGGCTGGACATGGTGTTCTCCCGTTCAGGTCGGTCTATATGGGCGGCTGCCCGAATCAGTAACGGAGCGAATTATGAAGATCACGACATGGATTGCCGCTGCGGCACTTCTGGGGGGCATGGCGGTGGCGGGTTGCGACACCAACGAAGGCCCGATGGAGCAGGCCGGCGAGAAGATGGACAACGCCACCGAGGACGCGCGTGACGCGGCCGCCGAAGCCGCCGACGACGCCGGTGACGCCGCGGAACGGGCCGGCGACAGGGCCCAGGATGCAGCGGACGATGCCGTCGACGGCACCAGTGACGCCGCCGACGATGCCGCCGGGGACGCTGCTGAAAAGGCTGGAGACGCGGCCGAGCGCGCTGGCGACGCGGCACGCGACGCGACCCAGTAAGGTCTTCTCCGCGTAAGGCTGAAATAAGAGCGGCGCACCTCGCGGTGCGCCCCCTCGATACGCGTCATGCCGAAAAAAGGCAATTGTTGAAGCTGGCAGGCCTTGTGGCCTCTTCGCCTCCGCGCATCAGCCAAGGTCCACTCTTGCCGATCGGGCCGTCCAGCAGCAACCTAGCCGCTTCCGTAGGATTTGCGGCGAAAGTGCCGCCGGACTGCCGTGATCATTCACCTGGTGCGAGTTTGGGTTGCGGTTGCGCGGTGCCGAGCGGCTTGAGCAGCAGCATGGCCAGCATGGCCGGGATCAGGATCACCAGGAACACGTTGAGCGCCAGCGAGAAGTCGCCGGTGCTGTCGCGGATGCGGCCGGCGATCCAGGGACCGGTACCGGTGATGATCGTGGCTGGCCCGAACATGCTCATCACCCGGCCGAAGGACTGCGGCCCGAACCGGGTGCTGATCAGCGACGCCAGCAGCGGCAGGAACGCGCCGCCGCCGAGGCCGAGCATGACCGCCGCCAGCAGCATCAGCGGATAGGCCGGCTGCATGGCGAACAGCAGCAGGCCCAGGGTCAGTAGCGAGTTGGTGATCCAGTACAACAGCCGCAAATCCACACGGTCGGCGGTCATGCCGACCAGAATCTTGCTGAGCAGCGCGCAACCCGAGAACAACGAGACGAGGAAAGCGGCGTTCATGGGACTGACGCCCACCTGCCGCGCCAGAGGGCCGATGTTCTGCGCGACGGCCGCCAGCGCCATGGCCATCGGCACCAGCGACGCGACCATGACCCAGAAGGTCCGTTCGCGGAGGATTTGAGCGACCGTCCATAGCGGGAAGACTCGTGCCGCGGTCCGGGCCGCGCTGATCGTGCTTTCGGGTTCGGGCTCGATACCCATTTCCTCGGGCGAGTTGCGCACGACGAACCACACCGCCGGCACGATCAGCAGGATGGCCGCCGCCGCCAGGATCAGGTGCGCATCGCGCCATCCGACGGCGAGGAAAAGCTGGGTGACGACGATCGGCA
The DNA here is from genome assembly GCA_945907245.1 of Rhizobium sp. Q54. Classification (GTDB taxonomy): domain Bacteria; phylum Pseudomonadota; class Alphaproteobacteria; order SMXS01; family SMXS01; genus RI-34. The sequence continues at coordinate 18,046 of CAMDTB010000024.1, forward strand.
TGACGATGCCGCCGATCGATGCTCCCGCGGTCGACAAGCCGATGGCCAGTCCCCGCCGTCCCCTGAACCATTTCACCGCCAGCGTCTGGGCGGGCAACAGGCCGGCGAGCAGAACTCCAGTCGAGATCAGCGATCCGTAGACCGCCAGGATCTGCCACACGGCGGTGACCATGGACAGCAGCACCATGCCCGAAGCGGCCAGTACGGTGCCGGCAATGATCATGGCGCGGATCGACGTGCGGTCGATGAAGGTGCCCGGGATCGGCGCCAGCAGGCACTGGACCGCCGTGAAGATCAGGATGGCGACCTGCAGATCGCCGATTCCCGAGTTGAACTCCCGTGACCATTCGCTGATGAGCAGGGTGAAGGATGACGCCGTCGAGCCCAGCAGAATACCCTGGAACAGGACGGTGACCGCCAGGATGTTCCAACCGTGATACCAACGCATGGCGGTCTCCGTTGAGGGCTCTAGGCGGCGGGCCGTCCGCCCGCCATCTGTTTCTGGGTGATGGCGGCCAGCGGCTTCAGCAGCAGCATGGCGAGGACGGCAGGCACCAGGATCGCCAGGGTGATCTGCAGCGCGACTTCATAGCTGCCCTGGTGGTCGCGCAGCCAGCCCGCCAGCCAGGGGCCGAAGCCGCCGAGCAGCGCGAACGGCCCCACCAGGCCCATCACGCGGCCGAAGGACTTGGGACCGAACCGGCTGCTGACCACCGCGGCGAGCAGCGGCAGGAATCCGCCGGCCCCGAGGCCCAGCAGGACGCTTGCCCCCAGCATCACCACGTAGGAAGGCTGCAGCATGAACAGGAAGATCGCCGCGCCGATCGACAGGTTCGCCAGCCAGAACAGGCTGCGTAGGTCCCAGCGGTCGGTCACCAGCCCGAAGAACAGTTTGCTGACCGCCGCGCTCCCCAGCATCATCGACACCAGGTAGGACGCTTCCTGAGGAGCGACCCCGGAATCGTTGGCGATGGGACTCAGATTGTGCTGCACCGACCCCAGCGCCGTCGCCATCGGCACAAACGCCAGGATCATGATCCAGAAGTTGCGCTCCTTCAGGATCGTCACTGTCGTCCAGTCCGGAAATTCGCGCGCGGCGACCCGGGCGGCGCTGACCTCGGTCTCGGGATCGGGCTCGATCCCGAGTTCCTCGGGGTTGTTGCGCACGATCAGCCAGACGATCGGCACGATGGCGACAAGCGCGATCGCCGCCAGGATGAGGTGTGCGTCGCGCCAGCCCACCTCGAGGAACAGCAGCGTCACCAGCGGCGGCATGACGAAGCCGCCGATGGAGGTGCCGATCGTCGAAATCCCGACGGCGAAGCCGCGGCGGCCCCGGAACCACTTCGCGGCCAGGGTCTGGGCGGCAAGCGGTCCGGCGAGCAGGGTGCCGACGGCGATCAGCGTGGCATAGATGGCTACGATCTGCCAGACGGCCGTGATCTGCGAGATCAGGGCAAGGCCGATGACCGTGATGATCGCGCCGGCCACGACCAGAAACCGGATCGAGGCCCTGTCCATGGCCTTGCCGGCGAACGGTGCGAGAATGCCCTGGACGATGCCGAGTATGGTGATGCTGAAGATGAGGTCGCCGCGCGGCGCACCGAAGTCGTCCACCCACTCGGTAACCCACAGCGTGAACGAATTGACGGTGAAGCCGAACAGGATGGCCTGGAACGCCACGCCGACCGCCAGGACGCTCCAACCGTAGTACCAACGCATGGCGGTCTCCTGACTCTGGCGCGCTATGCGAGCGGCGGCTGCGGCTTTCGGGCGCGCACAGGAGAAGGCGCGACGCACGCCGCAACCTGGAATCGTCTTCCAGGTCCGGCCGTATTTCGTCGATGGCGCCTTGGCATCCCGCTTGTCTCCCCGGATAAGCGTGAGGCCAAGCTTAGGCAGGGCGCTCGCGCCCCGTCTACAGTTATGTGTGCTTTTTACCGGGCGGTAATCTTCGGCGTCGTCGCCTTGTAGACGACCATGGTCACGGTCTTGCCGTCGATGGCGTCGGTCATGTTCAGCTTGCCGCCGCGTACGGCGCTCATCAGCCCGCCCATGGCCGCGTCGGGGTCGCCTTCGATCTCGTAGACCGCCATGTAGCGGTTGGGTGCGTCGCTCGAGAGCTGCGCCGGGGCGAAGCGCTGGGCCGAGACGAAACCGGGCAGGGCGAGCACCTCCGGCATATGGATCGTCTCGTACCAGGTGCCGTACTCGTCGTCCCGTCCAGGCTGGGCGTTGCTGATCGCCACCAGCAGATGATCGGCCATGATTGTCTCCCCATTTGGCTGACGTCCGGCTGGCACGTTAGCGGAAGAGGGGAGGCCGCGGCTAGATCATCCTGCATTCAGGTGAAATCACCTGAATGCAGCAAAGATGATCGACACTAGAGTTCCAGAGCGGTCTTGGGCCGCTCTAGATTTCTTCGGTCTTGCGGATCACCCGGCCGACCACTTCGACGCCGTCCAGCGGCACGATCGGCTGGTAGTCCGGATCGGTGCTCTGCGGCTCCAGCCGCTCCGGCGGACCCTTCCGCCAGGTCTTGAAGGTGGCGCGGCCCTCGTGGCGAAACACATAGTGCTTGCCGTCGACGAGGGCGCGGTCGCCCAGGTCGACGATCACGATGGTGCCTTCCGGCGCCAGCCGGTCCATGCTCTGACCCTTGACCTTCAGGGCGATCAGGTTGTCGTGGTGGTGGACCACTGGCAGCCATTCGGCGGCGTCGCCGGGCATATAGGGCTCCACCGTGTCGGCGAGACCGCCGGCTTCGACCCAGCTTACCAGCGGGACGCGGACGATGCCGGCAGGCGCCCGGATCGCGGCCGACGGCGCCCCGCCGCCCTGTCCGGACAGCCAGGCCACGTCCACTTCCAGCGCTTCGGCCAGCTCCAGCAGGTAGCGCGGCGCATCGACGCCGCCCTGCTCCAGCTGGTTGACCGATTGCTGCCGGACCGCGCCCTTGCCGCGGGCGCGGCGGCGCGCGCTGACCCGCCGCGCCAGCTCGGCCTGGCTCCAGCCTCGGGCTTCCCGGGCCTTCGCCACTCTGTCTGCCAGATCGTTCATGGTATATAGATTACAATAAAAATTGTAGTAACTCAACCATTTTTGGCGGGAAATCCTACCAGAAAAATTGTTGACCATAAAAAGCCGACTCGCCTATCATACAAATGTTCGTGTTTTGTTCAATTGATGGAGGGGCCGATGAAGCAGCCTGCATACAAAGCCTGGGCCCGTTCGAAAGAGCTGAAAATCCGCTGCCGCCTATGTCAGATCGTACTGGTCAAAGGATGGCCCCCAAGCCCGTGTTTTCGTCCGGAATGCCGCTTCTCCAACGAATCCCCGGTCAACGAGGGGCGTAGCACGATTTGCAGTTCCCTCGGCGGCGGCGATTATTCGGAATTCCGCTAGGTGGGCATGGCAGCGGCGGTGCGAAGCACCTAAACTATGATGAACGACCAACAATGACCGGAATCCGGAATGAAGGGGATACGATCCGCAGGCATGGTCTGCGCCATGCTGTCCTGCCTCGCGGCGGGGCCTTCAACGGCGCAGCCGGCACCATCCGGCGGCGTCGACGTCCAGCTGCGTGTGGACGACCTGGTCGAATCATACGCCGCCTCGAAGACCTCGCTGGCGTTCCTGATCCGCGACATCAGCTTCGGCTACGAGCTGTCGGGCACCGGCCGCGGCGCGCTGGGCCCGCAGAAGTTCAGCAAGCCCAGGCAGGATGTCGACAATGCGATCACGCCCGGCAAGGAACCGCGCGGCATCATCATCGTCAAGGGTTCGGGCGACCAGCCTGTCCTGCGGATCCGAATGACGGGGCAGAAGGCCGACATCGGCGTGCAGGGGAAGTTCATCAGGAGCGACTGGAGCATGCTGGTGGAGGGCAAGACGGTCACCATCATCGCGCCGGCCGAGGGACTCGGCATTCTTCCGGGCGTTCTCAAGCAGATCGGCACCGCCATCAACGAGGAGGTGAGGGAGCAATTGACCAATCTTCCTGCCCCCGGTCTCGACAAGCTCGAGTTGCGGACCAACCGGACCGAAGGCGGCGACCAGGTTATCATCCAGGGCAACAAGATGGGCTTCACCATCAGCTATCCGAGGGTGGCCGCCACCTATAGCGCCGAATTGAAAGCCAGCCCCTGAAAAACTTCCGGTCACATACCTTGCTGCGCGTCATGGCTTTCGCCGTGGCGCTGACGGCCGTACCCGCCGCGGCGCAGGAAGCTCCAACCGGGATCGATGTCCACATCGCCATCAGCGGGCTCAGCGAGACCTATGCCGGCGGCGACGCGATGCGGTTCGCGGTGACCCGCGCGCGGCTTCAATACACCCTGTCGGCCAACGGAACCGGATTCCTGGAGAGTCAGCGGATCGGCAACGCGCCGCAATCCCGGGACGAAAGCTTCGCGCCGGGGCAGGAGCCGCGCGGCTTCACCCTCGCCAAGGGGCGCAGCGGCCAGCCGGTGCTGCGCATCTGGGCGCAGGAGCTGCCCAACGAGGTGACCGTGCCCGCGCGGTTCGTCAAAGGCGACTGGAACGCACTGTCGGCCGGCCGCCGGGTGACGCTCGCCGCTTCGGCGAATGATCTGCAGCGTGCCCACGGCGTCGCGCAGCGGATCGGGCAGACCGCGACCCAGTGGCTGCGCCAGAACTTCAGCGACGCCATCCCGTTCATGACCATCCGTATCGGCGCTCTGGCGCTGCGGCGCATGGACCTGTCGCGCGACGACGTGATCATCGACGGCACCGGCAGCCGGCTGACCGTCGCTTATCCGGACGGCGAACTGAGTTACAGCGCGCCCGTCTCCGTGGGCCGGTAGGTCAAGGGGCTACTAGGTCAGGGGCTACCAGGTCAGGCCGATGGCGCGGATCGCTCCCTGGGCACCAGCAGGTTGGCGACCAGGAAGATCACGAAGAAGCCGGCAAGTCCGTAGGCGAGGCCGTCGGGGTCGACCAGGTCCATGGCCTGGCCCAGTAATGGCGGCCCGCCCATAGCGCCCGCGTTGTAGGCGACGATCAGCGCCGCGTTGGCCGAGGCCAGCGCCAGACCGGTATATTTCTGGCCCAGCATGGTCAGCGCCACGGTGTACATCCCGGTGATCGTGCCGCCCCAGACGAACAGCAGCGGCCACATCAGCACCGAGTCCTTCAGCGCCGGCAGCAAGGCGCCGCCCAGCACGCCGGTGACCGCGCACAGCATCAGCACCCGGCGCGGCGGCGTCTTATCGGCCAGCCAGCCCACCGGGTATTGCAGCAGGATGTTACCCGCCGCGATGACAGTGAGCTGCGTGGCGGCCATGCCCTCGCCGAAGCCCGAGCGGACGCCGTAGACCGGCAGCAGCCCGAAGATTCCGGTCTCGATGGCGCCGTACATCAGTCCTGCCAGGATGGCGAGCGGCGCGGCGCGCACATAGGGCAGGGGCGACTTGTGGCCCATCGGGTCGAGATAGGGGCTGTCGCCGCGCGCCATGCTGATCGCGCCCATCGCCACCAGCACCAGCGCGGCGGCGACGACGAACGGCGTCCAGCCGCCGACGCCGGTGACCTGCATCAGCAGCGGGCCGGTGCCGAAGCCCGCCGAGATGCAGGCGGCGTAGATTCCCAGCATGCGTCCCCGGTTCTGCGGCGTGGCGATCTGGTTGATCCAGATTTCGCTGATCAGGAATGGCACCACGACGGCGATGCCCATCAGGAACCTTAGCGCGAACCACGCGCGGTAGTCGTCGAACAGCTTGAAGGCGAGCAGCAGCAGCGCCGTCGCCGTCAGCGTGGCGAACAGCAGCCGGAACGGACCGACCCTCAGCGCGATCGACGGGATGAACGGTGTGAAGATCAGCGCGCCCAGCGCGGTCATGGCGCCGTTGAGGCCGATCATCCGGCCGCTCATGCCCTGCCGCTCCAGCAGCAGGTTGAGAAGCGGCGCGGTCAGCCCGAACACCAGGCCGACGACCCCGATCATGCCGATAATGGCCACCAGACTGCGAGTGCGCGAGCGGCCGGTCATGGCTGGTTACAGGTCGGCGTGGACCTTGGGCTCGCTGCCGAATCCGTGCATCTGCTTGGCCCACTGGAACGCCACCAGCGCGCCCTTGATGCGGGGCAGCAGGATCAGGCAGGCGGCGAGGGTGCCGAAGGTCGCGATCAGCATCTGATGCCACAGCGGCGGCATGGTCAGCCGGTCGTACACGATCATCAGCGGCACGAGGACATGCCCGACGATCAGGATGGTGAAATAGGGCGGCGCGTCATCGGCCCGGTGGTGCGCCAGCTCCAGCCCGCAGACCTCGCAATTGTCCCGCACCTTCAGATAGGCGCGGAAGATGTGTCCCTTGCCGCAGCGCGGGCACTTGCCCAGCCAGCCGCGCCTCAGGCTCTCGCCGGTGGGGCGCTCGGCCATGCCGCCGAACGTCAGGGTGGTCTCGTCGGTACTGACCGTCATTTTTTCCTCACCGTCGGCGCCGGGGCGGACCGCCCGATTTCCGGGGTTTTCCGCGGGACCGCCGTGGGCCGGCATCATAGATGACTTCGAACCGGAGGCCACCGGTTATCGGCGCGGCCTCGGCCAGGCGAACGTCCACTGGGTCGCCCAGCCGGAAGATGTGTCCCGTTTCGCGTCCGACAAGGGCGTGCGCTTTTTCGTCATGGGTGAAGAACTCCCACCCCAGGGAGCTGATCGGCGCCAGCCCTTCGGCGCCGGTATCGGTCAGCGCGATGAACAGGCCGAAGCGGGAAACCCCGGAAATCCGCCCCTGGAACTGGCTGCCGACCTTGTCCGACATGAACTGGGCCATATAGCGGTCGTTGGCGTCGCGCTCGGCGACCATGGCGCGCCGCTCGGTCATCGAGATGTGTTCGCCGATTTCGTGGAAGTTGCCGCCTGCGTCGTCGCGAAGGCCGTCCTGCCCGAAACGCAGGGCGCGGACGAGCCCGCGATGCACCAGCAGGTCGGAATATCGCCTGATCGGAGAGGTGAAATGGCCATATCGCGCCAGCGCGAGTCCAAAATGGCCCTGGTTGTCGGGGCTGTAATAGGCCTGGCTCTGGCTGCGCAGCACCACGGTGCTGACGATGTGCGACTGCGCCGTCTCGTGCGCCTTCTGCAGGATCTTGTTGAACTGGTGCGGCGCCAGTTTCTGGCCCTTGGGCAGCTTCAGGTCCATGGTCTCGAGGAACTCGCGCAGCGACGCGAGCTTCTCCTCGGCCGGCGGCTCGTGCACGCGGTACATGCACGGCGTCCGGTGCTTCTCCAGCTCCTCGGCGGCCGCGACGTTGGCCGCGATCATGAACTCCTCGATCAGCCGGTGGGCATCGAAGCGCTCGCGCAGGGCGATGCGCTTGACGTTGCCCAGTTCGTCCAGTTCCACCTTGCGCTCCGGCAGGTCCAGGTCGAGCGGGCCGCGCCTGGTCCGTTCCTTCAGCCGCGCGAAGTAGGCGGCATAGAGTGGTTTGATCACCGGCTCGAGCAGCGGGCCGGTCTCGTCGTCGGGATTGCCGTCATAGGCCGCCTGCACTCGCTCATAGCTCATGTTGGCCGCCGAGCGCATCAGCCCGCGCACGAATCTGTGCGACAGCTTGTTGCCGTCGGCGTCGAACCACATGGAGACGGCGAGGCATGCCCGGTCCACGCCCGGCAGCAGCGAACACAGGTCCGACGACAGCTCGTGCGGCAGCATGGGGACGACACGGTCGGGGAAATACACCGAATTGCCGCGCCGGTAGGCTTCGCGGTCGAGCGCGCTGCCGTGGGTCACGTAATGGGCCACGTCGGCGATGGCGACGATGACGTGCCAGCCGCCGGGATTCTTCGGGTCGGGGTCCGGCTCGGCCCAGACCGCGTCGTCGTGGTCGCGGGCGTCGGCCGGGTCTATGGTGACCAGCGGCACGGCGCGCAGATCCGTGCGGCCGTCCAGGCCGACCGGCTTGGCCGCGTTCGCCTCGTCGACCGTGTCGCGGGGGAATTCGGTGGGGATGCCGTGGGCGTGGATGGCGATCAGGCTGGTGCTGCGCGGGGCGTTCAGGTCGCCCAGCCGCTCGAGGACGCGGGCGTGCTTCAGGCCCAGCCGGTTGGCCTTCGATCCACGGATTTCGACCAGCACCAGTTCGCCGTCCTGCGCGCCGCCGCTGTCCTCCTGCTCGACGATCAGCTCGCTGCGCTCGCGCTTGTCGGTCGGCACCACGCGCGCGTCCTTGCGGCGGTACACGCCCAGCATCCGGTCACGGGTCGCTTCCAGCTTCTTCAGGATCGTCGCCTGGTAGCCGTCGTGCAGGCGCTCCAGACGCGCCAGCACGCGGTCGCCCGCGCCCAGATTGCCGGTCGCATGCTTTCCGGGCGCGACCAGGATGCGCGGCGGATCGCTGTTCTTGTCGGTCCACTTGACCGGCTTGGCCAGCAATTCGCCGTCCACGTCCTGACCGGTGATCTCCACGACGGTGACGTTGGGCAGCGCCGCGGTGGGCTTCAGCGAGCGGCGGTGGCCCCGTTCCAGCAGCCCTTCCTGCGCCATGTCGCGCAGCAGGTCTTTCAGCAACGCCCGGTTGTCGCCGCGCACATGGAAGGCGCGGGCGATCTCGTTCTTGCCGACGAGGCCCGGATTCTCCTCGACGAAGCGGATGATGTCTGCCTTGGTCGGGAAGGGCGCCGGTGTCGACTTTTCCTTCGCCACCGGCTCTACTTCGCTTTCGCCGCCGGCTTGGCAGCCTTCTTGGCGGCCGGCTTCTTCTTGGCCGGTGCCTTCTTGGGGGCAGCCTTCTTCGGCGCGGCCGCCGCCTTTGGCGCGGCCCTGGTCTTGCCCTTCTTCGGCTGGCCGGCCTTGGCCTCCAGCAGCGGGATGGCGTCGGCCATGGTGAAGGCTTCCGGATCGGCGCTGCGCGGCAGGGTCGCGTTGACCTTGTTATGGGTCACGTAAGGCCCGAACCGGCCCTTCATGACGATGACCGGCTTGCCGTCCGCCGGATGCTCGCCCAGCTCCTTGATCACGCTGGAGCTGGCCTGACGGCCGGGACGCTCGGCGGCCAGCATGTCGACGGCGCGGTTGATGCCGATGCTGAACACCTCGTCGCTCGACGGCAGGTTCACGTATTTCTTGTCGTGGTTGATATAGGGCCCGTAGCGGCCGACGCCCGCCAGGATCGGCTTGCCCGACTCCGGATGCATGCCTACCTCGCGCGGCAGCGCCAGCAGCGCGACCGCCTTCTCCAGGTCGATGCTTTCGACCGGAATGTCCTTGGGGATCGAAACCCGCGGCGGCTTGGCGCCGTCCTTGGCCTCGCCGCGCTGCAGATACTGGCCGAAGCGGCCGCCGCGCAGGCTGATCTCGTCGCCGTCCGCCTCGCCGAGCACCTTGGTGCCGTTGGCGTCGCCATTGGCGCCGTCGCCATTGGTGCCGATCTGGCGGGTGAACTTGCAGTCCGGATAGTTCGAGCAGCCGATGAACGCGCCGAACTTGCCCAGCTTGAGGCTCAGCCGGCCGGTGCCGCAGGTCGGGCAGGCGCGCGGGTCGCCGCCGTCTTCCGGCACCGGGAAGATGTGCGGGCCAAGGATCTCGTTGATCGCCTCGAGCACCTGGGCGACGCGCAGGTCGGCGGTGCCGGCGATGGCGTTGCTGAAATCGCCCCAGAACTCGCGCAGCACGGTCTTCCACTCGATGTTGCCGGCCGAGATCTCGTCGAGCTTCTCCTCCATCTGCGCCGTGAAGTCGTACTCCACATAGCGGCGGAAGAAGCTTTCGAGGAACGCGGTCACCAGCCGGCCCTTGTCCTCGGGCACGAACCGGTTGCGGTCCATCTTCACGTAGGACCGGTCGCGCAGCACGTCGAGGATCGAGGCATAGGTGGACGGCCGGCCGATCCCCAGCTCCTCCATCTTGCGCACCAGGCTGGCCTCGGTATAGCGCGGCGGCGGCTCGGTGAAGTGCTGCTCGGGCTTCACAACCTGGCGGCTGACGGCGTCGCCGCTGGCCAGCGCCGGCAGGCGGCGGTCGGCATCCGGGTCGTCGCTGTCGTCGAGACCTTCCTGGTAGAGCGCCAGGAAGCCCGGGAACGTCACCACCGAGCCGCGGGCGCGCAGCACGACCTGGCCGTCGGGCGCCTTGATGTCGGCCACGGTGCGCTCGAACTGGGCGCTTTCCATCTGGCTCGCCACGGTGCGCTTCCAGATCAGCTCGTAGAGCTTGAGCTGCTCGTCGCTGAGCGCGCGCGCCACCTGCGCCGGACGCCGGTGCAGATCGGTCGGGCGGATCGCCTCGTGGGCTTCCTGGGCGTTCTTCGCCTTGGCCTTGTAGATGCGCGGCTGCGGCGGCACGTAGCGGTCGCCATAGTCCTTGGCGATCAGCGAGCGCGCGCCGGCGATGGCCTCGCCGGCAAGCTGCACGCCGTCGGTCCGCATGTAGGTGATCAGGCCGACGGTCTCACCGCCGATGTCCATGCCCTCATAGAGCTTCTGGGCGATGCGCATGGTGCGCGAGGCCGAGAAGCCGAGCTTGCGGGCCGCTTCCTGCTGCAGGGTCGAGGTGGTGAAGGGCGGCGCCGGGTTGCGGCGCGCCGGCTTGCTCTCGACCGTCGAGACCGTGTAGTCGCGCGCCTCGATGGCGGCGACCGCCGCCTTTGCCGCGGCTTCGTCGGACAGGTCGAACTTGTCGAGCTTCTTGCCGTTGAGCTCGGTCAGCGAGGCGGTGAACGCGTTGCCGGACGGTGTCTTCAGGTCGACGTCGACGGTCCAGTATTCCCGCGCCCGGAAAGCCTCGATCTCCAGCTCTCGCTCGCAGATCAGCCGCAGCGCGACCGACTGGACGCGGCCGGCCGAGCGCGCGCCCGGCAGCTTGCGCCACAGCACCGGCGACAGGGTGAAGCCCACCAGATAGTCCAGCGCCCGGCGCGCCAGATAGGCGTCGACCAGTTCCTGGTCCACGTCGCGCGGGTTGGCGATGGCGTCGAGCACCGCCGACTTGGTGATCTCGTTGAACACCACGCGCTTGATCGGCGTGCCGGCAAGGCCCTTGATGTTCTTCAGGATCTGCTGGACGTGCCAGGAGATCGCCTCGCCCTCGCGGTCCGGGTCGGTCGCCAGGTAGAGCATCTCGACGCCCTTGGCGGCGTCGGCGATGTCCTTCATCCGCTTCTTGGAATTGGCGTCGATTTCCCAGTCCATGGCGAAGTCCTCGGCCGGTCGCACCGAGCCGTCCTTCGACGGCAGGTCACGCACATGGCCGAAGCTGGCCAGCACCTTGAAGTTGCTGCCCAGGTATTTATTGATGGTCTTTGCCTTCGCCGGCGATTCGACGATAACCAGATTCATGACGTCCGTTTCTGCGGGCTGGTCTCAGAGGAGTCCGGCTTCAGGCCAGAGAAACCTTGTTTCCTGAGTGCCGATCGAGGCGACCGGCCAATTCGAGTTCCAGCAAAATGGTCAAAACTACCTCGGGTGTCAAACCGCTTTGCCGGATCAGTTCATCCACCTCCACCGGCGTCGGTCCCAATTTCTCCATCAGCGACCCTCTGGCCGCGTCGTCGGCGTCGGCTGGACCCTGCTCCAGCTTGAGGCTCGGTTGGGCCGGTGGCGCCGGCCGCCTGCGCCAGTCCGGCAGGTTGTTGAGCACGTCCTCGACGCCCTCGGTCAGCACCGCGCCCTGCCGGATCAGGTTATTGGTTCCCCGGCAGCGCGGATCAAGGGGCGACCCCGGCACGGCGAACACCTCGCGGCCCTGTTCCAGCGCATAATTGGCGGTGATCAGCGAGCCGGACTTCATCGCCGCCTCGACCACCACCAGCCCCAGCGACAGTCCGGAAATCAGCCTGTTGCGGCGTGGGAAGTGCCGCGCCTGCGGCCTGGTGCCCAAGGCCATCTCGCAGACGATGGCCCCGGTCGCGGCGATGTTCTCATAAAGCGCCTGGTTCTCCGGCGGATAGACCACGTCGATGCCGCCGGCCATGGCCGCGACCGTCCCGGTGGGCAGCGCCGCCTGATGCGCGGCGGTATCGATTCCCCGCGCCATGCCGGAGACCACCGAGAAGCCCTGCACGCCCAGATCGGCCGACAGTTGCCGGGTGAAGCGGATGGCGGCGGCGGACGCGTTCCGTGCTCCCACCACGCCGATCCCGGGGGCGCTCAGCAGCTCGATCTTGCCCAGCACGGTCAGCACCGGCGGCGCGGTCGGGACGTCGGCAAGCAGCGGCGGATAGTCCGGATCGTCGAAATGCAGCAGCCGCGCGCCCAGCTTTTCCACGCCGGCGATCTCGTCCTCGGCCTCGTCGGCCGAGCATAGCGCCGTGCCTTGATAGCCCCCTTTGCGGATCAGCTCCGGCAACGCATCGAGCGCCTTGCCGGCTGTGCCGTAGCGGGCCAGCAGCTGGCGGAAGACGATGGGGCCCACATTGGCGCTGCGGATCAGCCGCACCCGGTCGCGAAGGTCACGAGCCGTAAGCGCGGCGGCAACCATGCGCTATTTCTGTCCGATCTTGGGTTCCTCGCCGCGCAGCAGGCGGCGGATGTTCGACGAATGGCGCTGGAAGATCATCAGCGCCAGCAGCAGGAACAACACGGCGGTCTCGAGCGGCGGGACCATCACCATGGCGTAGACCGGCGCGATTGTGGCGGCGGCCAGCGCCGCCACCGACGAATAGCGGAACAGCAGCCCGGTCAGCAGCCAGATGACGCAGCAGATGGCGCCGAGCCCGAAATTGACCGCGAGCGCGATCCCCAGGAACACCGCGACGCCCTTGCCGCCCCGGAAGTTGAGCCACATCGGATAGAGATGGCCGAAGAACGCGGCGGCGGCGGCGATCAGCATGGCGTCGGGCGTGATCTCTCGGGCGGCGTACACCGCCAGCGCGCCCTTGCCGGCGTCGAGCAGCAGGGTCGCCAGCGCCAGCCACTTGTTGCCGGTGCGCAGCACGTTGGTGGCGCCGATGTTTCCAGATCCAATGGCCCGGATGTCGCCCATGCCCGCCGCCTTGGTCAGCAGCAGGCCGAACGGGATGGAGCCTAGCAGATAGCCAATCACGGCCGCGAAGATGACTCCTAGAATTCCGTCCATCTGTTATCCCGCCTGATAAACGGTGCGCCCGCCCAGGATCGTGCGAATGATCCTACCCTGTACCGGGCGGCCTTCGAAGGGGCTGTTCTTCGCCTTGCTGTGGAATTGCTCCGGATCGATGCGCCACGGCGTATCCGGGTTGAACAGCACCAGGTCGGCGCGTTCGCCCTTGGCCAGCCTGCCGCCTGGAATGCCCAGGATCCCGGCGGGCCGCGAGGTCAGCGCCGCCAGCAGGTGCGCCAGCGGCACGTGGCCGCCATGGTGCAGCTCCAGCATGATCGGCAGGAGGGTCTCGAGTCCGATCACACCCGAGGCCGCCAGGTCGAACGGCAGCCGCTTGCTCTCCACATCGTGGGGATCGTGGGAGCTGACGATGACGTCGATGGTGCCGTCGGCCAGGCCTTCGACCACGGCGCGGCGGTCCTCCTCGGTGCGCAGCGGCGGTGAGGTGCGCGCGAACGTGCGGTACTCGGCGACGGCCAGTTCGTTGAGCGCGAAATAGTGCGGCGCGGTGCCGCAGGTCACCGGCAGGCCGGCCGCCTTCGCCTTGCGGACCGCGTCCACGGCGGCCGCTGTCGTCACCAGCCCCACGTGATAGCGGCAGCCGGTCAGCGCGACGAGGCGCAGGTCGCGCTCGATCATGATCACTTCGGCGATGGACGGAATGCCGGGCAGGCCCAGCCGCGTCGCCATCTCGCCCTCGTTCATCACGCCTTCGCGGGCCAGCATCGGGTCCTCGGCGTGCTGGATCACCAGGGCGTCATGGGCCTTGGCATAGGTCAGGATGCGGCGCATGACCTGGGAGTCTGCGATCGCCTTGCGGCCGTCGGTGAAAGCCAGCGCGCCCGCCTGCCGCAGCAGGCCGATCTCGGTCATCTCCTCGCCGCCCAGGTCCTTGGTCGCGGCGGCGATGGGGTGGATGCGCACCCCTGAATCATGGGCCAGCCGTTCGACGTAGTCGACCAGCGACGCCCGGTCGACCACCGGGTTCATGTTGGGCATGGTGGCGATGGAGGTCACGCCGCCCGCCGCCGCGGCCTTGGCCGTCGTGTCGACGGATTCGCCCAGGAATACCTGCATGTCGATGAAGCCGGGCGTCAGGCACATGCCCTTGCAGTCGACCACCTCGCTGCCGTCGGTGATTCCGTCGGCGAACAGCGCCGCGCCCAGATCCCAGATCTTGCCGCCCACGGTCAGCAGCGCGCCGCGCTCGTCGCGGCCGCTCGCCGGATCGATCAGCCGGGCATTGATGTAGACGACGCGGCGGTCGGCGGCCATCAGTCGTCCTCCTCGGCGTCGAGGTCCCGGCACAGGGCGTCGAGGCACGCCATGCGGATGGCGACGCCGGTCTCGACCTGCTCGCGGATCGCGCTGCGGTCGATGTCGTCGGCCACCTCCGTGTCGATCTCCACGCCCCGGTTCATCGGGCCGGGATGCATGATCATGGCGTCCGGCTTGGCCATGGCCAGCTTGCCCGCGTCGAGGCCGTAGAAATGGAAATACTCGCGGGTCGACGGCACGAACGCGCCCTTCATCCGCTCGGTCTGCAGCCGCAGCATCATGACGATGTCGGCGCCGGCAAGGCCGCTGCGCATGTCGTGGAACACGTCGACGCCCAGCCTGTCGACGGCGACCGGCAGCAGCGTCGGCGGCGCGACCACGCGGACGCGCGCGCCCATGGCATTGAGCAGATGGATGTTGGAGCGCGCCACGCGGCTATGCAGGATGTCGCCGCAGATCGCCACGGTCAGGCCCTGGATGCGGCCCTTGCGCCGCCTGATAGTCAGGGCGTCGAGCAGCGCCTGGGTCGGATGCTCGTGGCGGCCGTCGCCGGCGTTGATCACCGCGCAGTTGACCTTCTGCGCCAGCAGCGCCGCCGCGCCCGACGATCCGTGCCGGATCACCAGCACGCTCGGGCGCATGGCGTTCAGCGTCATGGCGGTGTCGATCAGCGTCTCGCCCTTCTTGATCGACGATGTCGAGGTGACCATGTTGATGACGTCCGCGCCCAGCCGCTTGCCGGCCAGCTCGAAGGACGTGGATGTGCGGGTGGACTCCTCGAAGAACAGGTTGATCTGGGTCCGGTTCTTCATGACCTTCTTGATCTTCTTCCCGCCCCGATAGCGTTCCAGGTAGGAATCGCCAAGGTCGAGGAGCGCAGCGATCTCCTGCGGTTTCATCCCCTCGATTCCGAGAAGATGCCTGATGCCGTCGATTTTTGTCATTGAAGCCGGGTGTATAGGGTCAAGCAGGTCCTCCGGCAAGCGTCAGTTGCGGCGCAGAAAATCCAGTGCGCCCTGAAGGATATACCCGGCGGCCATCTGGTCAACGACCTTGGCTCGTTTCGCCCGCGTTACGTCGGCGTCGATCATGGCCCGCTGCACGGCGGCGGTGGACAGCCGCTCGTCCCAGAAGGCGAGGGCGATGTCGCGGATACCGAGCAGGTTGCGGGCGAACTGACGCGTCGACTGGCAGCGCGGCCCTTCCGTCCCGTCCATGTTGACCGGCAGGCCGAGCACCAGACCGGCCACCTGCCGTCCATCGACGATGGCCAGCAGCTTCGTCGCGTCGGCAGTGAATTTGGTGCGCTGGATGGTCTCGATCGGGCTGGCCACCATCAGCGCGCCGTCACTGACCGCGAGACCGATGGTTTTCGAGCCAAGGTCGAGGCCCAGCAGCCGCCCGCCGCGTGGGAGCGCCGCTTTCAGCTCGGTCAGGGAAAGTTCGGGCATCGGCCGCCTTGTCGCCTCCGCGACCCCTAATCCCTCTGTCATCCCGGCGAAGGCCGGGACCCAGCATCGCAGGGCTTTGGAGTGGCAGGAAAGGTCTGGGTCCCGGCTTTCGCCGGGATGACAATCATGGAGGGATGCCACGCACCACGCAACCTTGCCGAGCCGCCCCATCCGGGCTAATTTCCGCGCCTTCGGAACAGGGGGTGGTCATCGCCCCGGCACAATTTGGAACATCCATGTCGGTTGATACGAAAACGGTCGCACGCATCGCCCATCTGGCGCGCCTCAAGGTGCCGGAAGACAGGCTCGATCCCCTCGCGGGCGAGCTCAACCAGCTGCTGGCATGGGTCGAGCAACTCGGCGAGGTGAACACGGACAACGTGCCGCCGCTGACCAGCGTGGTGCATGCGCGGCTGCCCAGGCGTGACGACGTCGTCACCGACGGCGACCGGCAGGCCGACGTGCTGGCTAACGCCCCCGATGCCCAGAACGGCTTCTTCGCCGTGCCGAAAGTGATCGAATAATGAGCGAACTGACGGATCTCACCATCGCCGGCGCATTGTCCGGCCTCGACAAGGGCGAGTTCACCTCGCGCGAGCTGACCCAGGCCTATATCGCCGAGGTCGAGAACGGCCGCGCGCTCAACGCCTTCACCACCGAGACGCCGGACAAGGCGCTGGAGATGGCAGACGCCGCCGATGCCGCGCGCCGCTCGGGCGATGCCGGGCCGCTGAACGGCATCCCGCTCGCCATCAAGGACCTGTTCTGCACCAAGGGCGTGCTGACCACGGCGTCCAGCCACATCCTCGACGGCTTCAAGCCGCCCTATGAATCGAGCGTCACCGCCAATCTGTGGCGCGACGGCGCGGTGATGCTGGGCAAGGTCAGCCTCGACGAATTCGCCATGGGCTCGTCCAACGAGACCAGCTTCTATGGCCCGGTCCAGAACCCGTGGCGCACCACCGACGGCAAGGCCCGCGTGCCGGGCGGCTCGTCGGGCGGCTCGGCCGCCGCGGTCGCCGCGCGCCTGGCCATGGGCGCGACCGGCACCGACACCGGCGGCTCGATCCGCCAGCCGGCCAGCTTCTGTGGCCTGGCGGGCATCAAGCCGACATATGGCCGCTGCTCGCGCTGGGGCATCATCGCCTTCGCCTCGTCGCTCGACCAGGCCGGGCCGATCACCCGCAACGTGGAAGACGCGGCGATCATGCTGCGCTCCATGGCCGGCTACGATCCCAAGGATTCCACCTCGATCAACACGCCCGTGCCCGACTACCGCAAGGCGCTGACCGGCGATATCCGCGGCCTGAAGATCGGCATACCGCAGGAATACCGCATGGACGGCACGCCGCCCGACGTGCTGGCGCTGTGGGATCGCGGCATCCAGTGGATGAAGGACGCCGGCGCCCAGATCGTCGACATTTCCCTGCCGCACACCAAATACGCCCTGGCGACCTACTATATCGTCGCCCCGGCCGAGGCCAGCTCCAACCTGGCCCGCTATGACGGCGTGCGCTACGGCCTGCGCGAGCAGGGCGGCAACCTGATCGAGATGTACGAGAACACCCGCGGCGCCGGTTTCGGCGAGGAAGTCCAGCGCCGCATCCTGATCGGCACGTACGTGCTGTCGGCCGGTTATTACGACGCCTACTATTTGAAGGCGCAGAAGGTCCGCACCCTGATCGCTCAGGATTTCGAGCAGGCGTTCGGCCGGGTCGACGCGATCCTGACGCCGACAGCGCCGTGCTCGGCGTTCTCGCCGGGCGAGAAGTCGGACGATCCGATCTCCATGTATCTCAACGACGTGTTCACCGTGCCGGCCTCGCTGGCCGGCATCCCGGGCATGTCGGTGCCCGCCGGCATCTGCGGCGCGGGCCTGCCGCTCGGCCTGCAGATCCTCGGCCGTCCGTTCGAGGAGGAGACCGTGCTGAAGGTGGGCCACGTCATCGAGCAGGCCGCCGCATTCGGCGCCCGGCCCAGAATCTGGTGGAAGGAGGCCGCGTGATGTCCAAGCTGATTTCCGGCGCCACCGGCGAGTGGGAAGTGGTCATCGGCCTCGAGGTCCACGCCCAGGTCACCTCCAATTCCAAGCTGTTCTCCGGCGCGGCGACCGAGTTCGGCGCCGAGCCCAACACCCAGGTCAGCCTGGTCGACGCCGCCATGCCCGGCATGCTGCCGGTGATTAACGCCTATTGTGTCGAGCAGGCGGTGCGCACCGGCCTGGCGCTCGACGCCCAGATCAACCTTTATTCGATCTTCGACCGGAAGAACTACTTCTACGCCGACCTGCCGCAGGGCTACCAGATCTCCCAGTACAAGCAGCCGGTGGTGGGCGAGGGGATCATCACCCTCGACCTGAAGGACGGCGAGACCAAGGAAGTCGGCATCGAGCGCCTGCACCTGGAGCAGGACGCCGGCAAGTCGATGCACGACCAGCACCCGACCATGACCTATGTAGACCTGAACCGGTCCGGCGTGGCGCTGATGGAGATCGTGTCGAAGCCCGACATGCGCTCGTCGGAAGAGGCGGGCGCCTACCTGAAGAAGCTGCGCACCATCCTGCGCTACATCGGCACCTGCGACGGCAACATGGAGCAGGGCTCCATGCGCGCCGACGTCAACGTGTCGGTGCGCAAGCCGGGCGGCCCGCTGGGCACGCGCTGCGAGATCAAGAACGTCAACTCGGTCCGCTTCGTGCAGCAGGCCATCGAATACGAGGCGCGCCGCCAGATCGACGTCATCGAGGACGGCGGCAAGATCGTGCAGGAAACCCGCCTCTACGACGTGGCGCAGGGTGTCACCCGTTCCATGCGCTCGAAGGAAGAGGCGCACGACTACCGCTACTTCCCCGATCCCGACCTGCTGCCGCTGGAACTCGATCCGGCGTGGGTCGACGAGATCAAGGCCGGCCTGCCCGAGCTGCCCGACGAGAAGAAGAACCGCCTGATGCGCGACTTCGGCCTGTCGGTCTACGACGCGGGCGTCATGGTCTCCGAGCCCGAGATCGGCGTCTATTTCGAGGAAGTGGCCAAGGGCCGCGACCCCAAGCAGGCCTCCAACTGGGTCACCGGCAGCCTGTTCGCCGCGCTGAACGCGAAAGGCGTGTCGATCACCGAAAGCCCGGTGACCGCCGCCAATCTGGGCAAGCTGATCGACCTGATCGCCGACAACACCATCTCGGGCCGCATCGCCAAGGACGTGTTCGAGATCATGGTCGAGACCGGCGGCGATCCGGCGGCGATCGTCGAGGAAAAGGGCCTGAAGCAGATCACCGACACCGGCTTCATCGAAGGCATCGTCGATCGGATCATTGCCGAGAACCCCGGCCAGGTCGCCCAGTACGACGGCGGCGCCAACCCCAAGGTCATCGGCTGGTTTGTCGGCCAGGTCATGAAGCAGAGCCAGGGCAAGGCCAACCCGGCCCAGGTCAACGAGCTGCTGAAGAAGAAGCTGGGGTGATCTGTTTCTTCAGTCGTCATCCCGGCGAAGGCCGGGACCCAGACTAGACAGTCCGGCGCGCTTCGCGCCGGTCTTCTAGTGGGGACTGGATACCGCCCTTCGGCGGTATGACGACTGATGTGAGGCTGCTGCATATGTTACCGGGAACTCGATCCGTGCGGCCTTACGAAAATTCACGCGTGAAGGCTTGGCCCTCTCCGGCCCATGCGCTAGGCTCGCCGCCGAACCGACCGGGAGGATTTCATGATCATCGAGGAACTGCTCGAGATCGAGGCCATCAAGCAGATGCGCCATCTCTATTCCCACTACTATGACGGCAACAAGCTTGACGAGCTGGTCAGCCTTTTCACCGACGACGCGGTCTGCGAGTTCGGCCCGAATTTCGGCGGCAACTGGGTCGGCAAGGACCAGATCCGCGCCCGCTACCACGATTTCCTCTATGGCAGCGGCCGGCTGGAGCATTCCCAGATGCACGCGGTCACCAACCCGTGGATCAAGCTGATCGACAAGCAAACCGCCAACGGCCGCTGGTACCAGCTTAACCTGAACGTGGCGCCCGGCGCGCCCAATCCGCTCACCCTGTTCGGCATCTATGACGACATCTACAAGAAGGTGAACGGCGAGTGGAAGATCCACCGCACCCGCATCGACTTCCTGTGGCCCAAGCGGGAATTCTACGGCATCCGCGACAAGATCGACTGAGCCGCCGTCAGTCCAGGTCGAAGCGGTCCTTGTAGTCGGGCACTGTACAAGCCCAGCCCAGGTTTTCCTCGATGCGGTGACGCAGCGCGTCGGAGGCCGCGGGCTCGCCGTGGGTGATGAAGGTCATCGTCGGCGGGCGGCGGAACTGCCCCAGCCAGCCCAGGATCTCGTCGGCGTCGGCATGGGCCGAGAACATGTCCAGGTTGCGCACGTCCGCCTTCACCGGCACGTACTGGCCGAAAATCTTAACCTCGCCGGCGCCGGCCACCATGGCCGCGCCCCGGGTGCCGCCGGCCTGGAAGCCGGCGAACAGGATGGTGTTGCGCGGATCCGGTGCGAAGTGGGTCAGGTGATGCAGCACCCGGCCGCCCGTCGCCATGCCGCTGGCCGACACCAGCACCATCGGCATGGCCGAACGGTCCAGCGCCCGCGAGTCCTCGGGCGTGCGCACATAGGTCGCCACCCGGAACGCCTCCTGGCACTGCCGGTGCGTCAGCTTGTGGTCGCCCTGGTGGCGGGCGAACATCTCCGTGGCGTTGATCGCCATGGGGCTGTCGAGGAACACCGGCAGGTCCGGGATCCGCTTCGCCTGCTTCAGACGCGACAGGTGATAGAGCAGGGTCTGGGTGCGTCCCACCGCGAAGGACGGGATCACCACCGTGCCGCCCCGCTGGCTGGTGCGGTTGATCACCTCGGCGAGCGCGTCTTCCGGGTCGGTGTCCGGATGGCGGCGGTCGCCATAGGTGGATTCGACGACCAGGTAGTCGGCTTCCTCGACCCGCGCCGGCGGCGGCATGGTGGCGGATTCCGGGCGGCCCAGGTCGCCGGTGAACTGCAGGCTGGTGCCTTTCCAGGTCAGCCGCGTCAGCGCCGATCCCAGGATATGCCCGGCCCGCTCGAAGCGCAGGGTGACGCCGTTGCCGATCCGCGTGTCCTCGCCATAGTCGATGCCGCGCAGCTGCTCCAGCGCCCGGTCGGCGTCCTTGCGGGTATAGAGCGGCTGGGCGGGATGGTGCTTCGACGTGCCGTGACGGTTGGCGAACTCGGCGTCCTTTTCCTGCAGCATGGCGCTGTCGCGCAGCAGGATCTCGCACAGATCGGCGGTGCCGGGCGTGCACAGCACCGGCCCGCGAAAGCCGTTGCGCACCAGCAGCGGCAGATAGCCCGAATGGTCCAGATGCGCATGGGTCAGGATCACCGCATCGAGTGACGACGGGTCCAGCGGCAGCGGCGCCCAGTTGCGCAGCCGCAGGTTCTTGAACCCCTGGAACAGGCCGCAATCCACCAGCAACCGCGCCTTGCCGGCGCGCACCAGGTATTTCGACCCGGTCACGGTGCCGACGGCGCCGAGGAAGGTGATCCGCATCAGTCCGGTTGCTGGCATGTATTTTCGCCGGGAGAAAAGGGCACGGCGCGCAGTATGCGGTCTGCGACCCCCGAGGCCAACGCAATAGCGCGCCGCGCATCGCCGCACCCATCCCTTGCGCACCTGCACTGGTGACGGTCCGCGCCCCGGTTGCCAGTGCCGGCCGTCTCGGCCATCCTGTCGCGCGAGACAGAACTTCACCGGGAGCGATCCATGATCGACGTGCACTACTGGCCCACGCCCAACGGGTGGAAAGTCACCATCATGCTGGAGGAGACCGGCCTGCCATACAGCATCGTCCCCGTGGACATCGGCGGCGGCGACCAGTTCAAGGCCGGCTTCCTGCGCATCAGCCCCAACAACCGCATGCCGGCCATCGTCGACAACGACCCGATCGGCGGCGGGGCGCCGCTGTCGATCTTCGAATCCGGCGCCATCCTGGAATATCTGGCCGACAAGACCGGCCAGTTCCTGCCGACGTCCGGCGCCGGCCGCTACAAGGTGCTGCAATGGGTGCACTGGCAGATGGCGAACCTGGGCCCTATGATGGGCAACGCCAACCATTTCAAGAACTACGCCAAGAACCTGACCGACAAGCCCGAGCAGCTCGAGTACGGCACCAAACGCTTTGTCGGCGAGGTCGACCGGCTGTCCGGCGTGATGGACGCCCAGCTGTCGGTGAACGAATATCTGGCCGGTCCCGACTACAGCATCGCCGACATGATCACCTGGCCGTGGGCGTTCCTGCTGCCGCGCATCATCAACGAAGGCGTGCTGGAGCCGTTCCCCCATCTGAAGCGCTGGATCGACCAGGTCGGCGCGCGCCCCGCCGTCGACAAGGGCCGCAAGGTCGGCCGGGAGTTCGGCGACCGCAAGCTGACCGAGGAGGAGGAAAAGGAGCGCCGGGCGCTGCTGTTCAACCAGACCAACGACAAGGTCCGCGCCGCGCGCGAGGCCGCCGCGAAGGCGGTTTCCTGAAGTCAGGACTAATTATGCGGACGGAAGCGGCGGCTTGTGGCCGCCGCTTCCTTTTTTGCGATCCGGCGATTTCGGTATTCCGTTAAGATTCCGTTCATGGAACTGGTCGCAGGATATCCGTGTTGTGAACATACAGACACGGAGTAACCAGTCATGTTCGATACAACCCACAGCTTCTCGTACAGCGCGCCCGCGCCTGTCGCGTCGCCTGTCACCGAAGATGCGGATTCCTATTTCGAGCTGGGCCTCGCCTATGCGACGGGCCACGGCGAGCCGGTCGATTATGTCCGCGCCCACAAGTGGTTCAACATCGCCGCCATGCTGGGCGACATCCGGGCTCGTGAAGAGCGCGCCGACCTCGCCGAGCTGATGAGCCCGGCCGAGGTCGCCGAGGCCCAGAAGCTGGCCCGCGAGTGGGTGCTGAGCCGCTGATCCGACGTCCCCCGGGGACGACCGTCCCCGGGTAGCGCGGCCGGTTCAGGCAGGCTATGCTGCCGGTCCAAAAGGGAACCCCGGAGGACCAATGCGCACACCGTTCACCCTGGCCGCGCTGTTGACGGCCGCCCTTCTCGCCGCCTGTGACGGCGGCACGCAGGACGCCCCCAAGCCGCCATCCCTGGCGCCTGAGTCCGCCGATGGCACGCCGGCCGCGAAGCAACCGGCGGCAGGCTCGCTCGAGGCCATCGTTATCGGCCAGCAGCGCAAGCCCGAGGATCGCCTGCGCGACAAGTACCGCCATCCTGTCGAGACGCTGACCTTCTTCGGCCTGAAGCCCGAGATGCATGTGGTGGAAATCTGGCCCGGTGGCGGCTGGTACACCGACATCATCGCGCCTTACGTCGCCGGCAAAGGCAAATACACGGCGGCGATTTTCGAAGAGGGCGACGGCACCGGCTACGGCCCCAAGCTCAACAAGGCGCTCAAGGACAAGATCGACGCCAACAAGGCAGTGTACGGCACCTTGTCCTATGCGACGCTCGGCCCGACCACCATCGACATCGTGCCCGAGGCCTCCGCCGACATGGTGCTGACCTTCCGCAACGTCCACAACTGGATGTCGGGCGGCTACGCCGACCAGGTATTCTCCGCCATGTTCAGGGCGCTGAAGCCGGGCGGCATCCTGGGCGTCGAGGAGCACCGCGGCGATCCGGAGTTGCCCCAGGATCCGCTTGCCGCTACCGGCTACGTCACCCAGGAGCACGTGATCAAGCTGGCCGAGGCCGCCGGATTCCTGGCGGTCGAGCATTCCGAGATCAACGCCAACCCGCTCGACACCCGCGACCATCCCAAGGGTGTCTGGACGCTGCCGCCGACACTGCGCCTGGGCGACCAGGACCGCGAGCGGTACACCCAGATCGGCGAGAGCGACCGCATGACCCTCAAGTTCGTCAAGCCCGCCACCACGGGCATGGCGGCGGCCGAATCGCCTTAGGGCGCCAGCGGTGGCGGCCGGGGGCGGGTTGAGCTGGACGGGCTTCATGGTGCGGTGGCTGGCCGCCGCCGCGCTGGTGTTCGCCACGTTCAACCCGACCGGCTGGTCGTATTTCCATTGGGTCATGGCGTCCGGCGCCGACGCGGGCGCAGGCAACGTGCCGCTGAAGATCCTCGTCGGCCTGCTGCTGCTGGCCGGCTTCGCGGTTTACTTTCGCGCCACCTGGCTGTCCCTCGGCCTGCTCGGAATCGCACTGGTTGTGGCGGTGTTCGGGGTCTTCGTGTGGCTGCTGGCTGACTTCAACCTCGTCGACGTGGGCTCGCCCATCATGATCGTCCTGGTGGTCGAGTTCATCCTCACCATCGTGATGGGCGTCGGCATGTCGTGGTCCCACGTACAGCGCCGACTCAGCGGCCAGCTCGACGTCGACGATCTCGACCAGCCGTAAATGTCGACGCCGCAGGCTAAACCGTTGACACCCATTCGTCCCTTCGCTACCAACGGCGGCGGAGAGGTGGCCGAGTGGCCGAAGGCGGCGGTTTGCTAAACCGTTATACGGTCAAAAGCCGTATCGTGGGTTCGAATCCCATCCTCTCCGCCATTACCTTGTTTTCTGCCGTTCGCATCCGTTCGCGGAGCACTAGAAAACCCTCACAGAACCGCCATTTTTTGATAAATACTGATCGCGACCGTCTGGTTGTGTTCGCCCCTGTTCGGCGATATTATTAGGGGATGGCTTAGGGGATGGATCCTGCGCCCTAATGGATCACGCAGATGCCGCGCCTCACAAATGCCCTGACCGCCGCGAAAGTGAGAACGGCGAGTGCGGGCCGATACGGCGACGGCGGAGGCCTTTATCTTCTCGTTCGGGACGGCGGCCTACGCTCGTGGGTGTTCCGGTACACGATGCCCAGCCACAAGATGCGAGAAATGGGGCTCGGCAGAGCGGGCGCCTCATCAGGCTCTGTGCCGCTAGCCGAGGCCCGTGAGAAAGCCGCTGTGCTGAGCAAATTGGTCCGTGCGGGCATCGACCCGCTTGCCAGGCGGGATGCTGATGAAAGGGCCGCAAGGGCTGCGCGGCAGAATGCGGCGAGCCGCGCTGTCACCTTTCAGGAGGCAGCCGAGCGCTATATTGCAGCGAATGAGGCTGGCTGGCGCAATCCCAAGCATGCCCAGCAATGGGCGAATACACTCAAGACATACGCATACCCGCACTTTGGGGACATCCCGGTTTCGGAAATAGCCACCGGACACGTGATGGCGGCCTTGGGGCCGATCTGGACGGTGAAGGCCGAAACGGCCTCACGATTGCGTGGCCGCGTTGAAGCCATCCTGGATTTTGCCAAATCGCGCGGGTGGCGTCATGGCGACAACCCGGCAGCATGGAAGGGGAATATCGCCCACAACCTTCCAAAGCGTAGCAAGATAGCTTCCGTCGTCCACCATCCCGCTCTGCCGTGGCAGGATGTGCCGGCGTTCATGGTCCTTCTGAAGCAACAGAAGGGCATTGGGGCCAGAGCACTGGAGTTTACCATCTACACTGCGGGCAGGAGCGGAGAGACCCTGGGGGCACGGTGGTCCGAGATGGATACCGACAATGCCCTGTGGACTATTCCAGCCAGTCGGATGAAGGCCAAGAAGGAGCACGCTGTTCCATTGTCTGGCCCCGCAATCGCGGCCCTGAAGCAAATGGCTGCATGGCGGCCGACCACAGATCCCGACGAATTCGTGTTCCCCGGCGCACGGCATGGCCACCCATTGTCAAACATGTCCATGACAGAAGTGATGCGTCGGATGCAGGCGCGAGCCGTGCCGCATGGCTTCAGGTCCTCCTTTCGAGACTTTGCCGCTGAAAGTACGTCGCACCCCCACGAGGTTGCCGAGGCCGCTTTGGCCCATGTTGTGAAGACCGCCGTCGAGGCGGCGTACCGCCGTGGCGATCTACTTGAGAAGCGTCGCGGACTGATGAATGACTGGGCCGAGTTCTGTGACCGGCCTGCGCCTGTTGGCGATAATGTCCACGCCATACGGGGGGCATCAAATGGCCGGCCTTGATGCGCCCCCCTATAATGAGGGTGAAGTTTATCGCGCATTCGAGAAAGCCATCTCCAGGGCTGCCGAGGATGGTGCCAAGGCGGCTGCCTCAAGGGCGACCAAGGCGGCTGCCTTAAAGGCGACCAGGGCGGCTCCCTTAAAGGCGCCCAAGGCGGCTCCCTTAAAGGCGACCGGCTTCAATGCGAGCGATATCAAAAATTGTCCCGAAGCCGTCAAATTATTCGGCGAATTGCTTGCGTACATGAACCGGGTCGGCACCCCCGCTTACCTCGGCGAGAGATGGGAGAAGCAGGCAGGGTCTGAGGCGGCGCGGCAAAGGCTGCGCGACGCGTTGTTGGCTATCAAACATGATGCCCCTCTGGTGATTGCTGAGGAAAAAGCGGAATTTTCCAGCACCAGTCCGGTTTTCCCTGCCATAAAGAACGCGCGAGCACGCATAGAGGCTTTGGAGAAGATTCTATCCGCTGCCTCGCGTGCCTCTCGGTATTTCCCGCCGCTCGCTAACGGCAAACGGCTGACTGGTTGGCATTCTTACGCCGCCGCACTCGCGGACCATGCGCTGAAAATACTGGGCGCTCTCGGCATGAAGAGAGCAGGTGTTGGACATCCCACGAGCCCGGCCGTTATGTTTGTCGTTGAATTGTTTGCCCTCATGGATCCAGACCATCCACATAAAGCCGAAGCCGTCTCTAAAGAACTGAGGCGATCAAAAAAACAAAACGGACAAACCCTTTAAGCGTCGGTCCGCTTCGCAGCGAATAAGAGGCCGCTAGAGTCCCAATGGTCATCAACGAACTGTTGGGTGCTAAAATGAATACGACCTCGGAAAGACTCGTTTACTCGATCAAGCAGGCCTGTGATGCCTTGTGCGTCGGGCGAACAAAACTCTATCAGCTTATAGCGGGAGGGTTTTTAGATGCCCGCGCACTCGGCGGGCGCACGGTTGTAACCGCCGACAGCTTGAACGCGTTCCTGGCGGCACTGCCACCGGCACAGATCCGCAAGTCCGCCCGAGGCGATCATGCCGGATGACAACCACGCGCTCAGCCCGTTTGCTCAGGCGGCACTTGATCTGCTCCAGTCTAGACGTACTCCCCGGCGCGTAGAGGGGAGGACGGTATAATGGCGAAGAAGAAAAAACCTGACCACGTGGCCGACACGGGCGGCAAACCTTGGACAGGAATGCCCCACATTGTCATGGAAAGTGAGGCCTACCTGCATTTGAGCGTGGATGCACGGGCAGTATTCTTTGAGATCGTCTACAAATTCAATGGCTCCAACAACGGCAAGATCGGCATTGGTTATCGCGAGATCGCGAAGAGGCTGAACAGGAGGGGTTTTCACTTTATCGCACCCGCCATTACGGAACTGATGGAGCATGGCTTTCTCGAGCTGTCGATGGCACACAGTCGGGAGGACAAGCGTGTCAGGGAATACCGACTGACCTTCGTATCGACGGGTGCAAAGGGCCATCGCGGCAACGCCACTAATGATTATCGTATCTGGAGGTACGACCCTGCGAAGGTCAAGCGGAAGTCGACCCGGAAAGGAAA